>PFXJ01000091.1 GCA_002791595.1 candidate division Zixibacteria bacterium CG_4_9_14_3_um_filter_46_8
TATATAAATAAGGTTTGTGCAAAATCCCAAAATAAGCGTCGTCATAGTCCTTTACAACAGCGGTCACGTCATAGAGGAAACCATAGAGGCGTTGGACCGATCAATATATGACAACCTCGAATTGCTTTTGATTGATAATGCCTCCGATGTCGCCTTAGCCCCAGCGGAAATAAAGTGTAGGTTTCCTTGCCGATTGTATCGTCTTGAGAAAAATCTTGGGTTCGGCCAGGGATGCAATTTTGGGGTGGGGAAATCTGATGGGGATTATATTCTATTCCTAAATCCGGATGCCCGCGTTGAACCGGACTCCATACACTCGATGATGGAGGTCCTTGCCTCTGACGAAAAGGCGGCGGCGGTCGGCCCCCAGCTACTGTCTCCAGATGGCTCCCGGATGCCTTCATATCGATTCACTCCGGATTTCGGGCGATTGCTCTTTTCCCGCAAATCACCATTATCCCATTTAAGTTTGTTTTCGAGAATGAAACAGCGCTATATTGGGTTGCCAATGGACGAGTTATCTGAAGTTGAAGTGATTCCGGCGACAGCAATGCTGGTGCGAAAGGAGGCATTCCTCGAAATCGGGGGATTTGATGAGCGGTTTTTTATGTATGCTGAGGATTTCGATTTGTGCGTGATGCTGAGGAAGAGAGGATTTAAGGTCTATCATCAACCGAAGGCCAGAGTATATCATGATTGGAGAAATGGGGCGGTGGCAGATATAAGGAAGTTGAATATCGAGCACAATAGAAGCATCTTTCGTTTTTATCGGAAGCATTATCCTAATAATATTTTCCGCAGTATGGCGTTATTGATTTTGCTTTGTATCAAGAGGTTGATTTTGGAAATCGGGAATTGGCGGGAGAGTAAGATTGGGTAATCTCGTTGCTATGGCTGTCGGGTTTTACCTGATGATTATGCTGACCCCCATAGTGATTAGATACTGTAATCGTCACAATATCCTGGATCAACCCGGCGGCAGGAAGCTTCACCAGGAAGCTGTGCCGCGGGTCGGCGGCCTGGTAATGTTTGTCTCATTTATGATTGCCGAACTCATAGGGCTGCTATTTTATTCCGAAATTATAAGTGAGCTCGGGAAGGAGCTGATCGGGATTAATTTGGGATTGCTGGTCCTGGTAATAGGTGGGCTGATAGATGATGTTCGAGACCTTAGGCCATTGACAAAACTCATTATTCAAGTGATAGCGGCGATGATCACAATTTATTTCGGTTATCAGGTCCGATTATTGACTATACCTTTCAAAGGGACAGTGGCTTTGGGGAATTGGGGAATTCCGGTGACATTGTTGTGGATAGTGGGCCTCATAAACGCGATGAACTTTCTTGATGGCATGGATGGTCTGGCAGGAGGAATAGGGTTCATCGCGGCCACCACATTTTTTATCAGCGCTCTGATTTTCAGAACGCCATTTCCAGCAGTGATTGCCTGCGGGCTGATGGGTGTGACCGCCGGATTTCTAAAATTCAATTACCCGCCGGCATCGATTTTCATGGGGGATTCCGGGGCGATGATGTTGGGGTACTTATTCGCGGTGATTTCGGTTATCTGGCCCAAAAGCTTGGCAACGATAACGATGGTGGTGCCTATAGCCGCGCTCGGGGTCCCGATTGCTGAATCTTTCATAACAATCATAAGGAGGTTGGCAACAGGCAAAAGAGTGTATCAAGCCGACCGACGTCATATATTCCATCTTCTTATGGAGTTGGGCTTATCGCAGAGCGTTACCCTATGGATATTTTATTTGACGAGCATGTTGTTTTCATTCATGGTTATAGCTATATTGGCACCAGATCGAGGTTTTGTTACCGGATTAACGGCGGTCTTTCTTTTGGTGGTGTTCATTCTTTTATTGAAATCAAGCCGAAGATTATTTTAATTTAAGACTTATGCAATATTTGGACTTCGAAAAACCAATTTTTGAATTGGAGAAGAAAATCTCCGAGCTGAAGGAATTCGCTGACGGCGAAAAACTGGAGATTAGCAGTGAAATCAAGATTTTGACGGCTAAGCTGGAGAGGCTGCAGAGAGAAATATACAAAAAAATGAACCGCTGGCAGCGGGTGAAAATTGCCCGTCATCCGGCGAGGCCTTACACTCTCGATTATATTGAGGCACTGGCGACTGATTTTATCGAACTTCACGGCGATCGGGGATATGGCGACGATAAAGCGATCGTGGTGGGTCTGGCAACTCTTGAGGGCAGGAGAGTCTTATTTGTCGGGCAGCAGAAAGGGCGGGATGTCAAGCAGAGGCAATTCCGGAATTTCGGAATGTGCCATCCCGAAGGGTATCGTAAAGCCCTGCGAGGATTTCAATTGGCGGACAGGTTTAAGCTGCCGATCGTGATATTAATTGATACT
Source organism: candidate division Zixibacteria bacterium CG_4_9_14_3_um_filter_46_8 (assembly GCA_002791595.1). GTDB lineage: Bacteria > Zixibacteria > MSB-5A5 > UM-FILTER-46-8 > UM-FILTER-46-8 > UM-FILTER-46-8. Next base: position 2,383 of record PFXJ01000091.1, read on the forward strand.
CCGGGAGCATATCCAGGGATCGAAGCTGAAGAGCGTGGGCAGGCGGAAGCCATTGCCAGAAATTTGAGAGAAATGTGTCGAATTAGAGTTCCCATCGTGGTCGTTGTGATCGGAGAGGGAGCATCAGGCGGAGCCCTGGGGATTGGCCTTGGGGATAAGATTTTTATGCTGGAGAATTCGTGGTACTCGGTCATTTCCCCCGAAGGATGTGCGGCTATCCTATGGAAGGAAAACCCGCAGGAGAAATATGAAACCGCGGCAGATGCTCTGAGAGTGACTGCTCAGGATGCCATGGGACTGGGCATTGTGGACAAGATAATCCCGGAGCCTTTGGGTGGGGCGCATCGGGATCCTGGAAAAGTGATGGACCTGGTCAGGAAATATATTCTCGGGGCGTTAGAGGAGCTGGAACGCATTGAACCGGCGGAGTTATTGGCAAAGAGGCTGGCCAAGTATCGTAAAATAGGTGTTTTTGAAATTGAAAAGGAGAATTAATAAATTTGATGAAGAGGAATTGATGTTATCGGATAAATTGCTGGAAATACTGGTTTGCCCGTCATGCAAGGGCGAATTGGAGTACGATAAATCCAATAATCTATTAATTTGTCATGCCTGCCGGTTGAAATTCAGAGTAGAGGACGATATCCCGATAATGCTCATTGAAGAAGCCGAAAAGTATTGAATCTAAATTTTATAAATATGGCGAGGGTCCGATGATCAAACTTTCAAAATTCTTAGAGGAAGGCTTAATCGAATTTAACTTAAAATCGAAGGATAAAGACAGCGCAATCAATGAGTTGGTTGAATTGGCCTCCAAATCGAAACTCGTAAAAAACGCTGATGAGTTGTTGAAGGCCGTAATGGAACGCGAGGAATTGGTGACCACCGGTGTGGGATATGGAGTGGCTTTTCCCCATGCCAAAACCAGATCAGTGAAAGGTGTAGTCATCGCATTTGGAAGATCCAAGAAGGGGTTGGATTTCGAGGCAATGGATAAGAAGCCTGTCTTTCTCTTTTTCCTGATTGCGGCGCCGGAGGACGCCATCGGCGCTCACTTGAATGTGATGGCAGAACTCTCATTCTTGATGAAGAGCGAAGAGAATCGCCAGAAATTAATCGACGCCAAAAACTTTGAGGATATTCTGGATGTTTTAGGACCCTCAACTTAAATCACAGGGCTAAAGGGAATGGCCAGCATTCAATTTGGTTCCGTTCGAAGGAATAGGGCTTTATTTCCGATAGGTTTGATAATTCTAAGCTTTCTGCTGATTTTGTCGCCTATGGGAATGAAAGAGTACATTGCTGAGATCGGCATTGAAATTTTTTACCTGCCAATCGAAAATATCAAAGGGAAATTCGAGGATTTATATAAGGTTCGGGAGCATGCCCGGCGTTTAGAAGCTGAACTTGAAAAAGCCAAGCTCCAACTTTCTTACTTTACCGATGCCGTCGAGGAGAATAGGCGCCTGCGGGAATTTCTCAGCCTCGAGACTGATTACGGCTTGAAGCTTATCCCGGCAGAGATTGTCAAATTGCCTGATATCCCCAATCAATGTTCTGTTATTATTAATGTCGGGTCTGATTTTGGGGTAAGACCCGATATGGCGGCGATCGCTCCTGATGGTCTTGCTGGCAAGGTAAAGCGTGTTTATGACAACAGTTCTGAGGTTCAATTACTGATAGATCCTTCAAGCAGAGTTTCGGCAGTCGATAACCGCAGCCGCGTTCAGGGAATCCTCAAATTCAACCCAATCGACGGCATGATTTTGGATAATGTTCCCGTCCATGAGGATATAGCAGAGGGCGATACAATAAAAACTTCTGGAGTCGGAGGCGTGTTTCCCCAGGGAATTCCCCTCGGAGTGGTGGCGCATTTCAAAATCGGTTCAACTTCCTATTTCTTTGCAGAGATCAAAGTTGAGCCATTTGTGAAATTCAGCCGGCTTGAGAGATTATTTATAATGGACAATGCATCCCGATGAGAGACTTTGCTTCAATCGTGATCTGGCTTTTCGTTGCTTCTTTCTGGGAGGTTGTTGTAGCTCCCCTAGTAAGCATATATGGAGTAAAGCCTGATATCGGGATGATAATTGTAATATATATGGCTTTGTTCAACCGAAATCCCGTGGCTCTTATTTTTGGTTTTTTCTGGGGAGTAGTAGTGGATTCAATGGTGCCGGGAAATCTGGGGTGGAGCGCACTATTGTATCTTTTGGTGGGATATGGGATTGGCCACATAAGCACGCGTTTTCACTGGGGGACATTTGCCGCTCAGATACTGCTGGTGTTCGGGGCAGTGGCCTTTTATCAGACCGGACATTTCGTGGTCCTCAACTTTGATGAGCCCAACACGTTTGTCTTTCACTTTGTTAGATACGGCCTTACCACGGCCTTATATTCCACCCTAATTTGGGGTTTGTTGCGGTATTTTCCGGGGATTCATCAAGTTGGAAAGGCGGCCTAAGATGGCCATTCGTTACAGAATAAGCGATGTTCGCGCCAGATATGTGGTAATCTTTCTGGCATTTTCATTTATTGTCTTGGCAGGCCGTATTTTCTCGCTTCAGGTGATTTCGCATGCATATTACCGCCAGGTGTCTGACGAGAATAGTATGAGGATGGTCCCAATTTCGGCGCCGAGAGGGGTAATCAAAGACCGTAATGGGGAGCTTCTGGTTGCCAACAGACCTTTATATAACATCTCATACTTGCCGTATAAGGGAGAGGGCGAGTTTGCTTCCAAAGAATATCTGGCCGATTTGATAAAGACGGATCCTGATATTATTGAACAAAAGCTGGACAAACCTATCCGGAACCGCTTCGATCCCATAAAATTGGTGAAAGATGTTGATTTTGAAGCGATCTGCAAGATAGAGGAAAATTCCGAGAGGTTGCCGGGTGTTATTTATCAATTGGATGTAACCAGGCAATACCCGCTGAATAATTATGGCTCACATCTCTTCGGCTATGTGGGTGAGATTTCGGACGCCGAGCTGAAAGGGCGAGACCCCAACGTCTTCAAGCCCGGTGATATAATTGGCATTGGCGGGATTGAAGAGGAATATGATAACTATCTGCGGGGGCGGGATGGGGTAAAATACCTGGAGGTTTCAGCCTCGGGGAAGATTCTGGGTTACAGTCCCCATAGGCAGTCGATTCCCCCTGAGATAGGCTCGGAGTTGATTTTGAATATTGATTGGCAAGCCCAGAGCGTGGCGGAAAGTTTGCTGTCATCGTATAGCGGCGGCGCGGTAGTGGCGATTGACCCGTCAAATGGTGGCGTTCTGGTATTTGTTTCCCAGCCAAATTTCGACGCAAATGCATTTGCGGGATTTGTTACCAATGAGCTCTGGAGTCAGGTTTCCAATGACCCCGCCCATTCTTTGCTTAACCGTGCCTGCGTGGGGACATATCCGCCAGGTTCAATATTTAAGCCGATCACTGCCGGGGCAGCCCTGGAAACGAATTCAGCTGATGTCAATAGTGTATTTAGACCTTGCTATGGCGCAATGAGGTTCGGTAATCGCGAGTTCAGGTGTTGGAAACCATCCGGGCATGGCCAGCAAAATATGTTCGGCGCCATCGTTCATTCGTGCGATATCTATTTTTATCAATTAGGGCTGGCCACTGGATTTGAGGCTTGGTCCAGATACTGCATCGGGAGTGGTTTTGGACAAAAGACCGGAATTGATTTTGCATCAGAAAGCAGGGGTGTGGCGCCGTCAACTGCATATCTGAACCGTAAATATGGGGAAAAAAAATGGTCAAAATCGACCGTCATAAACCTGGCTATTGGCCAAGGAGAAGTGCTGGTTACCCCTTTGCAGATGGCATGCTTTTATGCGGCAATTGCCAATGGGGGGACGATGTACAAGCCCCAGATTGTAAGCAAAATAGTTAATCCCGGAGGGGAGGATTATGAGATGGAGCCGGAAGTTATTTTGCGGCTTCCGTTTTCCCGTGCCACCCTTTCATTTATGGTAGAGGCCTTGACTGCAGTGGTTGATGGGGGCACCGGGACGCCAGCGAAGATTGATGACATCGCTATCGCCGGAAAAACCGGGACTGCTCAGAATCCTCATGGATTGGAACACTCGTGGTTCTGCTGTTTTGCGCCAGTCGAAAACCCCAGGATTGCGATCGCCGTGCTTGTGGAGAATGCTGGCCATGGAAGCACGCATGCGGCGCCCATTGCGCGGGAGATTTTGAAATCATATCTCCTCGAAAAGGAAAATATATAATCTGTAAATGACACTGGTATGAGATCATTGTTCAAGATAGATACTCTTATTTTTTTCCCCGCACTTTTGTTGTCGGTAATAGGCATCATTGGGATTTATTCTACCGGTTTTAATGAGGAATTATCATTGTATAGGGGGATGTATATAAGGCAGATCTATTGGCTGGCGCTGGGAATTATTCTATTCCTGGGAGTTTCAGTCATCCCTCTGCGATTTCACGAGGGTTTTTCCTACATTTATTATTTCGTCTCAATGGCGCTATTGGCAGGGGTGCTGGCCTATGGAGGTTCCGGTGGCACTGGCGCCGTGAGGTGGTTTGATCTCGGGCCTTTCAAATTGCAACCGTCAGAGGTTGCGAAAGTGGCCTTGGTTTTTGTAATTGCCAGGTTTCTTTCTCATCTCAAGCGGAAATTTCCCAATGCGCCAGGTATAGTTGCGGTTTTGGCGATGGGCTTGATTCCATTTGCGCTGGTCGTGAAGCAGCCCGATTTGGGAACCGCTATGGTCTTTGGGACGGTAATTATGTTTATGCTCTATTGGAGCGGAATGAATTCGTACCATTTGTTCTTGTTTGTCTCACCCATTGTCAGTATGATTGCTGCGGCACATCCGATTGCCTGGGCGGTATTTCTGATTTTGCTGTTGGTTTCTCTCATCATTTACAGGACCGATGTGAAAATCGGCGTGGGAGTAGCAATTATTAATATCGCCTTTGGAGTCCTGACTCCTATATTATGGAATAAGCTTCATGAGTATCAGAAGCTACGGATTTTGACTTTCTTGGATCCCGGACGTGATCCAAGAGGTGCCGGATACCAGATTATCCAATCAAAAATTGCCATTGGATCCGGCGGATGGATTGGCAAAGGAATTGGAGAAGGGACCCAGACTAAATTGGCATATCTTCCTACCCAGCATACCGATTTTATTTTTTCAGTGATTGGCGAGGCTTTTGGCTTCATCGGCATAACGGTAGTTTTAATTCTATTCGCAATCCTATTAACTCGAGGAATTACCATTGCGGCGAAAGCCAGAAAAGGATTTCTGGGACTTGCTTCCGGCGGCCTGGTAGCAATAATTGCATTCCAAGTGATAGTTAATATCGGGATGACCATAGGCCTTATGCCGGTTACCGGTCTGCCGTTGCCTTTCGTTTCTTACGGGGGCACATCAATGCTGGTATTTTGGCTTATGATAGGAGTAATCACAGCGGTGAACAGAGATTGGAGGGCATACTGATGCATCCAGAGATATTTCATATAGGGTTAGTTACGATCAAGGCTTATGGTTTGGCGCTGGCCCTTTCATTTTTTCTGGGAATCATTCTGACTACCCGGCGTTCGCGGAAATTCGGAATTGATGCAAATCGGGTGATCGATTTGTCGTTGGTGATACTGGTGGCGGCCGTGGCAGGTTCAAGGTTCTTTTATGTGATCTATCATCTGGAGGAATTCGAGGGTCATTATTCGGATATCCTAAACCCATTCCAAAGCAGTGGTGAGATCGGCATCGCCGGCTTGTCGATGATGGGAGGGTTTGTTTTGGTCATCATCTCCAGCATGTTTTTTATTAAGTTATGGAAAATGCCTTTTTGGGAAACATTGGATGCATTTGCGCCGGCGTTTTTGCTGGGCTTGGGGATCTCCCGTATCGGCTGCTTCCTTAATGGGTGCTGTTATGGCGATCCTACAGATTGGTCTTGGGGAATAGTATTTCCACAGGATTGCGCGGCCGGATGGCACTTCCCCGGCATTCCCTTGTATCCAGCGCAATTGATGTCATCGGCGGGCGGATTCATTCTCTTTGGAGTCTTATTGTGGCTGGAGCGTCGCCAGAGATTTGCCGGATTCTCTTTCTTTATGATGGGCGCCCTTTACTCCGCACTCCGTTTCACTATAGACTTTTTCCGATATTATGAACCATCCATGGTTTTCGCAAATATCGGTGGAATTGATTTTTCTAATAATCAGGCGCTGACTTTCTTGATATTCTTAATCTCGGTGACGATGTTGATATTGATCCCCAAATTGCGCTCCCGCCGCGAACGGAGAGAGACCCGCGCGATGTAGTTGCAGTTATTCTTGGATGATAACGGAAATTAAACCCAGTGAGTCGAGTAATCTGCGAGGGTTATTCAAGGGATTTCTTGAGGATCTGGCATGTTTCCTTTATCCCCCTCATTGTGTGCTATGCCGAAAGCCGCTTCCCGATGGCTTGAGGGCGGCCTGTGATGAATGTCGTGATGAGCTTTTCTCAAATATCAAGCCCTCGCTTCCATATTGTCCTGTGTGCCGGGCATTCTATCCAGATATATTCGATGGGTGCCGCACTTGCGCCGGCAGGAAAAGTCCGGGCAAGCTTTATGCTCTGAGCGAAATGACCGCCTCAATGCGGGAATATCTGCATGCGTACAAATATTTCGGCAGAGTTGAAATTAGCGAGCAATTTGCCCATAAGGCTTTCGAATTATATGCCCGTGCTCCCTTCATTAAGGATATCGACGTCATAATTCCGGTTCCCCTGCACCCTCGCAAGCATCATTATCGAGGCTATAATCAAGCTGAATTATTTGCAAAACACTTATCTCATCTTTTTGATATACCTATGAATTGCACTGCGCTGAAGCGGAAAAAAAATACTAAGTCGCAGACATACCTAAACGCCATTGAGCGATATGCTAATATCAAGGGTGTCTTTCAAATTTCAAATAATGAGTCGATAAAAAATAAGAGGATCCTGCTTGTTGATGATATCGTGACCACTGGCGCTACTTTATATGAATGTTCGAAGACTCTTAGAAGGGCGGGCGCTTCGCAAGTTATCTCTCTTACAATAGGCAGACCAACCGTTCTGGGTCAGTAGTATATTATGGCACAAAAAGGATACGGCTATCGTTATTTAGAGGAGATAATCTCTGGCGATGCCGCATTTGAAGTATATGCGGAAGATCTGGATCGATTATTCGAATTGTCAGCAGAAGCTATGTTTGGCATCATGACGGATTTGAAAAGCATTGTCGCTGAAGAGAGTGAGGAATTGAAGCTGGAGTCATCATCCCTGGAGGAATTGCTATACTTGTATCTAAGCGAATTGATTTATTTGAAGGATGTTCAGAGCATGATATACTCCAAATTCGATGTTGCTATCTCTGGTGAGTACATATTGAACGGTGTGGTTGGAGGCCAAAGGGCAGAGAGTCTCAAACAGCCGCCATCGATTGATATCAAGGCGGTAACATATTATCGATTTAAGATACAGAAAGTTGCCGGAGGATATCGGGCGGTTGTGGTGATCGATCTTTAGGAGAATTGGAAAATGAAATATACAAATCCGGGACCCCTGATTCGTGAAATCCCAGTTTCCGAGAAACAAGGAATGAGAGTTCCGGCGCGCCTATTCGGGTCAACGCAAATATTAAATGCGATGGATGATGGCGTTTATGAACAGGTGACTAATGTTGCCTGCCTTCCCGGGATAAAAAAATATGCCTATTGCATGCCTGATGGGCACCAGGGGTATGGATTTCCCATAGGTGGTGTGGCCGCTTTCGACTTAGACGAAGGCGTTATTTCTCCGGGGGGAATCGGTTTTGATATCAATTGCGGGGTCCGATTGATAAAAACCAATCTCACCGAAGATGAAATTCGGCCAAAGTTAAAGGATCTAATAGAATTATTGTTTCATATCGTGCCAACGGGAGTGGGCAAGAAAGGGATCATCTCGCCAAGCAAAAAAGAGTTTGCGAAAATTATGGTAGAAGGGGCCTCGTGGTGCAAAAGCAAGGGGTATGCTACGGGGGGGGATCTGGAATGTATCGAAGATAGAGGATGCCTGGCGGGCGCCGATCCCGGGAAAATAAGTGACAAGGCCTGGAAGCGGGGCATTGATCAGATAGGAACCTTGGGTTCGGGGAATCATTATCTTGAGATTCAGAAAGTGGGAATTGCCGACATATTCGACCAGGCTATTGCTCAGAAGTTTGGATTCAATACAGAAAATCAAATTGCGGTGATGGTGCATTGCGGATCAAGAGGATTCGGGCATCAGGTTGCGACCGACTATCTGGTCGAGTTCACGCGGGCGATGAATAAGTATGGCTTCCGCACCGGCGACCGGGAACTGGCGTGTGCGCCATTCAATTCTCCCGAAGGCAGAGACTATTTTGCGGCGATGGCATGCGCGGCCAATACTGCTTTCGTCAATAGACAAGTCATAACGCACCGAATACGAGAGGCATTTTCAAGGATTTTTGATAAGGGGTATGAGCAACTGGGGATGAATTTAGTTTTCGATGTCGCCCACAATATCGCTAAAATTGAAGAATTCAAAATTGATGGGAAAAAAGAAAAACTTCTGGTGCATCGTAAAGGCGCGACCAGAAGCTTGGGGCCATCTTCAACCCTTTTGCCGGAGAGATTCCGGGGGATCGGACAACCGGTGCTGGTTGGCGGCTCAATGCAGGCCGGGTCCTATCTGTTGGTGGGGATGGATGCCGCCGAGGAGCTTAGCTTTAATTCAACGGTTCACGGAGCCGGTCGGACCATGTCGCGGACTCAGGCAAAAAAGAAGATTCGGGGCCAGGACCTTTTGAAACAAATGAATGAGGATGGAATTATGATCCGAACCGCATCATTCGCAGGTTTGGCGGAAGAGGCTGGTTTTGCATACAAGGATATCGACCAGGTGGTTGAATCGGTGGCATTGCTTGGGATCTCCAAGCCAGTGCTTAGGCTTCGGCCTTTGGGGAATATAAAGGGGTAGCTAATGCTTGATTCCATTGAATATAGGGATTCGATGTATTATGGTGAAGCACTTTGGGTTCATATTTGCCTTCATTTGCCCGATAATAGCTGTTGAGAGCGTTTCCCTTCCTTCGAGCTTATCAAGGGGAGGATATCGGTATCGGAAAGATGATTGGCTTCTTGCGCGAAAATGGCAAATCACTATGGTGGCCGGGAATAGATAAAAATGAGGGAATAGCTTTATGACTAAGAAAAAGACGGTCGGAATTTTAACTGGCGGAGGAGATTGTCCCGGTTTGAATGCGGTCTTGAGAGCGGTAGTTAAGAAAGGCGTCATAACTCACGGATTTGAGATTATCGGAATCCTCGAAGGTTGGAAAGGGCTGTTGGAATCAAAAACGATCCCGCTGACGCTTCGCGATGTGTCAGGAATCCTTCATCGCGGAGGCACCATTATAAAAACATCACGCACCAATCCATTTAAGCTGAAGGACGGCATTGAGCGGATTAAACGTAATATTCAGGAATTAGGATTGAATGCCCTGATTGCGGTCGGCGGCGAAGATACTTTGGGAGTCGCCTCCAAATTATTTGAAATGGGAGTTGATGTAGTCGGAGTGCCTAAAACCATAGATAATGATCTTTCGGGCACCGACTACACCTTCGGATTCGATTCCGCCGTCAATGTAGTTACAGAGGCCATAGACAGGGTGCATACCACAGCCGAATCACATAACAGAGTCATGGTAGTCGAGGTGATGGGCCGGCACACCGGTTGGATCGCAGTGGTGGCGGGCATCGCCGGCGGAGCTGATTTGATTTTGATACCGGAGAAACCCATTGATATTCATGCCTTGAACGCGGCCATCTTGAAACGGCATAGTCGCGGAAAGGATTTCAGCATTGTGGTTGTCGCCGAAGGCGCAAGGTTCTTGAGGAAACCTGAAGATGAGGGAACACTCATTCTAAAGGATCAGAAGACCGATGAATTCGGTCATGTTAATCTGGGCGGAATTGGCAATTTGGTGGCGATCGAGATCGAGAAAGGCACCGGCTTCGAGACGAGAGTGGTGATTCTGGGGCATATCCAGCGGGGAGGCTCTCCCACAGCATTTGATAGGGTTCTGGGAACAAGGTTTGGGATAGCGGCCGTGGATTGCGTCGCCAGAGGTGAGTTTGGCAAGATGGTCAGTTTAACCGGGAATAAAATCGTAACAGTGCCGCTTGCCGAGGCCTTGGCCGCTCCAAAGTTCATCGACCCTGAGCTCTATGAAATTGCGGAAGTATTTTTTGGGTGATAACCGACACTAATTGGCTGGCAGATGTAAAGCCAGGAATTTCAGTGTCTCCCAAAATAAAATGCCGAGAGCAATGCTCCCGGCATTATTCTTAAGTCGATTATACAGAATTACATCCAGCCAAGTCTCAATTGGGCGTAATGACTATAATCGGATTCACGCCCGGGGGCATTTCCCAATTCTCTGCCGATATATGCGTATTCAAATCTGGCGACCTTCAAATTGATGCCCGCGCCAAAACTCGGATAACCCTGATTTAATCCAAGTCTTAAGCTGACCACAGGCATCAAGAAATCCGCTCCGAGATGAGTCTTATTAAATAAATGGTCCCCATCGCGGTTAAACATATCATCGAGATCTCCAGCAAAAATGATCTCCCGCAGAAAACTTCCGGTAATCCGCCCTGTATAATGGTAGGCGGCGCCGACTCGGAAATTAATTGGGGTTTTGTCTCCGTCAACAGACCCAAGCAGGTCGATAATCGAGGCGCCTAAATCCAGGTTGGGCTGGAGACTATACAGCGCGCCCACATCAAAGCCGTATCCCGATTTCGTATCAGCAAGGGAATCTTCGACATCCTTGTAAGTATCTTCAGCGTTCCCAAAATCTAAGGCCTTAAGTCTAATCGGCCCCGATATTCTGCGGCTGATATATTTGAAATTGCTTCCTAAAGATAACTTGGGATTGATGTCGCGGGCGTATCCAACTGCGAACACAAGGTCGTTATTGAGGTCGGCATATCCTCTGGGCTCATAGATACCTCGATCCAAACGGACTTTCATAGCGACATTATCATAAACAGCAAATCCCAAACCCGCAGGAAGAACCACATTGAATGAAGGATAAGCGCCGGCGACGACCCAGCGATCATCGAAATCCTGCATTCCGTTGTATAATGCTGTCCTTTCTGCCGGCGAAAGGGAATCCCAGTTCTCAAATTTGTCCTGATTATCATTCATATAATTGACAACATCCATAAAGGACTTGTTGACCGAGAGCTGGAGATCAAGCACGGACAATTGGAATTTCTCGACTCGCGCCAAAAGGGCAGGATTATACAGAAAAGCATTGGCATTGCTTCCGTGCGCCACAAAAGCATCACCCATTCCCAGAGCATAAATGTCGTGATGAAATGGAGAGGATGTTTGCTCTGCCGCAACATTTGCTCCCCAACACATTAAAGCCACAATCGCTATAATAGATATTTTCTTCATCGTCAGAATCCTTTCCTAATACTCAACCGTTGAATCTTCCCACTTGAACCCATCTCCATCCAGGTCGGAGTTGATGGTATCGCCCCAATGTTCCTCATTGACTGTGCCATCGTGATCGTTATCACCAATGCCTGGATTACTTGCATCGCCGGTATCCACATAATACATGCGCATAGTTACTTGGAAATCGTTCAATAGTTGGTTTATTTCTTGCATATCGAGTTCCGGATTGAGATCCGCAATTATGTTGGCGATTAGAGCCCGGCTATTCGTTAGCAAATCATCGACCCAAGTGATAAGGGTGTTAAAGAAGCGAGCTCCCGTTGGATCAAAGCCGGATTTTGCAAGGGAAGTGTCAGGATTATAATCGAAGAATTGCTGCAGTCCTTCAAGTGAATAGGTCCCATTCGGATTAGCGTCGATAGTGAGATAAATGTCGGTACTATCAATGTCACCATCTTGGTCTGTATCGCGAAGTCCAACAATGGCCACGATACTCATTGCCACTGCGTAATCAATCTGGATGTCCCGGGAATTAAAGCCGCCGGTGGCGCGACCTTCGTAGATTTCAGCAAGGTCGGCCATGGCACCCATATTTGCTTGGTATATATTATTTTTATATATGATATCCTCCGCAGAAGTCATTGAATCCGCCGGATTCCAGGAATAGAGCGGAAGAGTATTGCTCTCGTCGCCGGATTGAAGGTCATCGATAAGGACTCCGATATTGAGTCCTGCCGCCAGCACAAGAGCTTTGGCATGGTAATATCGGGCATCGGAGCTCTTGGGATTAGCCTCGATCGCCTTCTCGAATTCCGCCTTTGCGCTGGCGTATTCGCCATCCCTCATATACTGCTTGCCTTTCGCCAGGTAGCCTTTGAAATCATCATCGGCGGCAGTCCATCCGAATATGTTGCAACCAGCCGTAATGGTGACAATTGCTCCCAGGGCAAATGCAAATATTAATGGCCGCCAGATTTTCTGTCTATTCATCTTAATCCTCCTAATGAAGTAAATTATTCACATGGTCGAAGCTGAATGCTTTCCGAAAGAAAAGGTTAATTACAATTTTCCAATCTTATCTGATAAGTTATGTCTGCCGCAAATCTGAATGAGTATAGACGCGAATTGAAGTTTTGTCAATATCATAATTGGAAATGTGTGGCCGAATGGCGACGTGGCTGAATTATTTACTTGTTTTAGGGAACGAAATGCATTAGAATTTGTAGAATCGATAATATTAATTTGAACCGGAGGAAAGATGCGTAGGTTTTTATTCGTAGTAAGCTTGATTCTTCTTTCGATGGCTTTTATGATAACGATTAGCCAGTCAGGAGAGGAGCAAAAACCCAAGAAAGAGGAACAAGCCAAGGTGAAAACACCCGAACCGTTGAAGAAAACTTATACTGCCCCTACGACGCCTTATGTGATGGATAAGAATCCCCACTTGATTATCGAGACTGATTTGGGCAATATGGAAATGGAGCTTTTCTTGAAAGAAAGTCCCATGACTGCCACAAATTTCCTTTATCTGGTTCGTGAGCATTATTATGATGGGCTGATCTGGCACAGGGTCATTCCTGATTTTGTAATTCAGGGAGGAGATCCCTTGGGAACCGGAATGGGTGGTCCAGGGTATATGATAAAATTTGAGGTGAACGACAAGAAGCATAATCCTGGCGCAATTGCTATGGCCAGATCATCCGATCCCAATTCTGCCGGCAGCCAATTCTATGTTGCCTTGAAGAGCCTTCCCAATCTGGATAAGATGGGATATTGCGTTTTTGGTCAGCTTGTGAGTGGTCTGGATATCGCTCAGAAGATTGCGGCGGTAAAGCGTGATCAGCGAGATAAACCGCTGGAACCGGTTCATATCGTCAAAATCTATGAGAAAAATTCCTTTATGAAATAACAAAGGGCAAGATTGATTAATAGTAGCTATGGCCCCTGTGGCCATTGCCGGGAGAAGTATTCATCGCCGAGCATCGAAGTTAATCCTTCAAGGGTCATTGCCGAATTAAATGATAGCATTACTTATGAAGGCGATTGATAATAGTGGAACAGCATCAGTCCAGTTCAAGTTATAATTTGTTGGAGAATTGACAACCAGTAGGATTCTATGATTTTAACTTCCATTTTGGCGACCCTATTTGTTTTGGGGATACTCATTTTTGTTCACGAATTGGGGCATTTTATTGTCGCCAAGCGTGCCGGCGTGAAAGTTGAACGATTCTCGCTCGGTTATCCACCTAAAATGGTAGGCTTCAGAAGGGGTGATACCGAATATTGCATATCCTGGATACCTTTCGGTGGTTATGTCAAGATGGCTGGGGAGAATCCTGATGAGGAGGCCACGGGAGAGCCGTATGAATTCTCATCAAAATCGGTGGGCGCAAGAGCTATGATCATCGCCGCTGGACCGGTGATGAACTTCGTAGCGGCCATTCTGATATTATGGATGGTATTTTTCTTCTCCGGAATGACCGCTCCCGATATTGATTCTACGGTTATAGGACAGGTCGTCCCCAGCGGGCCAGCCGCCCAAGCCGGGATTATGCCGGGTGATACGATCATCTCCATTGATGGCGTCTCAGTGGAGACATTTACCGGTATGGCTGAAGTTATTCATCAGCAGGTTGAAAACCCTATTGTTGTGCAATGGCTTCGAGATGATGAATCCTATCTTGCTACGATAGTGACATCGAAAGATGAGGTAGTCAACCAGGACGGCACCCGTTCGATCGTCGGCAAGATTGGGATCGGGCCGTCGTCAAAAGTCATTCGCCTTGGATTCTTTGAGTCATTTATTCAGGGGATCAATGCCTCAGCGATGATATCTGTTGAAGTTTTCGGTTTCATTTCTGGGTTGCTTTCAGGTGCGACTTCGGTGAAGGCGATGGGTGGCCCTGTTCTCATTGCGCAGATAGCCGGTCAGACCGCGGCACAGGGATTCGCAAATTTGCTGATGTTCACTGCGCTTCTGTCGATTAATCTGGCTTTATTGAATATTCTACCTATTCCGGTTCTGGATGGTGGACACCTTTTTTTCCTCGCGATTGAAAAATTCAGGGGGAAACCTATTTCCCTCGATAAGAGGATTCGAATCCAGCAAGTGGGCATGATCGTGCTTCTTATCTTAATGATTACTGTAACCTACAATGATATAATCCGCCTATTCCAGTAAATTGATAGAGCTCATTGATTTTATTTTGGAAATTGGGAAGAAACATTATATAGTCAGGGACGTATTTTCCTGATAGTATAATTTTAGGAGTGGTATAATGCATCTATTTGGGAAAAGAGCATCCGCTAAGAAAAGGCCCAAGAGAACCTTCACTGGGGTGGTCTGGGAATATACCCAATCGCTGGCTATTGCTCTCGTTCTGGCGCTCATCATTAAGGCATCGATCGTAGAGGCTTACAAGATTCCATCCGGTTCAATGGAAGATACTCTTTTGGTAGGTGATTTTCTCCTGGCAAATAAATTTATTTATGGAATGCGCCTCCCGATACCTTTCGTTGACATCCGTCTCCCTGCTCTGGCTGAACCCAAGCCCGGCGATGTAATTATTTTCAAGTACCCGCGCGATCCATCGGTGAATTATATAAAACGTTGTGTCGCCACTGGGGGTCAAGTGGTCGAGATTCGGGATAAGGTAGTTTATGTTGACGGCACGCCATTTCAAAATCCCGCCTTTAGCAAATTTACGGATCCGCATATATATCCCGCAGGCGCTTATGGCATTCGCGATAATATGCCGCCTACAGCGGTTCCTCCGGGGATGCTTTTTATGATGGGCGATAACCGTGATAACTCCGCAGATTCGAGATTTTGGGGATTTCTGGATAGGAAATTAGTGCAAGGGAAGGCGATGGTTATTCATTGGTCATGGGCCCCGGATACCAATGCACCTGAGCTGAGCCTAAAGAAGCCTCTATCATTTCCGCATCTGATATTTTATGATCTCATTCATTTTCCAAATCGAGTAAGATGGTCGCGCCTCGCTTCGGTTATTAATTGAGGGATTTTCCTGGAAGTGCTAACCTCAGGGCGATAGTATGCAGGAAAATGCGGAAGCTGAGAAGCTTTCATTAGAAAAGTCCAAAGTGGCCGCCTCTTCTGTGGCAGCGGCCGCTTTTCTTACATTGATTAAATTTGTAGCCGGGATTTATACGGGGTCTCTGGGCATTTTGGCGGAAGCAATGCATTCTCTGCTTGACCTGGGAGCCACTATCATCACCCTGGTTGCAGTAAAAATCTCCGATAAGCCCCCCGACAGGGAGCATAACTATGGACATGGCAAAATCGAGAGTTTTTCTGCTTTTGTCGAGACCCTATTACTGTTTGTGACATGTGCCTATATTGTCTATGAAGCTATACAAAAGCTAACTGGCAATAAATATGACTTAAATCTGAATGTTTGGGCTTATCTCGTGATGATTGTCTCAATCATCGTTGATCTCGGGCGCTCCACTGCATTAAGGCGGGTAGCTTTGAAATCCCATAGTCAAGCTCTGGAGGCGGATGCTCTGCATTTTTCTACTGATATCTGGGGTTCCGGTGTGGTTCTTGCCGGTCTGTTTTTTGTGAAAATTGGCTTTCCGCAAGCCGACCCGATTGCTGCGCTGGGGGTGGCAATTTTTGTGATCATAACCTCAGTGAGGTTGGCCAAAAGAACGATTGATATTCTTATTGATAAGGCACCGGAAGGGTTTCTCAGCCGCCTGGTAACCAGTGTTGAGGATGTCGATGGCGTGCTGGGAGTCAAGAATATGAGAGTTCGCAGGTCTGGGTTCAAAACATTCGTAGATACCACAGTTTCTGTCGATAAGAATCTCCCTTTCGATGAAGCGCACGACATATTGAATGGAGTTGAGGAAGCGATCGGAAAGATTCTTCCTAATCCGGATATAGTAGTTCATCCCGATCCCGGTGAGCCGCCTGAGGGAGATATGGCCGCATTTATCGAAACCATTTCAAAGGAGCATGGGGTCGGAGTACGCAATATTCATCTGGATTACCGCAAGAAAAATAATAATGTTGAATTCAATCTTAAATGCGATGACAACAAAACATTAAGCGATGCGCTCAAGGTCATAAGAGATCTGGAAGCCGGAATACGCAAGCAATTTCCGGGGGTGGGCAGAATTGAAATCCATCTTGATCAGTTGCAGGATGAAGCCGATTCCATTTTGAAGATAAGAGGCGCTCATAATCCATTGGAGGAAAAAATAATTGCCATTATCAATAATATCCCCGGGGTGATCGATTGTCGGAACATAATTCTTACTGAGCGCGGCGAGCGATATCATGTAGATATTTATTGTCATTTCAAAGGAGACTTATCTTTGAAAGGAACCAAAGAGGTAGCTGGCTATATAGCTAAGTTTCTTACGACGGAATTTCCGCAAATTGAAAATGTTCATATCCATGTCGAGCCAGAGTGAGCAGATGTTAAGTAAGGATAGGCACGGCATGATGCGTTTGAGGTGGGGTAATTTCTCCATTAGCTGTAAGTTATTTGTGGAAAATTGGGGCAAAAGATGCTATATTGGCTCAAGGACAAAGCGATCAGCGGGAGAATCGACAAGCCTGGAGAAGTGATATGCAAGATGAATATATACTGACAGCGAAAGAAGAGATTAAGAAATGGGAATCAGAGGGTCCCGGGTTTTTGGCAAAAGCCGGGAACATGGCTTTGTGGCCGGCTCAGAAAGCCGCGGAGGCATTGATTCCGGAGGGCGTCCAGAAAGCCATAAACAGAGCAGTGCTGAAATTTCTCACTGGGCTTGGCTCAGCGACAAGGCTGATAATAAATGAATCGGAAGTCCGCGCCAAGGCGAAATCACTTCAGGCGGTGTATGGGTATGGCTTGAGGGCTTCTGATGAGGCCGCCAAGCATTATCGAAAGTATCATGTTGCTTATGCCGCCGCAGAAGGGGCCGCTACCGGAGCCACTGGAATATTCGGGCTTGTGACAGATATTCCTTCTCTTTTCACAATTTCCTTGCGGGCAATTCAGCAAGTTGGAATTTGCTATGGTTATGATATGAAAAAGGAGACCGAGCGGGAATATATGATGCATATTTTGCGTACCGGTTCGACTTCCGATGTCAGGGCAAAGCTCCAGTTTATGATCGGTTTGAAGCAAGTGGAGGAGGTTTTGAAAAGGGTGAGCTTGAACAAGGCCAGCGAAGCCCTGGCCAGCAAGGAAATAGGCCGATATTCGCTTTTGGCGACAGTAGGAAAATTCGCCGAAAGCCTTGGCCTCCAGATAACTAAGCGAAAGTCGCTGCAATTGGTACCGGTGGTGGGAGCGGTGGTGGGAGGTGTTTTCAATTCGGTCTTTGTGAGCGATATCGGCGAAGCGGCCTATATGAATTATCGAAGGCGCCGAATTGAGGAAGATGAGGGGATGGATGCGGCATCCTTGATGCTGTGAATTATTGCAGATTGAATCGGATGTTGATACCGGAGATTACCTATGAGAATGAGGATGGCGTAGAGATGAGCTTCGATTTTGAATTGAATCTCCCCGTGAATTGGGAAGAGCGGTGGCATGAAGTCGAGACGGCCGCTCAGAAGTATAATGTCTCTTTGGTGAAGAATGGAAATTATATACAGGTTCGGGGGAAATCGCCCCTCGGCGATATTGGCGCGGAAATTGAAGTAAAGGGGCTGATAGCCACTGTAAAGATTACCGAAAAGCCTGACCTGGTTCCCAAATCCTTGATAGAATCCGAACTGCGCAAAGCACTGGAAAAACTCACCTGATTTGATGCTTTCTGGAAAGATTCGGGAAAGCAGTCAAATTGTCAATCAGCCTCTCTCAATTTTATATTCTTTGATTTTCGCAGAAAGGGTGTTGCGATGAAGCCCAAGTTCATTGGCGGCGGCGGTAATGCTCCAATTGTGTTTAGCCAGGGATTTTGTGATCAAAAATCTTTCGGCATCGCTGATTGTCGTAATATCCGCAGGCAAAAGCCGGGACTGTGAACTTCCTTTGAGATTGACAGGGAAATCTTCAATGTCCAGGACCTCACCGGATGACAGCACCACAGCGCGCTCGATAGCATTTTGCAGTTCACGGACATTGCCGGGCCAATGGTATTGCAATAATGAGCCGTGTGCCGCTGAGGTAATGCCCTTGATGCCCTTTCTATATTTTGTACTATATCGATTCAGGAAATACTCTGTAAGGATCATTATGTCCTCCCGCCGTTCTATTAGCGGAGGAATTTCAATATCGATCACATTCAGCCGATAATATAAGTCCTGACGGAAATTGCCACTTTTTATTTCGCTCTCAAGATGGCGATTGGTGGCGGCGACGACTCGCGTATCAATTTGAATATAGTGATCCCCTCCAAGCCGCATGATTTGTTTTTCTTCCAACGCTCTTAATAATTTTGCCTGCACCGCTGACGACAGCTCTCCGATTTCATCAAGAAATAGAGTGCCGCCGGAGGCCAATTCGAACCTGCCCAGACGCAGCCGCTCGGCCCCGGTAAAGGCGCCTTTCTCATAGCCGAATAATTCCGATTCAAGAAGCGTATCCGGTAAAGCTCCGCACGCCACCGGGATGAATGGTTTGTTTGATCGTGGAGATGCTTTGTGAATAATGCCGGCGATCAATTCTTTGCCGGTCCCGGATTCACCGGTTATAAGGACTGTGGAATCGGTGCTGGCGACTCGGTAAGTTTTGGAAAGAAGCTTCTTAACGGGCTCGCTTTCGCCAATGAATTCTGTTGAAACCGATCGTTCCCGAATGACCTCCTTTAAGGCTCTATTCTCAGAGAGGATTCTGAACCGTTCCCCCGCCTTGCTGATCGTTTCAATCAATTCGCTTAAGTTAATTGGTTTATTGAGATAATCGACTGCGCCGGATTTCATAGCTTCCACTGCCGAAGTAACATCGCCGTGAGCAGTGATCATAATAACCGAGATATCGGGAATGGCCTTTCTCGCTTCCTTCAAAAGAGTCAATCCGTCCATTCCGGGGAGCCTCAAGTCCAGAAGGGCAATCTCGTAAGTATGGTCTGTGATTAAGGCCAACGCTGTCTCTGCGGAGCCGGTGGAAGTCGGCGCCAATCCTTTCTTGGACAAGTATCCCGAGAGCATATCTCGCTGGGAAAGCTCATCATCGACGATTAGAATTCTATACGGATACATTTGATTGTTGATTTCCCGGTAAAATGAGTGTGAAAATTGCTCCTCCTTCGGGCCTATTCGTTGCCTGGATGCTTCCGCCGGCATCATTGATTATCCGCGCCGTGATCGCCAATCCCAAGCCGGCGCCGCCTTTCTTTCCGCTAATATACGGCTCGAAAATTACGCCGGCAAGCTCTTCGGGGATGCCGGCGCCAGTGTCCGAAACCTCAATGCGAATTTTGTCGTCGGAATGAGCGGCGGCAGAAATGCTTACATCTCCGCCTTCCTGGCATGACTGCATGGCATTAACCAAAAGATTTATTAATACCTTTTTCAAGTCCTCCGCAGAAAGCATCACTTCGATTCCTGAGGGAATATCATATTGGAACCTGACATTTGCCTTTTCCGCCTGGGGACTTAAAATCCCGATTAATCCGCGGATTACTTCAAGTAAATCGCAGGAGCCTGTTTGATATTTATAGCGCGCCAATAATAAAAAATCTTCAACTATCCTATTAAGCCGTTGAGTCTCGGTGCTCAAATGTTCAAGCAAAGAGTTGGCGTCGGTGCTTGGGTCAACTACCAATTCCTCTTTGAGTCTTTGCACCGCGATGGAGATCGCATTCAGAGGATTTCTGATTTCGTGCGCCACGCCCGCGGACATATCGCCAAGTTCTTTCAGCCGCTGGTGTCGTCTGGCTTGCTCTTCAAGGGTTTTCAATTTGGTAATATCATAAAAGACAATCAGATTCGATTGCTTGCCTATGGTCGAATCGTCAATTCGCGAGAATACAGCAGTTATTATCCTCTTCTCATGCCGCTCTCGAATGAGCTCGACCTCCTTTGAGGCAGTGGAACCAATTCCGACATTTTCAAAATCCAAAATATCTTTCTTGAAAACCTCATAATAACTGTGGCCGATGATTTTGTTGGCATTTAGTCCCAAAATTTTTTCACCAGCGGCATTCAATGCCAGGATGGCGCCTTCGCCATCGATTTCCAGCACGCCGCTCGGGATCTGTGAGAGAATCTGATCATAAACATTGCGAGCGTGCTGAAGGCTCTCGGCGGCCAATATCTTCCGCTGGTATAGGAAGGTCACTCCAAGAAGCAGAAAGATCAGCAAAATCATAATGCCGCTTAGAATGTAAATCCGATTCTGGTAGTCGTGGGTCAATTCGTGATAGAGGTCCAAGGAGAGGCCCAGCCTGAAAATTCCGTTGAAGCTGCCCTGGGAATAAAATGATTCAGCAACTTCCAAAACATCCTTGCCGTAAAATTGCGTTATCCTGCTGGCCGCCATAGAATCTTCGAGGGACTTTTGGAGAAAAGGATCATCTTCAATGGATGGCATTCTCTCCACCCGGCGCGATGCAAAGACGATCCCGTCGTAATTCTGCAACAGCAGATATTCGATGCCTGGTTCGCGGCTGATGTTATCGATCAGATTCTTGATTGAAATATCCTGCCACCCCGGAACGATTAGAGCCCCAATTTTGAATAGAAAGTATTTATTACCGAGAGAATCCGATCCTCCTACAAAAGTGACGTAATCATCTTTGTATCCTGCGACCGTAAAGGTTTCAAATTCATCTTCCTTCAATTCTTCTCCGACAGTCAGGAGCGATTCCATCGATTCGACCACGAACTTGGAGAGTGGTACCGCTTTATTTGGATAAAGCGAGACAATTTTTTTTTTATTTAGAACGATGGCGCCATCAGCATTTGCGGCCCACACTTGGCTCGCAAGATAATCTTCATTGAGATGGTTCCCCGATGCCGCATCCTGGATATTGCTGATGCTCCTGGCAAATCCATCCCGCACCGCATCCTCCAACAGCATGCCCCCTTCAATTATCGTTTTAGAATTAAAGGCCATTGACTTCAACAAATTGGCGCCGCTGTTCTCGAGGATCTCCAGCATATTGCGCTTGCTCCGTTGAAGGCCATAGATGGAATAGCTCAGCATTAATAAGCACAGGATCAAGGCAGATATGATGAACAATAAAAGACTGGGTTTTGGCGTTGCGCGGCTTCTTCTCGATTTACTCATATTCGTTCAATTATATTCCCCAATTTGCCTGCTGTCAAATTCAATTTCCAAGGTCAAGACTTACGCCCTGCAAAAGGCCTTCAAGTTATGCTTTAAGCCAATTTAACCAAGTTGCTGAATAAATAGCAATTGACATCAATTCCTGCATCGCCCATATTTAGGCGAGGATTGAATATGAGCGCAATTATAATTGACGGGAAAAAGATAGCTTCTGAGGTTAAAGGAGAACTTGAGGGGCGAATCGGAAAGCTAAGGGAGAAGAATATATTCCCCTATCTGGTGGCGATTTTGGTGGGAGAAAATCCGGCTTCCGTCCAATATGTTAATATGAAAGCCAAAGCCTGTACCAAAATCGGCATCAAGTCCCGAGTGATTTCTTTTCCGGAGAAACTCGGCGAAGGGGAATTGCTGGAGCTGATAGAGGAATTAAACGCCGACAAATTGGTTCACGGAATTCTGGTGCAATTGCCCCTTCCCAATCAAATTGACCAGCTCAAAATCAATCTTGCTGTCGATGTTTCCAAAGACGTTGATGGGTTTCATCCTGAAAATCTTGGTCGGCTCCTCTTGGGTAAACCGAATTTTATTCCGGCCACGCCTCTGGGCATTTTAGAGCTTCTGAGCCGTTCGGGAAATTCGCCAGTTGGCAAACATACAATTGTGCTCGGGCGCGGCGATCTGGTCGGACGACCGTTTTCGGTCTTGGTTTCATTGAAGGATAAGCGAGCAAACAGCACCGTTACTCTTTGCCATTCTGCAACGCGGAACCTGAATCATTTCACCAAACAGGCGGACATTTTGATCTGCGCTATGGGAAAAGCGCGGATGATAACCGGCGATATGATAATGCCGGGAGCAGTGATTATCGATGCCGGCACATCGGCGGTGAATGATCCTTCCACAGAGAAAGGGATTCGCATCGTGGGTGATGTAGATTTCGATTCCGTCAGTGAAGTCGCCGGATTTATCACGCCAGTGCCGGGGGGCGTGGGTCCAATGACAATTGCCATGCTGTTGTCCAATACGGTAAAAGCCGCCGAGCAAATCAATGGTATCTGCAATGACTGATAAAGCTCTTACCGTCAGCGAACTCACAGACAGGATTAAATCGATAGTCGAAGAAACCATCGGCGTGGTCAATGTCATCGGCGAGATTTCAAATTATAAATTGCACTCCTCGGGGCATCGCTATTTCACTTTGAAAGATGAAAGTGCCCAACTGAAATGCGTCTATTTTCGCTGGAAAGCGGAATCGTTGACATTCGAGCCTAAGGACGGGATGAGCGTGGTGGCGGCGGGAAAGCTTACGGTTTACAAACCTCAAGGTAGTTATCAACTTGATGTCAACCGCTTATTCCCTGCCGGAATCGGCGCCCTGGAAATGGCTTTCAGGGAGATGAAAGAGCGGTTGTTCAAGGAAGGGCTATTTGACTCTATACATAAAAAGAGTCTGCCTGAATTTCCACTCAATGTGGGAGTCGTGACTTCATCGACCGGAGCCGCAATTCAAGATTTCATCAGGATTTTACATAATAGGTCTCCCTGGATAAATATCATTATTCGGCCTACTCGTGTTCAAGGGGAAGGCGCCGCACAAGATATAGCTAATGCCATCGCAGAACTTAATGATTATGGAATGGTGGATGTGATTGTCATCACCCGCGGCGGCGGATCGCTGGAAGACCTGTGGGCGTTCAATGAGGAGATTGTCGCCAGAGCGGTTTTCGCTTCGGAGATTCCGGTGG
>PFXJ01000024.1:0-33329 GCA_002791595.1 candidate division Zixibacteria bacterium CG_4_9_14_3_um_filter_46_8
TATGTCCGAATTGACATTTACAACCTCATGGGCGAGCGGATCGCCACGCTTGCCGAGGGCCCAATGAGCGCCGGAGAGCATTCGGTGATTTGGGATGCGTCTGGCTACTCCAGCGGGATTTACTTCTATAAACTGACCGCTGGGGAAAAAACGTTCACCAAAAGGATGACGTTGTTGAAATAAGAAGGAGGTATCATCTAATGGGGCTGAAGCGGGAGGAACGGAAGTTCCTCACGTTCGATTTACTGGAGGGATGCGCTTTATGATGACGCTGGACAGGAATATCCAGCCTACCATTAATACTTAGCGCAGGGATTCTTGTCTGTAGGTCAATATGCGGGACAATCCCGATCAAATCGGGACGCCCCACTGTTCATCTGGTAGTGCAGACATTCCTGTCTGCGATTCATGGTAGGCCGTGGGGCTTGCCCCCAACATTTGATTTGCAACATTCCCACCGCAAAAGGAAAGGTCCGTTTCACATTCCCGCCAGACCCTGAAAACGACAGCGGGAATCCCATTCCGCAATTGAGATTCCCGCTGCCATTCCAATCGAAAAATGAATTTTACTTGACCAGGCTCATCTTCCTCGTCGCGCTCCTATCGCCGGCAGTCAATTTATAGAAATAAATCCCCGACGGTGCCGTCTCGGCATCCCAAACAAGGCTATGCTGTCCTGCCGGAAGGAAGCCAACATATAAAGCCGCAACCATCTGACCACGGATATTATATACTTTCAAATCGATATTTCCGGGTTGTCCCAAACGAAAACTAATAATCGTGGAATTGTTGAATGGATTGGGATAATTACCAATTAAAGCAAAATCCTTGGGAACCGAAGAACCCTCATTCACATCATTAAAGTAAGTTATGCTAACTTGATAGTCCTGGTCATCCGTTGCATTGGTGGAATCGGTGCATCTAATCGTGAAGGAGTAGTCACCGGTGGTGTTTGGTGTGCCGGTAATTTCGCCAGTTGAGCTACTCAAATCAAGACCCGGAGGAAGACTTCCAGTCTGGAGAGTGAATTCGTATGGGGCGGTGCCGCCGCGTGCTTCGACCGTGGCGTTATAGCTTTCACCAACATATCCGTCGGGCACATCAGTCGTAACGATATTCAATCCATAACTGGCAACCGTAGCATCTCTTAATATCCAATAATAGCGGTCAAAACGAAACTGGGTGGGATCGCCATTGACAATGAAGCGAAAGTCATCTTGACGGCTGTCATCCCATACCGTTATGACCGTGTCCTGCCCATTGATTTCGGGATAAATCCTAATTGGCATCGTAAAAACCTCGGGCGCGGGCGAAGTTTGGGTCTGATTAATATGAAGGAAAATCTCATATTGACCGCCGCCGATATCCTCTTTCATCCAGGAATAGGTGTATTTGGGGCGATTCATCCCCCAAACCCATTCGTCGAAAAAGAAGGCAAGGTCGGCGCCGTAATATTGTTCCATTATGGCCTGGAACTCGCGGGTGGTAATTGTGCCATACTTATGGTCGGGGTGATTGGCATAAGCATAAAACCCCTCAAAAAACGCCTCATCTCCCATCACACCCCTGAGCATATGCACAACCCAAGCACCTTTACTATATACCGTATTCCCATCGAATAAGGGATTGGGATCATAAATTGGTCCGCTGGGATCGCTGACACCATTATTGAATCGCATATAATTGACATAAGCGCTATAACCTTGAAGCTGCTCGGTCCACAACGCTTCACAGTATGATGCAAAACCCTCATTCATCCAGATATCAGGCCAGATATCACAGGTAATCATATCTCCAAACCACTGATGCGAAAGCTCGTGAACCAGAATCCAATCATAGGAATGTTGCCCGTTGATCAGGCCTGAACCATAACTGGTGTTGCACTGATGCTCCATCGCCCCTCCCCAAGGAAATATCGAATGCCCGTATTTTTCTTTTAAGAAAGGATACTCGCCAAAAAGCCCCGCGAAAACCGCTATCGCTCCGGGAGTAATGCTCAAATCCTCCACCGCATTGTTGTAATGCTCGGGGTAAACATAATTCGTGACCGGCATGGAATCATTATTCGCATTCACATACCAATCGGTAAAGCTCTGATAATTGCTGATAGACATACAGATTAGGTAAGTAGTGATAGGATAAGATATTTGCCAGTGGTAGGTTTTGGTCCCATTTCCGTTATCAACCTCTCCGACCAGAACTCCGTTCGACGTCCCCGTCAGGTTATCGGGCGTGATGATATAAACATCGGCGGAGTCCGCCTTATCGTGCGGCATATCTTTGCATGGCCACCATTCCCGGGCGCCTTCCGGTTCGGATAAAGTCGATATAATCGGTTGCCCGCCGTGCGTATCCCAAGTAAATGAACCGAATCCCCCACCCGGCGGATGTCCGCCGTAAAAGACCTCAGTGGTGAACTGCTGTCCCATATCATAGGTTTGATTCAAGGTGATATGAAGGATGTCTCCATTATGGGTGTAGCTGACCGTCTGGCCACCCATCTTCACCGAATCAACATTCATAGCGCTGTCATAATTGTAATCGATTCCCGTTAGACCATTGATAGCCGATTCCGATGTCATTTTGACCCTACCGGTTATACTCTGTCCCCCTATATCGGTGACATCAACTTCAAGCTCCCAATACCTAACGTCAAAATCGGTTTGATCCAAGACATCCAATTGCTCCCCTTTATTCTGTTGCTCTTGCCATAGAAGAGATTTCATCTTCCATTCGGCATCGCGAAAATCATCTCTGGTCAATTCCTGGGCGAGTAGTTGCCCACAAAATAATACGACACAAACCATCGCTACAATGCTAATGCTTTTCATAAAGACCTCATTATTTGATAGGATGAAGACATTCTGACCACGGTAGAATATATGAATTGCCAGAGATATGTCAATTGCTATTTTCTTAAGGGATTTCTGTCCTGTCGCCTATCGCCGCTTAAACGATGACGTCAAGAATTAGTCAACCGGTGGGAGGACCGCCAAAATGAGAAGCATGCTTGCAGTTTCGGGTGGGGTGTGTCATCAGATCGCATTGACACACATTAGAGGCCCATTCTTGAAAGGAATCGTAGCCGCAAATTGATTTTAGTCGGAGCCCCCATTAAAGAGTTTCATTTCCTTTGGCCTTATGAACACATCAACATCAGTCTCCAATTGGAGATCTCGAAAGCGCTCCCGCGAAATCTCCGCATGAAAGGAATCGCCCCATTCAGTGAGCAACTCCACTTTTACCAATGGGCCGGCCTTGTTAATGCGTTTTACTTTGGCGCTGAAATGGCTTTTATCATTTGGCTGGCGCTCTATTTCCAGCAAATGAGGGCGAACGTAGAGAACTGCGTGGTCAGTATCCGGGTAGGAATCTTCAGCGAGGTCTATAGCTGTTTCGCCGATATAAGCCTTGCCGTTGATTATTCGGCCATGAAAGAAATTTACTTTTCCCAGGAAGTTATAGACAAAGGGTGTGGCGGGCCGTTGATAAACCTCTTCGGGTTTGCCGACCTGTTCGATCCGTCCTGCATTCATTACTACCACCCGATCGGCGACTTCCAACGCCTCTTCCTGGTCGTGGGTTACAAGGACGCTGGTTACGTTTATCTCATCATGTAGCCTGCGTAGCCAACGTCGCAAATTCCAGTCGAACTTTTGCGTCAAGCGATCCGAAGGGTTCATCCAGAAGCAATACTTTGGGCTCAACCGCCAGGGCGCGTGCCAAAGCGATGCGTTGGCGCTGTCCACCGGAGAGTTGCGACGGATAACGATCCGCCAGCCAATCCAATTGCACCAACATTAGCAGTTTGAACACCTTTTCTCGAGTTTCGTCCTTTGATGGCCTTAATTTGCGTGATTTTACTTGCAAGCCAAAGGCTATGTTCTGGAAGACGGTCATATGTCGAAACAATGCATAATGCTGAAATACGAAGCCTACGCGCCTCTCACGGATACTTCGCAAAGTGGCGTCCTCGGTGTCCAGACGAATTATTCCACTGTCGGAAACATCCAAACCTGCAATGATCCGCAACAAGGTTGTTTTGCCCGAACCGGAAGGCCCCAATAAAGCGACCAGCTCGCCGGAAGTTATCGTTATGCTTACACCCTTTAGGGCAGTGAATGTGCCAAAGGTTTTGCTGATATTTGCTACTTCAATGCTCATAGCTGAACTCCGCTATAATCAATACCCTCGACCGGGCTGGTGATGAACCGTTGTCTTGATTTCTTTTGCACAAAATTTTTGGCAGCCAATGTGACCAAAGCCAGTATGGTCAGCAATGAGGCTACCGAGAAGGCGGCAACGAATTGGAATTCGTTATAGAGAATTTCCACATGCAACGGCATAGTATTGGTAAGCCCACGGATATGTCCCGAAACCACCGATACCGCACCGAATTCGCCCATAGCGCGCGCATTGCAAAGGATTACGCCGTACAACAGACCCCATTTGATGTTGGGAAGGGTAACACGCCAAAATATTTGCCAGCCGCTGGCGCCCAACGAGATGGCCGCTTGCTCCTCCTCACTACCCTGGGCTTGCATCACGGGGATAAGCTCGCGGGCAATGAACGGAGAGGTCACAAAAATCGTGGCGAGCACAATTCCCGGAACGGCAAATATGATTTTGATATTATGCGCCGTCAGAAAGGGGCCGAGGAGGCTCTGCGCACCGAAAAGCAGGACAAAGATCATTCCGGAAATCACGGGTGATACGCTAAATGGAATGTCAATAAGAGTAATCAGCAGGTTCTTGCCGAAGAAATCAAATTTGGTTATAGCCCAGGCAGCGGCCACCCCAAAACAGAGGTTAAGCGGCACGGTGATGGCGGCTGTCAAAATTGTCAGCCGAATGGCTGCCTGCGCATCTGGTTCTGTAATTGCCGAAAAATATACAGACAGCCCTTTCTCCAGCGCTTTTGCAAAAACCGCAATTATAGGCGCAAACAGAAACAATCCTAGGAATGCGGTAGCAATGGCAATCAATGCCCAACGGAATAATTTGGACTCCTGCCCACCGCCGATTCCGGCATTCAATGTTGCCCTGGCGGCAATTGTTGTGTTCATGGGCATAGATAGTTTTCCCATAATTAAGCCCTGACCAGATTCTTGCGTCTCTGAAGCAGATTTATGAGCAGGAGCAAAGTAAATGAAGCTAACAAGAATACCGCCGCTATAGCGCTGGCGCCCGCATAATCGAATTGCTCGAGTTTTATCATAATTAGGAGCGGGGTAATTTCGGTGCGCATGGGCATATTTCCGGCAATGAAAATTACCGAGCCATATTCTCCCAGCCCGCGGGCAAAGGCGAGCACAAAACCGGTGAGCAGTGCCGGCAATAATTCAGGCAGGATCACCTTGGTGAAAGTCTGCCATCTATTGGCGCCAAGGCTGGCAGCGGCATCTTCCATTTCTTTATCAAAGTCATGAAGAACTGGTTGCAAGGTTCTCACTACGAAGGGCAGTCCGACGAAAGTAAGAACTATCACGACTCCCAATGGCGAATAGGCGGCCTTTATCCCAATCGCCTCCAAGTATTGACCGAACCATCCATTCGAAGAATAAATCGCTGTGAGAGTAATTCCGGCAACGGCAGTTGGCAAGGCAAAGGGCAGATCCAAAAGACCGTCAATGATCCGCTTCCCCGGAAAATTATATCGCTCCAAAACCCAGGCGACTATGATCCCGAATATCCCATTGATCATGGCCGCGATGAATGATGCGGTGAAGCTTAAGTAATAAGCCGCCATCGCGCGAGGGGAAGTTACCGCCCCGACGAACTGGTCCCAGCTCATTGAGGCGGTTTTGATAAAGATCATGGAAATCGGTATCAGGATAACCATGCTCAAGTAAAAAATGGTAAAACCCATTGTAAGGCCGAAACCGGGCAAAACGCCGCGCTGTTTGAGTAGTATGGACTTAGGTTTCACTTCACAATCCCAGTGGCATTCACTTTACTTATTGGGCTGATAGAGTTGGTCAAATATGCCGCCATCTCCAAAATGCTTCTTTTGAGCTTCCGGCCAACCCCCCAAGAGTTGATCAATTGTAAACAGATTCACCTTGGGAAATTGTCCTTCATATTTAGCCGCCACTGACTCAAGACGGGGACGATGATAATGTTTGCCAGCCAAGATTTGCCCTTCTTCAGTATATAGGTATCGCAGATATGCATCGGCAACTTCCCGAGTGCCACGTCTATCCACAACCGCATCGACTACACTCACCGGCGGCTCGGCAAGAATACTTAGCGAAGGTATAACAATTTCAAATTTGTCTTTCCCCAGCGTATTGATTGCAAGCAAAGCTTCATTTTCCCAGGCGAGCAGGACATCACCAATTCCGCGCTCAACAAATGTGGTGGTTGAGCCGCGAGCGCCCGTGTCGAGAATCGGCACATTTTTAAAAAGAGCAGCCACAAAGTCTTTGGCTTTCGCCTCATCCCCCCAGCGCTTGAGGGCAAATCCCCATGCCGCCAGGTAATTCCATCGCGCGCCTCCTGATGTCTTGGGGTTGGGAGTGATAACCGAAACGCCCGGCTTGATGAGATCGTCCCAATCCTTAATGTTTTTGGGATTGCCTTTTCGTACCAAAAAGACGATTGTCGAGAAATAAGGCGAGCTGTTATCCGGAAGGCGGGATTGCCATTTCTCACTGATCAATTCACCCCGGGCGATAGCATCGACATCATAAGCTAATGCCAGCGATACTACATCCGCCTCTAGGCCATCGATGACGGCCCTCGCTTGTTTACCGGATCCGCCATGCGATTGTCTGATTGTAACAGTTTGCCCTGTTTTTTCAGCCCAGTACTTGACGAATGTAGCATTGAATTCCTGATAGAATTCGCGGGTTGGATCATAGGAAACATTCAGCAAAGTTATTTCCTTTTGCGCCAGCGCCGAATGGGCAAGCCCCAAGGCCAGAATAACGGCCAATGCTGTTAGTACAGTTTTCTTGAATTTCATTTGTCAACCCTCATTTATTTATGTCTTATAAGCTTTGACTCTATAATGGCTTACGATTCTTGATTTATATTTCCTACGATATATTTGGTCGAAACTTCTGTCTCATTTTTAGAAAATCGCATTCCGATTAGGCTGCTATAGCACTCTGATTGGAGTGTAATATAACCAAGTTTTACTTTTTGTCAAGGATTTGGCTTTTGACGTGATTAAATGGTAACCATAAATAAATCAAACAGTTAACTGATGGATGGCATCCTCCTCACTTTTCATTGGGATTCTGGGGATTATTCAGACAAAATCACGCAGTCTCTGAAGGAAAGAGCGAATCACGCTCACCACCGACGCATAGTATTAATGTCTGCTAAGAAAAATATTCGGAGGCGGTGATATTCGTTGCACCTCTTTTTCGTTTATCTTAAATTGTTGCGACAGTTTGCGATCACAAATCTTAGGAGCCTTCCAAATGTCACATTCAGATTTTAAGCCTTTCATCTCACCGTCTCAGAATCTAAGGGAATTCACTTTCCGAGCAGTTTTTATTGGCGCCATACTCGGGATCGTCTTTGCCGCTTCTTCAGTCTATCTGGCGCTGAAAGTAGGTATGACCGTCAGCGCTTCCATACCGATTGCGGTGCTTTCAATCACCCTTTTCAGGATCCTGGGACGATCGACTATTCTGGAAAACAACATAGTCCAAACCACCGGGTCCGCCGGCGAATCCATCGCCTTCGGGGTGGCCACTACGATGCCGGTATTCCTTCTCCTGGGCATGGAGATGGAAATTATGAGCATTATGTGGATGGCCCTTCTGGGTGGAATTCTCGGGGTGTTGATGATGATTCCCTTGCGACAGGGATTGATCGTAAAAGAGCATGGCAAGCTTACATACCCCGAAGGGACGGCTTGCGCGGACGTGTTGATCGTAGGCGAGGAAGGTGGGACAAACGCCAAGACCGTATTTCTCGGGTTCGGAATCGGTGCGCTTTATAAATTTCTCAATGTCGGATTAAAGCTCTGGGCGGAGATTCCAACGCGGATGCTCAAATTTTTCAAGGGGGCGTCGGTCTCCGCGGAAATCACTCCGGAGCTCCTGGGAGTTGGATATATCATTGGCCCCAAGGTTGCCGCCAATATGATGGCGGGAGGATCGCTGGCTTATCTAATACTGATACCGGTGATTAAAATCTTCGGCGAGAACCTCGACACCATCATGTTTCCGGCTACCACCCTTATTAGAGACATGACCCCCAATATGGTTCGCAATGCCTATGTCCTCTACATCGGAGCCGGCGCAGTGGCCACTGGCGGCATTATCAGCTTGATAAAATCATTTCCAACGATCATATCAGCTTTCAGGAGGGGCTTCAGAACCTTTCTTGATTCCAGGGCGGGCAAAGTCGATAAAAGCGCTATTTTGCGGACTGATCGCGACCTGCCAATGCCGGTAGTTGTTTTCGGTTCGCTGGGATTGGTTATAGCGATCTGGCTGGCTCCTGTCCTTCATATCAATGCCATTTCAGCAGTGCTTATTGTGCTATTTGGATTTTTCTTTGTCACTGTATCAAGCCGAATTACCGGTGAAATCGGGTCATCATCAAATCCGATTTCAGGAATGACCGTCGCCACTTTGCTGATTACATGTCTCTTATTTCTTGCCGCCGGCTGGACAGGCGTATCATTTCGGGCGATGGCCCTCTGCACGGCCGCCATAGTCTGTATCGCCGCCTCCAACGGAGGCACCATCAGCCAGGATTTGAAAACGGGTTTTTTGGTCGGGGCAACTCCGAGGCTCCAGCAGATTTCAATTATGATCGGGGTCATTTCCAGCGCGTTGATCATAGGACTGATTGTCATCGCACTTAACAACGCTTACACCACCGTTGTCCCGGCTCAGCACCCTGATTATACGGCCTCATCTATTGATAATGCTCAAACTCAAGTCGGCCCTGATGGGAAGACTTATCGGATTCATTTTGTGACCGAGCAGACCGGAAATGTGTTGGTCGGCAAATATCTCATAGATGATTCGAATCATATAAAATATCTGATTGACCCCGGCATCGCCGGTGTGGTTTCGGAAGTGGATGGCAAACCGGTTACGAAACTCGATTCCCCTAAAGCCCGCCTCTTTAGTCTTATCATCGATGGAATCCTCACCCAAAAATTGCCGTGGGGATTGGTTTTGATAGGGGTCTTTCTGGCTCTGGTAATGGAATTGGTGGGAGTATCATCATTGCCATTTGCGGTCGGATTGTATCTGCCCTTGTCAAGTTCCGCGCCAATTATGGCCGGAGGCGTAATCCGGGCATTGGTGGACAAGAGGCGAAAGGCATCGGAGTCCGAAGCGGAGTTCTCGCCGGGTGTTTTGATGTCCTCAGGTTTCATTGCGGGAGCGGCAATTATGGGCGTATTGCTGGCGGGCTTGACCGGATTTGGGTATGACCAAGCTATCAATCTTTCCAGCTATCTGGGACATCTGGCGGAAGCTGATTGGTTTGCGTTGATACCATTCGCCATCATTATGTACGCTCTCTATAGGATCGGAACATCAAAGGCGAATAATAAATAGAGTTGGAGAAAACGGAAAGCGTATGGACATAGGAACTATTACAGCGACCTACAATGGCCTCAAAAAAGTAAAGGACATAATTAAGGGACTTGCCGACCTCAAGCTCGAAACAACAACAATGGCCAGAATCAATATGGCGGAAAAGGAAGTCGCTGAGGCGTTAGATTCCATATTTCAGTTGAGGGAAGAGTTGTTCAGGCTACAGAGCGAGAACAACGACCTCAGACAATCGATTAAAGAACGAGATGACTGGGACAAGCGATTGGAGGATTATGAACTGGTCGAGACGGATGGAGGCGCTATAGTTTATCAATCCAAGTCTGGCCTCAAGCATTTTCTGTGTCCAGGCTGTATTGAAAAGAAAGAAGCGCACATTTTACAGGATTGCCGGGACACCGCCGGTGGCTTTCACTGCCCTGGATGCCATTATTCTTTCAATATCAAGCGGCCTATGGGTCCAATCCCTCCAGTCTTTCGTTAAGGATTAAATTTATTATGGCAAAGTAAACCAGATTCAGAAATGGACAAGGCGAAATGGAGATATCCAACACCTTCATTTATAAGGAAAATCCGCTTGACTTATTCACCGACTTTATTATAATCTATTCATTGATTGTATGGACGGTGCAGAGAAGGCTGAAGGTGACAGAATATAGAAGCGTGGTACAAAGACACAGCAACTTCATTTACAGAAAGACGGACCATGTTCGCCGTCTTATATAGACCGCAAAACCATTATTGTACCTTAAAATCAGCAATTTATAGGCATCTAATCGGCAGTTAAAAACCGCATACTGATAAGGTCAGGATATAGCAAACATGCTAAATAATAAAGGCAAAAACGGCAAAGTAATTCGATACATTGACTTGTTCTGCGGCATTGGCGGATTTCGCGTTGCGATCGAGCAATTATCTTCTGAATTAGGTATTGCTGGACAGTGCGTTTTTTCGAGCGACATCGACGAGGACTGTCAACAAGCTTATGAGGCAAACTTCGACGAAAAGCCAGCGGGCGACATCACGGCCGTTAGAGCGGGGGATATACCCGACCATGACATTCTTCTTGCTGGTTTCCCATGCCAGCCATTCAGCATTATCGGCCATAGAAAGGGCTTTGAAGACACTCGCGGCACGCTTTTCTTTGAGATCGCTATGCCGGGTTATTTCTCTTATGATAACTGAATTTAAGGTCGACGAAAAATATACGAATGATCAAATTCGATTCGCTCTTAACGTAGAAAATTTAGGCGGTATCCGTCCTTCCGTTGATGCAAGTAAAAACCTTAACCACTTGGTAATTTTGACTGCGGCAGAGCAGTATGAAAGAAATATAAGCGAGAATCCCTACCACGACAGAATTGAAAACAATGTGCTGATTTATACGGCACAAGGACGGACAGGCGATCAAGAAATCAGTGGTAGAAATAAAAGGATACTCGAACAATATTCCGCGCCAATTCCTTTTTATGGCTTTTCAAACGAAGGAAGACAAACATATACTTTTCTCGGATTACTTGAGCTTCTACGCCATTTTCAAGAATATCAGATAGACAAGAAGAATGTTTTGAGAAAGGTTTGGGTTTTTGAATTTTACATTCATAATGAAATACCGACAATTCCGATTCAAAATGCAAAAGATATAATTGCCGCCATATTTAAGGAATCAAGAAAAATACATGAAATAGACAGAGAAGAAAGAGAAGTTGTTTTGGTTGAACCTTCGCAAGAAATTGATGAAACTGCCAATTATGAAGTCGAGGAAATTCGTTCCCATCTTCTTCAAATTAATCCATATCGTTTTGAGTCCCTTGTAAGAGACATTGTTGAATCAAATGGGTTTATAAACGTAAGCGTGACGCCTCGGTCGCAAGATGGTGGAATTGATGTAAATGGCTATGTTGCAGATTTCAATTATTTTTTCTCTAAGACGCATGTTCAATTCCAAGTAAAACGTTGGCGGCATTCTGTGGGCAGCGTTGAGATTAATAATTTCAGAGGGGCATTGCATACGACAGCAAAAGGTGTTTTTGTGACCACAAGTCATTTTACAAAGGCTGCAATTCAAGAAGCGGAACATTCTGTCAAGCCTTGCATTTCCGTTATCGATGGGTTCAGATTTTCAAAGCTTATTAAAGAGAGCGCGCTAAACATTAACAAATATCTGTAAAGGCTGAATATATGATTGAAAATCACATTAACGAGAAATGGGAATGCTATTTATGCGGCGCAGAAGCTGCTCTTGAAATCATCCCCGGAGGATGGCTTGGCAATTATCATCCTCTCTGTAATTCATGCGCAGACGCTGTCTTCTTTGACACGACATCCAAATTTCATGATGCAATGACTTTTCATCATCTAATTGGGGATTTTGCATAATTGACGATATAGTCCTCGAACAAACGGCATGGGGCGCAAAGACAGTCAAAAATAGAAGACCATCAACCGCTTCTAAAATACGCCTGATATGTGGCCGGAATTCCCCTGTTTATTCCTTTGGCGACCGCGAAGTTAGCGAAGTTGATCCGAGCGACCTTGGCAAGAAAATTCTTTCCATTTGGAATGAGCGCGTATCCAGTATCCGCAAACTTTATAAGCACTTAAGGACAGTAGTTCTCATCAAATCTGATAATCTTCTGGAAGTGGCCGTATTTGAATTTGAGACTATTCTGTACAGAGGTCAGGATTATTGGTGGCAGTGGAACGAGCGAAATAATTTAGAAGGCTTTGGCAAAGCGAGCAACCAACACATCTTTACATGGCAGCCTCATGGGTCTCAGTTTACCATTCTAGAGGATGTTGCTAAGGAGAGACTTGCAATAAGAATCAAGCAGCCTCCTATAGTAAACCGTAACGAAATACTTAAGGCAATCGAGTTTGATGAATCTTGGATAGAAATCATTAAATGACATGGTGGATACATTTTCAAAGACTGACCGCTCAAGAATCATGGCGCGAGTGAAGTCCCGAAACTCTAAATCCACTGAGCTTCGATTCATTTCTATACTTAAAGACAAGGGCATTACTGGCTGGGTGCGCAATTACAAGTTGACTGGCAAGCCCGATTTTGCTTTTTCACGCCTAAAGATAGCGATATTTATTGACGGCTGCTTTTGGCATGGATGTCCCAATCATTGCCGAATGCCATCCTCAAATATGGACTACTGGAACAACAAAATTGAAAAGAATAAAATTAGGGACAAGAAAATAAAAAAGGCATTAAGAATGAAGGGCTGGCAAGTGATTAGAATCTGGGAGCATGAAATTAAGTCAGGCAAACTCGGACGCAAGCTGGATTTAATAAAGACGGGTGCACAACAAATCGCCCCACAGGATGCAAAATAACGACCACTACACCTGTGAATTCAGATTTCCTAGGTCAAGCCTACTCGGGGCTTGACGCTCCTATTAGCCCATTATCTTAAGCAGCCGTTCCATCATTCTCTGGTGATGCGTGCCTTTCCAAAATAATTTATCGCAGTTAGAGCATTTGAAGAATTCACTTTGGGTAAAAAAGACGTATGGTGGAATGCGGTTCTTATTCTCTTCTTTGGAGACTTTCGCCAATAGGATATTGCACTCCAGGCATCGGGTCAACCAATCCTTGAATTCTGGCTTTAGACCGAGACTTAAAAGCACATCTTTCAATTGCTCATCGGGATCATCTGTCTTGATGATTAGAAGGTTTTCAGGTGCGCCCTTACGCGCTAACCGTCGATCTCGCGAAATGATTGTTCGATCCTCTGCAAGCGCCTTGGCGATTAATTCTCCATCAGCAATCGTTTTTTGAAATAGAGTGTCATAACCGCAGGCCTTCAGGAGCTTCGCTAATTTCCCCAGGTTATCGTCGCAGATAAAGGCGGTTTTATTTTGCTTTTCCATTTTTCTCGAGGATTGGATTGAACTGTGAGTCCGATAAGAATCGGGCATGGATATTCCCAGCGGCCGCCAACAGATTGTTCTTAATATGTGGACTGTTTTTTTCCAGATCGGAAAGCAGTTTTTTGATCTGCATTCGCCTCATATCCTGATTTCCGCATATCGGGCATTTGCAGCAGACCACCGGGAATTCAGACTCTATGGCATATCGCATGGTCTCTCTTTCGAAAACATAATATAACGGGCGGATTACAGTTATTGGTTTATCATCAGCTTGGAGTTTCGGCGGCATCCCGCTTAAGGCGCCGGAATAAAACTGATTTAGGAGTAAAGTCTCGATAACATCATCAGCATTATGGCCGAGCGCAAGTTTGTTATAGCCGAGTTTAAGGCAAACATCATACAGGACTCCCCGCTTCAATCGTGAGCAGAAACTGCAAAGCATATCATCTGCGGAAAGCTTGGCCGAGGCTGTTTTCAGTATCGGATAGGAAATCATCTTATAACGGTAGCCATTGGCGCGAAGATATTCTTCGATGGGTTCCGTTCGGTATCCATTAAAACCCGGGTCAACATTAACTACAATCAATTCAAAATCGAATTTCGCTTTCGCTTTAATCAATGACAGCATTTTTAATAGGGTATAGCTGTCCTTTCCTCCCGAAAGCGCCACCACAATCCGATCTCCATTTTCAATCAGCCCGAACTTATCGGAGGCAATGACTGCTTTTGAGGCGATATCTTTTTCAAGTTTATTACGATAAAAATATGCCATACCGCATTATTCAAAGCGGACGGGGAAAATACAATGAAAAAAGCCCGGCGGCCACCGGGCTCAATTTTAGGTTTCGGATGGATTATTTATCGGTCGTTAGGGGGTCTTGCACTTCTCCCCGCAGGCTCTTGGCCATAAAATCGGCGCTGGGGGCAAGTTCATTATTGGGATAATCCTTGGCAAACTTATCGAATGCTTCCAGAGCTTTGATGGTATCATTATATTGTTCGGCATAGACATAACCGATCATAAACTGGGCCTTCGGACAATTTTCGCTTGAAGGATATTCTTCCATAAGAGTCCGATACGCCTTTATCGCCTCCAGGGGACTATTTGCCTGTTGTGCTTTCTCCGCTATTTCGAAAAGCTCTTTTTCGGTCTGTTTGGGACCGCCGCATCCCCAAAACATTGACATTGCCACGATAAGAATTAAGCCAACTGATACGATATTTCTAAACATCAAGCCTCCAACTAATCTCTCAAGTTTATCCTTGAGCCTTGCCTCAGTTTGAGATAGATTGGAAATCCCGCCATCTCACAAATCCTCGATTAAAGCATTAAAACCAGCGGTATTCACCCAAAAGCTACTCGGATGATTTCCCAAATTCCTCTTAATTTCCTCACGTTGCTTTCTTAATTTTTCACCCCCAATATCGCATCCCAAAAGAACATTTGAATAAGTCCCATCCAAGAATGCTACATACATTATATTCTCATTTTTCTCCTTAAGGCCAATGATTTCTATAAGTTCAGCAATTTGCTTATCCTGTTCCCCGCCAGAAGTATTTATATGCTTTGCTTCGCATAGCAAAAGTTTCTTTTCATTCTTGACAATTAGATCCAATTTTTTGTCCCGTTTCTTGGTGGCAATCTCAATACATAACTTTTCTCGTGCGGTCTTTATGCTGAATTCCTTAGAAAACTTGGCTACGCACTTTTTGCGGTTTTCAAAATCAGACCGTGAACTAACTTGGTTAAATCCTGCGTTTTTCAAAATATCCAGAAGCTTTTTTTCGCCGGATTGACCCTTTTTGCGAGAAGAACTGGAGTCTAATATTGCCTGTACCCACTCTTCAGGCACTATATCATTTAGCAACCTCTTCTTAAAATATCTCTGAGTAATCTCCTTCAATAATTGGATGTCTTTCTTGACATAATCTAAAAAGCTATCACAAGCGTTAATAAAACAAGCAAATTCCGAGCAATTTGAAAATCTGCTTAAAGCATCTGAAAGCGCTACATAGTATTTATCGATTATCTTTGGATCCTCTTTCTTATCCAGCAACGTCCTTATCGTTATGAGAATGCATTTTATTTGCCTAGTATTTTTGATGTATTCAGCCAATTGGGATGTTTTTCGGGGAAAATATAAAAATCATCCAAATACCCTTCAGGAGATCGCAATGATACATCATAGTAGTACTGGTTGTTTTTCATATCTCTCCGAATAAATATAGTTCAAGAACTTGTAAGCCAGTTCAAAAGACATTCTTTTTCTATTATTGTCTCTAAAATTAGTTAGGAAAAATGAAAAGAACCTTTTCCGTTCATCATTTAATCTATTATTAAATTCTATCATTAATTCCTTTTGATTTTCTATCGATATTTCACTCTTAAAAATGATATGAGCCATATTTCGAGAGGTTTTCTTGCCGACTAGGCCC
This sequence comes from candidate division Zixibacteria bacterium CG_4_9_14_3_um_filter_46_8, assembly GCA_002791595.1. GTDB lineage: Bacteria > Zixibacteria > MSB-5A5 > UM-FILTER-46-8 > UM-FILTER-46-8 > UM-FILTER-46-8. The sequence continues at coordinate 15,852 of PFXJ01000024.1, forward strand.
GCAATTCCATATTTTCTTATATCTTCGAGCTGAATCTTGGGGCCCATTTTGCTGTCTATAGCCCTTAAGATCAGGATATTCCTTTCAATTAGATCACTGGAATGCGCGCTGATATGGAAGGTCTTTATATCTTTCATATTCTGAATGGCAAGTTTCATCTCAACTTCGCCTGGGTGCAAAAATTCTTCTGTAAGACGGCGTATCCCAAGATGATTTTTCATATTCTTCACCTTACTTATGAAATCACCCCCCAATTGCCAATGGGATTTTTTTTCAATAGTAAGAGCAATTTGCCTTTTCTCTGGGAATATGATAGCCTGGAATTCGTTGCTATCGGATTTATCCATCTTTCTCTCGAAGTAAAATGATATAACATTATTGGTTGTATCATCGAATACTTGCTCAGCAAAAAAGTTTACTAAGGCTATTCTAAATTTATTGAAAAATAGATCTCTAATTTTCCCTGAATTTTCTGCACTTAGAAAATTCATAGGGACAATCAAAATGCCTTCTTGGCAATTTAGAATTGAGAATATAGATATTTGATATAAATCATCGAAGTTCGAGTGGTAGCCAGAAAAGAACCTTTTTTTGGTATTCTCATCCGCCTTATTTTTATGAAGATAAGGAGGATTCGTGCAAATGAATTTATATTCGCATGGATCGTTTATGGAATCCCTGTGGCAGACGTTAATATTATCTACATACTTTCGATCGCAATCAAATCCCATAATGCTTTGGCAATTATTTTTTCGAGCCCAATTGACTAAATCCTGATTTCCGGCGAAAGGATCAATAACTTCCTTATTTTCAACAAATTTTTCCAGACCCTGCAAAATAAGATCTGAATTAGTTGTGAAAAATTGGCCAAATTGCTTCTTCATAATACTAATGCTTTTCTACATCCCTTTACTACAATATTGTTCTATCGAACTCCGGTTTCACTTGCTTTTCGATTTGACTCAAGCCGTCTGAATATCACCTCATCACCAGATAAAATCGCCTCATATTCAGATTCCGGCTTTATCACACCAGATAATATGCCTTTTGAAAGCGGCTTGGTCAAGAGTTTATCGAGGGCGCGTTTCAACGGCCTGGCGCCCAGCGATGGATCGAATCCCCGGCTGGCAATCAATTCCTTTACTTCGTCAGAAACTCTCAAGGTGATTTCCTTTTCAGACAGGCGCTCATTCAAATAAACAAGCTGTATGTCAATGATAGCTTTGATATTCTGCCGGTTCAAGGCGCGGAATACAATTATATCATCGATGCGATTCAAGAATTCCGGGCGAAAATGTTTGTTTATCAATGGCATCAGCTCGGATTTCATTTCGCGATAAATATCATCTTCGTTGCCTGGCTTGATCATTTTGGATTTCTCCATAATATATTCCGAGCCGATATTGGAGGTCATAATGAAGATGCAGTTTCTGAAATTGACGGTGCGTCCCTGGCTGTCAGTCAATCGGCCTTCATCGAACGCCTGCAGAAGCACATTGGATACTTCCGGATGCGCCTTCTCAATCTCATCGAGCAAGACCACCGAATAGGGGCGGCGCCGCACTACTTCAGTCAACTGTCCCCCTTCTTCATATCCAACATAGCCGGGAGGCGCGCCGATTAAACGCGAGACCGAAAATTTCTCCATATATTCGGACATATCGATGCGCGCAACCGCATTCAGGTCATCGAACAACGAAAGCGCCAATGTCTTGGCCAGCTCGGTTTTGCCGACTCCGGTTGGACCCAGAAATAGGAATACTCCTGCCGGTTTATTCGGATCAGACAAACCGGCGCGGGAACTTCGTACAACTTCGGAAACCGCTTCCACCGCCTCCGGTTGCCCCACAACCCTGCGAGTCAGTTCATCCTCCAGCTTGAGCAACTTTTCCGATTCAGCTTCTGTAAGTCGTGTAACCGGAATGCCGGTCCATTTGCTTACCGCATCTGCGATATCCTCCGCATCCACTTCCTCCTTCAACAGCTTCTTTTCTTTCTGGACTTCCGCCAAAGTTCTCGAATCTTTCTCGATATTTTTCTCCAGCTCTCGTATTTCCCCATAGCGTAATCTGGCGGCGCGTTCATAATCGGCGGTTTTTTCAGCGCGGTCTGCGTTGAGCTTCGCCTTCTCGATTTTTTCCTTGTTATCCCGCATACGGGTCATCAACAGCTTCTCGGTCTGAAGTTGTTGACTGAGCGCTTTTTCGGTTTTGCGAAGCTCCACAAGTTCCTCTTCAATCTCCTTTAGGTTGCTTCCATCGTTTTTCTCTCTTTTAATCCCCTCGCGTTCGATTTCCAGCCGCCGAATTCTCTTGACGATTTCATCCAACTCTTCAGGCATGCTGTCGATATTGATGCGCAAATCAGCCGCCGCTTCATCCACGAGGTCGATTGCCTTATCCGGCAGAAATCTATCCGCAATATATCTATCCGACAATTTAGCCGCGGCAATCAGCGCTTCATCGCGGATCTTGACACCGTGATGAATCTCATACCGTTCCTTCAATCCCCTAAGAATCGAAACCGTATCCTCCACCGATGGAGGATTGACCACTACCGGCGCGAAACGACGTTCCAAGGCGGCATCTTTCTCGATATTTTTCCGATATTCATCCAGAGTAGTTGCGCCTATGCAACGAAGATCTCCTCGCGCCAATGCCGGTTTGAGCATATTGGAAGCATCCATCGCTCCGCCAACCGCACCGGCGCCGACAATGGTGTGAAGCTCATCTATGAACAGGACAATATGTCCTTGAGATTTCTCCACTTCTTTGATTATTGCCTTAAGACGCTCTTCGAACTCCCCACGGAATTTGGAGCCAGCCAATAGCGATCCGAGATCAAGCGAAATCAGCTTGCGATCCTTGAGAGATTCGGGGACATCGTTATTGAAAATCTTTTGCGCCAGACCTTCTACAATAGCGGTCTTGCCGACGCCCGGCTCGCCAATTAATACTGGGTTATTTTTGGTTCTGCGGGAAAGGATTTTTATGACGCGGCGGATTTCTTCATCACGGCCGATGACCGGATCAAGTTTGCCCTTAGAGGCGAGGTCTGTCAAGTCCCGGCTATATTTTTCCAAAACCTTATATTTATTTTCAGGTTCCTGATCGGTAACGCGCTGGTTTCCACGGATCTCCGTTAAAGCCTGCAGTAATTTCTCCCGGGTTACACCGGCTTCAATGAGTATCCGAGAAACTTTCCTGGATTGGGCATCAAGCAAAGCTAACAGCAGATGCTCTACCGAGATGAATTCATCCTTAAATTGCTCAGCCTCGACGCCGGCCCTTTCAAGCATCTGGCGGAGGTTGCTTGAGATATAGGATTGACCGAATCCGGAGCCGGTAACTTTGGGAAGAAGCCCGATCTCTTCCCCGATTTTCGCTGTAATCGCCGAGGGAGACGCGCCGCAACGGGAAATAATATCTGAGACCAGCGAATCTTCCTGCTCCAGCAAGGCCAACAAGAGATGCTCCGATTCTATCTGCTGGTTGCCATTCGATTGCGCCATCTCGGCGGCATACTGAAGGGCATCCTGAGACTTCTGAGTCAATTTGTCCAAACGCATAAAATTATTACTCCATCAGATCGGGCTGAATAACATATTGAGTCGTCTTGAAATGTAGCTTGGCGTACATCCCGAGTTGCTCTCTGCCCAATTTATCGATAATTTCCCGTCCCGGGGCAAAAACCGCATTCGAGCAGCCCTTGGGCAATTTTATCCCCGAGCGTTTCGAGAGTTCATCCAAACTTGTCAGAAATTCGGCTCGCGCCAGAATGGATGCCGCCGCCACTGCGACATCAGATTCGGCCCTATGCCTTTCCCGTAAATCCACATTCTTCCCCTTCTCAAATAGCGCCCTTCTCAATTCGTCCTTCATAGAAAATTTATCGGAAATAGCGACTTTGAAATTTCCCTTTTGCAACACATTTTCCAGTGCCCGGGCATGTCCCCATGCCAACAGGCGATTCAAATTCCTGAATTTATCATAGAGCTCATTATACTTAGTCGGGCAAATGGCGATCACATCATATTTGCAGGTCGCTTTCACTTTGTCTGCAATTTTGATAACGCTCCTATCGCTGATCAATTTGCTATCGCCAACACCTGAAGTCAATAATTCAATCTCATTGTGGCCTTCGACGCCAGCCGCGGCAATTACCAGCGGACCGAAATAGTCTCCCTTACCTGCTTCGTCTATCCCCACGCGGGATTCGCATTTTGTCTCTTGGCGCGCATACTCGATAATCCCATGGATTATGCGCGCTTGACCTTTCTCCATAAATATTGATGAGGAATCCCCGTTCGCTTTAAGATAAACATCGATTACAGTCTCATTCTCATCTCCCGTAGTTAGGAAATATTTCCAAAGCATGCCCCCATTGAATATCCGCTTCTCGAATGGAAAACTGTTATCGCTGGCAAAGGTTTCTATAATCTTGGCGGCCTCCTCTGCACGGTATTTGAAATCAATTTTATCCATCAGGTTATTCTCAATTCCACCTCATAGCCGTCGTAGCTGAAGCTGGTCTTGTCCCCAGCCTCCAGATCGTTGCCGCATTCAAATGGCAAAAGAAGCTCCATCTTAATTATGCCGCTACCTCTGCAATTCGGGCAATTCCCCATCCATCCTCCCAAGCCTATACAGGATGGGCAGGTCTTTTCTATTTCAGGGGCCAGGACAATAATATCATCGGTGTTCCTTTTGATTCTATCGGCATCAACCTCGATAAATAATATGCCCCTGCTCCTCTTGTCAAATGCCTGCTTCACAGCAGTCTTGATGTCATCATACAGGTCAGTAAGGGGCCTGCGAATGGCTGTCGGTAAGGTTATCCTGTAAAATCGGCCATTTAATTTTCTCAACCCCAACCTCGAATCATAATCGGCCCGGCGCCCGGGATCACTTAAGATGTCGAATCCATCTTTTATCAGGACAAAATCTGCCTCATGGCCCCCATGGTCGGGATGGTTGTCTTTCACTTTCTGCCGGTATGCGGATTTTAATTGCTCCAGATCGCACCCATATTCGCAACCCAATATTTGATAGTAATCATGCATCGTCGATACCATTATGCATCCGGCATATATGCAAAAAAGCGAGAGATGATCACTCTCGCCGACAATCTCTTTAGATTTTACGATCAGCTAATCATCGGCTTTTGTCCGAGATTTCTTTTCGGTTTTGCTTGAAGATGAGCCGCTTTCCGACTTAAGGCCCAGAGACTTATCTGCTTCCGCCGCTCTCTTGTAGCTTGATGAGCGATAATCGGTGGCATAAAAACCCGATCCCTTAAAGAGCAATCCTGCTCCGGCGGAAATCAATCGACGGACCTTGCCATTCTTTCCACAACTGGTGCAGGCCGTTAATGGCGGGTCGGTTATCTTCTGAAACTCCTCGAAATCCTCTCCGCAACAATCACAATGATATTCATAAGTCGGCATACTTTTCTCCCTATCGAAATTTGCTATAATTTTTATATATACTAGATAACCGGGCCTTATGCAAGGGAAATCATGAGGGGTGATGCCCGCTCATCCCTTAACCCCTTCTCCCACTTAATGGGAGAAGGGTAATTCCCTCTCCCATCCATAAGGAAGAGGGCGGTTCCGATAATGTTGGAGCCGGGTGAGAATATCAAACGAGCCTATCATATCATCCTCAATTCACTACCTCATAATCAGCATCGACCGCTTTGCCGCCTTTTTCGCCCGATGTTTCGGTCTGAGTCTGTTGTTGACTGCCTGTTTGACTGGCGGAATGTTGCCCGGCTTGCTGTTGATACATTTTCGATGAAGCCTGATGCCAGACTTGCTGAAGCGATTCAGTTGCTGATTTGATTTCGCTAATATCATCGCCTTTCAGCGCCCCTTTAAGCCTGTCGGCGGCCGCCTGAACTCCGGCACGTGTATCGGCATCGATTTTGTCCTGGAATTCCTTCAGTTGTTTTTCAGTCTGATATACAAGTTGATCGGCGTTGTTGCGGGCATCGATGACTTCCCGACGCTTCTTATCCTCTGCCTCGTTCGACTTGGCATCATTAACCATTTTCTTGATTTCCTGCTCCGTTAAGCCACTGGAAGCTTCTATGCGAATCGATTGCTCCTTGCCGGTGGCTTTATCCTTGGCGGCAACTTTAAGAATGCCGTTGGCATCAATATCAAAGGCAACCTCAATCTGCGGAATTCCCCTTGGCGCCGGCGGAATCCCATCAAGATGGAATCTGCCGATGGTTTTGTTATTAATCGCCATTTCACGTTCGCCCTGCAAAATATGCACCTCAACCGATGTTTGGCTATCGCCGGCCGTTGAGAAAACTTCAGATTTTTTGGTCGGGATAGTAGTGTTTCTCTCAATCAAACGGGTGAACACTCCGCCCAAAGTCTCTATCCCCAGCGAAAGCGGCGTAACGTCCAACAGAAGGACATCTTTCACATCGCCAGCCAAGACTCCCCCCTGAATGGCCGCGCCTACCGCCACTACCTCATCGGGATTGACACCCTTATGCGGCTCTTTGCCAAACAATTCTTTCACAACTTGCTGAACTCTGGGCATACGGGTCATCCCGCCGACCATAACCACCTCATCTATTTGAGAAGCGGGAAGCCCTGCATCGTCCAAAGCCCGTTTCACCGGTCCGATGCTTCTCTCGATAAGGTCATCAACCAACTGCTCGAATTTGGCACGGGACAATATCATATTAAGATGCTTGGGCCCATTGGCATCGGCGGTTATGAATGGCAGATTGATGGTCGTTTCCATCGTGGATGAAAGCTCTATCTTTGCCTTTTCCGCCGCTTCCTTCAATCTCTGAAGCGCCATCGGATCCTTTGACAAATCTATTCCGTCCGACTTACGGAACTCATCGACCAGCCAATCGATGATGCGCTTGTCGAAGTCATCTCCTCCCAGATGTGTATCACCATTGGTGGATTTGACTTCGAAAACGCCATCTCCCAATTCGAGAATCGAAATGTCAAAAGTGCCGCCCCCAAGGTCATAGACTGCAATCTTCTCGTCCTTTTTTTTGTCCAGACCGTAGGCGAGCGATGCCGCGGTTGGTTCATTGATTATTCTCAAGACCTCCAACCCGGCAATCCTCCCCGCATCTTTGGTCGCCTGACGCTGGGAGTCATTGAAATACGCCGGCACCGTTATCACCGCTTTGGTGACTTTCTGGCCAAGATAATCCTCCGCGGTCTTCTTCATCTTCTGCAACACCAGCGCCGAAATTTCCGGCGGAGAATATTGATTCCCCTCAATCTCTATTCGAGCGTCGCCATTCGGCCCTTTGACCACTTTATACGGGAAATTCTTAATTTCCTCGATTACCTCATCATACTTGCGTCCCATAAACCGCTTGACCGAGAAGATCGTGTTCAGCGGATTGGTGATCGCCTGACGCTTGGCTATTTGCCCCATTAACTTCTCGCCATTCTTGGCAAATCCGACCACAGATGGCGTGGTGCGGCTCCCTTCTGAATTATTTATCACGACCGGGTCCCCACCTTCCATCACTGCCACGCAGGAGTTGGTGGTCCCCAAATCGATTCCTATGATTTTATCTGACATGATTTGTCTCCTCCTTTATTTCAAATCTAATTTCGCCTTCGCCTCTGATGGGTATCATATTCCTAATCTCTTTGCTCGACAGAATTTGCTCAGGCAATGGATTTTCTGCGTCTGGTAGCCGCATCAATGTGGGTGGCATCTCTGGTGACACACGCGGGTGAAATACTATGACTCCGCCTAGCCACTTATGTCTCTCTCCCCGCAATTCCGCTCCTGCGGGATCGATTGCCAATTCGAGGTGGCGTTTGGTCGAGCCTGAGGGAGGCCAGAGGATGTCGAACTTGCCAAATAACTCCTTCAAGGCACCATCGTCCAGAGGAGGGCCATTCCGATGGACAATTGCAATTACGGTTGGCAAGCCCGGGTATTTTTTCACCTGCTCCCTAGTTCTTCCTATTATCTCGTGAAACCACCCCTTGAAATATACTGGCTCTCCACCTCGTTTTCGACCGATGTGGCAAGGGGTTGTGCGGGCCTCACGAATTTGAAAATCCATAACCTCTATTTCCACTCTACCCTTGAGAAAGCCCACTCTGTGCCCAGGTCTTCTATTCTCTATATTGGAAAAATGCCTTTTGTATTCCGCGAGCAACCTCTTATAATCGCAAGCCTCCGGGCGCTGGCAAAAATCATAAGAAACAAAAATAGCAATTGGAATTGTTGACTTCTGCAGCGTGTGCTCGATCTCATTCTGTATTCTCTCATTCGCTCGCCCATCATTGAAATGCTCTTTTGTTTTCACTTCGACTATGAATTCGTCCTTGCCTTTTACTGCTTTATAGTCAGGCTTCTTTTGACTCGTATCATTGCCATCATCAATTCGGATAACCTGGTATCCTTTTCCTTCAAGAAATTCTCTGACATATTTTTCGTCTATGTTCTCTTGATGCATCACAACTCCATTTGACAATTTAAAATATAGGTGTCGGAGGCAAAACCCGCCTACCCACCTATTGTCTGGAGACCCCGGGCTTTAGCCCGCGGGAGCCTCACTATCCCAAATAACCGAAGGTTTTAACCTTCCTGATTTATATACGTACGGGTAGGTTAAAACCTACCGTTATTTTATGGGTGATCCTCCACGGGTTAAAACCCGTGGTCTCACCATTTTCTTGTCGGGCATCTCTGCCCCCGACGAATCGGGGGCTTCGGAGCCCGATTTAGGCCAGTTACGCCGCTTCGATCGCGATCTCTTTGGGCTTAGCCGCTTCGACCTTGGGCAGACTGATGGACAGAATGCCATCCTTGTAGTTCGCCTTGATTTTGGACGAATCGATAGTCGAAGGCAGTGAGAACGATCTGCAGAAAGAACCATACATCCTTTCATTGCGGAAGTAGTTGTCCTTCTCATCGTTCTTCTCCTGTTTCTTCTCACCGGTGATGGTCAAAGTGCCATTGTTGACCGTGAGCCTTACATCATCTTTATTGATGCCGGGGATTTCAGCTCTGACCACGATGTTCTGATCGTTCTCGCTGATATCCACTGCCGGAGCCCAATTGCATCTGAATCCAGGCCAATCCTCTTCATTGGCGAAGTTCTTGACCATCCGATCCATATATTCCCAAGGGCTCAAATCGTTTCTGCTTCTGAATTTTACGAGTGTCATTTTGATATCTCCTTTTTTGAAGTTTTATTTTTCGTTTGATCCTTATCGAATCCAACTTTGTATAAAGCAACTTCCGTGCCAATTACGAAATATTATGTTATCTCATTATCAATCAATTGATTGGGACGGATTCACCATTTTTGGAATGCCTGCCATATTAGTAGCATACTATGCCATATTGGCTTATTCGACCTTGTCATTATGTCAATATGGCCAAACTACTGCCAAATTAGCATAATGGTTAGTCAAAATATGATAGATGATAAAAATACAATTGTGGGAGCATTGGGATGCCATCGCCCAGAAGGTAATCGATTATCGCCGATCCAATTCCAGAGCATTGTCAAAATGACTTTGGCGAAGCAGCCCCCCGAGTATTCTCAGATTTTCTCCAACGCCTGGCTAATATCTTCCAGCAGATCCTCTATATCTTCTATACCGATTGAAATACGCACCATTGATGGCGTAACTTCCGCGCGCCCAAGCTCTTCATCGGTCATCCCATATTGCGAAGTCAAAACCGGAATGCTGGCAATCGATTCCACTCCCCCCAAGCTCACTGAGTTCAAAATGAGTTTCAGATTGTCCGCAAATTTCTCTGCGGCGGCTTGCCCGCCCTTAAGCTCGATATTAACTATCCCCCCGAATCCGTTCATTTGCGATTTCGCCAATTCATGTTGAGGATGGGACTTCAATCCCGGATAATGGACTCTCTTTATCCTTGGGTGCCCTTCGCAAAACTGCGCCACTTTCGACGCATTCTCATTATGCTTTTCCATCCTTACAGAAAGCGTCTTGATGCCTTTCAGCAGAAAGAAACTCGCTGACGGGTCCAGATTAGTCCCCAACAATTTTCTGAAAGTCCATACTTTTCCCATTAACGCCTTTGAGCCGGCGACTGCGCCACAGATCAGATCGCTGCTGCCGGAAAGATATTTGCTTCCGGAATGGATCACCAGGTCGATTCCGAAACTGATTGGGGTTTGGTTAATCGCTGTGGCGAATGTGCTGTCAATCACGGATACCAAATTATGATTCTTCGCAAATGCGGCCGCCTTCTCTAAATCGGTTAATTTTAAATTGGGATTGGATGGTGATTCGATGTAGAGGAGTTTAGTCCGTTCGGTCGCTAGGCGCTCGGCCCCGTCAAATCCACGGCTGTCGAAAAACCTGACCTTCACTCCGAATTTTGGCAGAATGTCTCGAAACAGTGAGAATGTTCCTCCATAGATAGTATCACCCGAAATTATCTCATCGCCGCCTTTTACCAGCGCCGTTATTGTGGAGCTGATGGCGCCCATCCCTGATGAAAAAATCAACGCCTTCTCAGCTTTCTCCAGGCCTGCGATATGCCCTTCCACCTCCATCACGGTGGGATTGTCATATCGGCTATAAATATAATACGACTTATCTCCAGCCTGATAATCTTTCAACTGCTGAGTTTTCTCATAAACAAAATTAGTGCTTTGTACAATCGGCGGATTTACTGGCTGAAGTTTCATAGGAGGACGACCTATCCCGTGAACTGCCACAGTTGATCGTCCCAAAGATTTTCTTTTATTCATTTCCATAATCCTTATTGTCCTTTCCGAATTGTCCGCCGGGTCGGAATCTTTGCTGATTTTTATTGGTTATACAAACACCCCGTGCCCCTTCAACCGGGCATTTGAATTCGCAAATCCCGCAACCGATACAGAGTTCTTCCACTATGAATGGGAATTTAATCATCTTTTTCGACCCGTCACGATATTGATATTCCTCCTGCTTAAATTCTATCGCCTTCTTGGGAGTCGGGCAATGCTCTTCGCAAACGATGCACGGGGTTCCATTGGCATACGGAAGGCATCGATTTTTATCGAAATAGGCCAGGCCAATAACCGTTTTATGCTTTGCCTCCACATTAAGCGGATGAATTGCACCTGAGGGGCAAACTTCGGTGCAAAGGGTGCAGTTGTACTCGCAATATCCGGTGCCGGCTACTCCGTAGGGAGTCAACAAGCCGGCCCACCCACCTTCCAACAATGATGGCTGGAGGAAATTTCCGGATGTTGCGCAAGCCCGCAGGCATTGGTAACATCTTACACATCGTTCCACGAATTCCGCTTCGGGTGTGCTCCCCGGAGGCCGAATCAGCTTAGATGCCTGTTCCGGCCTGATGTAAGAAATGCCGGTCAATGAGGCGGCCGCAATTCCTCCCACGCCGGAAAGCAATAGCTTTCTTCTGGTAAAATCAGTCACACAACTTTTGGCTTCACCTCTGAAATTTATAATTGTGGCTCCGGGTGCGCAGACATCGACGCAATTGAAACATTGAATGCATTCCCGGAACTCCGTCTGCGAAAAATCCTCGGGGATAGCGTTGGTCTTGCAAACCAGTTGGCATTCCCCGCACTCTGTGCAATCCTGATTGACCTTGCGTTTTAGCCTTTGGGGCATCCCCATCAATCCTAACATCGCTCCCAGAGGGCAGACCACCTGGCAGAAAACCCGACGGCTATAAAGTTCAAATCCAATAATGACGGCGAATATCAGCCCAAGAATAAAGGCAGTTTGAAAATAATACGGCTCCAACGGAAGAAGGCTGTCAATCAAAGATGACTGCAACCCCAGCAATTGAAATTGAAGCGGCTCGATTTGGAAAAGTAAATTAAAGATATAATTGAACGTGGTAACAACAATCGGCAATAAGGCCACCGTAAAAATCCGAGTAGTTAGGGCGATGGGATCAAGATTATAGACCAATTGGTAGCCCAGTACCGCCGATAGAAAAAAGCCTGATAGAAGGTAGTATTTCAAGTGCTGAAATTGGCGCAATTTGAATCTATTAACGGTTCGACCGATGCGGGAAACCAAATCTAGAGTCGTTCCCATCGGGCACACCCACCCGCAAAATACTCTGCCCAGAATTATGGTCGCCGCTATTACCGCAATCGATGCCAACATCGAAGGAATCAAAACCCTTGCGGCTATCATTCCCAGCAATGCCAGCAACGGGTCTGCCCGAAGGTAAAGATCGACCGGAATCCATCGTCCGCTTACTTCCGAGGTTTTCCAAAAGAGATAGAGGAAAAATAATAAAAATAATATCTGCGAGGAGATTCGGATCTTGCGAATGGTCAAATTGTGGCTACCTTTAGATTCATTTTTTCTATATCAATCTCACCCAATCCATATTTGGGTCCATTGACAATATAACCTATGTCCGTTGGTTTTCTGCCGAATAAGGTGGTTGCATAAGCGTCAGCTGAAGCGATGTCCGGGCTGGCAATAATCGTATCCATTTTTTCGACATCGCTTAGATTTCCTCCTTGAGGTCCGTTGGCGGTTAAGACGCGAGTGGCATCGATAATGGTCAATTGCGGTTTGATAAATGCGGCCAGTTCCGGCAGGTATTGATGGATTTTCCAATGAATTTGCCCCCGATCCCCTCCCATCAATCCCATAAGGTTCTTCATCCCCAACGTCAGTTCGCAAAGCCCATGATGCTTCGCAATCGGGATATTGATAATGCAATCAGCTTCCAATGCGGGAGTGTAAAGCTCCCATTTGGTCAGGAAGGTATTATTAGGCATATCATACATTCTAAAGCCGGCATCGACCACAAAGGAAACCATCGCTCCGGCATCTTCCGCGGCGGAGGCAATCCCGGAATTGGCATAGCATCTTTTGCCGTTATTGCAGGTTCGGTCAAAAACCATAACTTTTGCCGCACCTGCCTCAAAACACATCTTCACAGCTTCAGCAACTACTTCGGGATTGGTATCAGCCGCCTGTGATGGATTCCGATCCCAACCGATATTCGGCTTGACAATCACCTTGTCCCCCTTCTTCACAAATTTCCCCATTCCACCAATCATTTCCACTGCCTTGCGGGTCATAGCCGCCGGAAGTCCTTTCTTGACCACCGCAATGGATGGCAAACCCGTTCTGACCTCTGCGTCCGCCATCAATTCTTGCGGCATACCCAAAATCACTCCGGCGCCTATAACCCCTGCTGTCTTGATGAACTGTCGGCGATTGGTAAATTTATCCATCTCATCCTCCTGTCTCCTTCGCCATTATATAAAATGCTATCTTCTGATTCAACAGTAATTATACTGACAGATTCTGTCAGAGAAAATTCTGGTCAAATCATATACTACTTTGCTGAGAGCGGGACAATAAATGGGGATCGAAGAATGGGCCACAATGGGCTTGGGGGAATATTCTGTTAAAGTAAAGTAGGTGCGATTAATTATTCCTTGACAACCGATGCCAGAAGGAATATTTTTAATTGATGGGTTCTCCCATCAGGTTGTATTAATCGAACAAGTTTTGAATAGAAATTCCCGGGGATGATAAGCTTCTCATTATGGAAAATTCTTTTCGTATTTGCCAGCAAATGAAAAGGCATATTTAATAGGGATACTGCTCGTAGGAGTATATGCTTTTTAATTCACTGCACTTCGCAATATTCTTTCCTATAGTTCTTATCCTTTATTTTGCGTTGCCCCATCGATTCCGGTGGATAGTGTTGCTGGCGGCAAGCTATTATTTCTATATGGCTTGGAAGCCCGAGTATATCATATTGCTTATAATCACTACTAGCATCGATTATTATGCCGGAATTCGAATGGGCCGGCAGGCAATCAAGTCGAAGCGCACCAAATATTTAATACTTAGTCTGACTGCCAACTTCCTTTTGCTGTTTTCATTCAAATACTTCAATTTTTTCAATGAATCTCTGAGAATGGCCTTGCAACATTATAATATATTCTATGGAGTGCCGGCGCTAAAAGTTTTGTTACCCGTCGGCATTTCATTCTATACGTTCCAGAGCGTCAGCTACGCCATTGACGTTTATCGCGGCGTAAAGAAACCGGAACCACATCCCGGTATATTTGCCGTGTATGTTGCCTTCTTTCCACAATTGGTGGCAGGCCCGATTGAGCGCTCCACCAGTCTTCTGCCGCAATTTTCTGAAAAACATTCTTTTGATTATCGTGAAGCCGTTGATGGTTTGAAACTTATGGCTTGGGGGTTTTTCAAAAAAATGGTGATAGCGGATCATCTCGCCTATTATGTCAATGCCGTCTATAACAAGCCGGCTGACCATACTGGCTTGCCATTGCTGATAGCCACTTACTTTTTCGCTTTGCAGATATTTTGCGATTTTTCCGGCTATTCGGACATTGCCATCGGCAGTGCCAGGATAATGGGATTCAGGTTGATGACCAACTTCAACCAGCCCTATTATGCGCAGTCGATAGCCGAGTTTTGGAAAAGATGGCACATTTCCTTATCGACATGGTTCAAGGACTATTTTTATATTTCTCTTGGCGGTAATCGGGTATCCAAATGGAGATGGTATTTCAATCTGGGAGCAACTTTCCTGGTCAGCGGGCTTTGGCATGGCGCCAATTGGACCTTTATTGTATGGGGTGGGTTGCATGGGTTTTATATGATATTATCGATCCTTACCGAGAGATTTAGGAATACATTAAGCAGATTTACTTATTTAAGCCGGTTCCCCAAGCTCCACAAGTATGTGAAAATATTTATCACCTACCACCTTGTCCTGGTTTCCTGGGTTTTTTTCCGTGCCAATTCCCTGTCGGATGCGCTCTTTATTCTTAGAAATATGTTCAACATAGATTTCGCGCATCTCGGATTGCGGATGTTTGTCTATAGATTTAGCTGGGAGGTGGCGATCCCCTCAATTCTCACTCTGGTGTTGGTTCATTGGGTTCAGCGGAGAATCAGTATCAGTCAATTCCTGACACAGCAACCATTTTGGGTGCGTTGGCCGATTTATTATGTCGCCGTAATGTATATTCTTATATTTGGGCAATTTTCGGAGCAGGCGTTCATCTATTTCCAATTTTAGGTAATCGAGATATGGTCTTAAAGTTGATCGGGAAAATTCTGCTCTTGATGCTGTTGGTGGTGATGGCATGCTTGGTGATGATCCGATTCGGTTTATTCAGCAAAGAGAATTATTATTACACGATCCAGGATAAATGTAACCGATTGGCAACGACCCCATCGCCCAAATTTATACTGGTGGGCGGCTCCAACACAGCATTCGGTTTGGACAGCAAGAAAATTCAGGAAGCCACCAATTATCCTGTGGTGAATATGGGAAGTGCTGCGGATATAGGATTGCGGTATATGATTCAATCGGTAAGGCAATATATACACAAAGATGATATAGTTGTGGTAATTCCTGAATATTATCAGTTCACGACATATTTTAATGGCAGCAGTGCTTTGACAATTTTGATGGAGGTTTACCCGCAAAGCGTCCAATATTACACCTCTCGGGAGCAATATCTCAATGCCCTGAGAGGGGTGCCCAGCTATCTTCGGCTAAAATTCACTTCAATGTTGAAGATACTTTCAGGATACAAAGAAGTTCTCTTGTTCGGCGGTAGGAAGGCCTTCAATGAATATGGCGACTATACCTACCGCGATGCCAAAAGGGCGGAATTCGATGTAGGGAAACAGTCGCTTTTCGGTGGACACGAAGAGTTGAAGTTTGAAAAGGAAGCAATCGAATTCATTAACGAATTTTATCGATTTACCAAAGAAAAAGGGGCGACGGCGTTGTTTTTCTTTCCCGCTATTTCTCAATACCATTACAATCAGAATGTCAATGTAATCGAAGAAATCGATTCGACATTGCGATCCGGACTTGAGATCCCGATACTTAACTCGCCTACGGACGAAATTTATCCGCTCGATTTATTTTATGATAGTCCTTATCATTTGAGCCTTGAGGGCCGTGACCGCCGCACCGACAAATTCATCGAGTATTGGCGGCACCTAACCAACGCGCCGCTTTTGACGGCAGAGCCCAAATAATTTCTTCCTGTACTGAGTCTCCTTTGCATCAGATTCTACTCCGCCTCGTCCCTTTCATCTTATGGAAGGAGATTAGCTGATGGAAGTTCATAAAAACGAGGATAAAAGTATTGCACTTTCATTTGGATTCGGATATACTCTGGACAGTTTTTTTTCATGGAAGGCATTTGTTTCGATAGCGTGAATCAGTATATAGCGAGGTAAGAACGTGATAAGATCGATAGAAGATTTCAGGAAGGCCTGGAGCAAGGAATCGGCAACGACGATGAAAGTTTTCGGGGAAATAAAAGATCCCCAGATAAATCAGGCGATTGCGGAAGGGCATCGCACCCTGGGCAGGATTGCTTGGCACATCGCGCAAACCATTCCGGAGATGGCCGGTCATACCGGGCTTAGAATAAATGGGCCGGCATTAAATTCCCCATTGCCGAAAAGCATGGAGACGATTAAAAAGGGATATGAAACGGCGGCATCATCATTATTGGAGCAAGTGACCAAGAACTGGAAGGATGAGACGCTGGCGGTCGAAGATGATATGTATGGGGGAAAATGGAGCCGCGGAGCTACTCTGACAGCGATCATTTTGCATGAGGTTCATCATCGCGGGCAGATGACCGTATTGATGCGCCAAGCCGGATTGAAGGTGACCGGAATCTATGGGCCATCAAAGGAAGAATGGAACCAATTCGGGATGCAGGCCCCGGCGATTTAGATATTTCGGCGGGTGATGATCAGATGAATTGTGGATTAACTATTTGGTCTGTCTGCTGGGGGCGACGGCTAAGGGATGTCCGGCACATTGCCGGCGATATCATTATGGGATCTGTGGAGGAAAGCAATGGAGAATTATGAAAATGGCCAGTCAAGACGAAGTTTTCTGAATTGGTTGCTGGTGGGCGGATTTGGGTCTCTGGCGGCGGCTACAATCTATCCACTGGTTAGATTCATTTATCCTCCCGAACTGCCGCAGGCGGTGCAAAATAGCGTGGTGGCGGCAAAAACCGGAGAAATGCCACCGAATTCCGGCAAGATTTTCAAATTTGGCACCAAACCCGGGATACTGATTCGCACCAAAGGCGATGAATATCGGGCGTTTTCAGCAGTATGCACGCATCTTCAGTGCGCAGTACAATACGAAGAATCTCGGGGTGATATATGGTGTGCCTGCCATAATGGCCGCTTTGATCTATCCGGCAAGAATATATCCGGTCCCCCTCCGGCGCCTCTGGAGGTTTTCAATGTTGCCATCCGCGGTGAAGAGATTATCGTCAGCAAGAAAGGGTAAGAGATGGCATCCATAAAATATCAGAACATATACAATTGGCTGGATGAGAGAGTCGGTCTAAGGTCGATTGAGGAGCTTGCGAGACATAAGCAGGTCCCTCGACATAATCGCACAATCTGGTATTATTTTGGCGGGATGACGCTTTTTCTGTTTGGCATACAGGCAGTGA
>PFXJ01000024.1:33338-69249 GCA_002791595.1 candidate division Zixibacteria bacterium CG_4_9_14_3_um_filter_46_8
TCTTGCTTTTATACTATCGCCCCACAGCCGAAGCCGCGTATGAATCAGTGAAATTTATCAGCACGGAAGTTCATTTCGGGTGGCTCGTGCGCTCGGTTCACAGCTGGTCGGCCAATTTGATGATTGCCGCCTTGTTCGTTCATATGTTTTCGGTATTCCTTTTGAAATCATATCGCCGTCCAAGAGAGGTTACCTGGATAACGGGGGTTATCTTGCTCTTCATATCGCTGGGCTTCGGTTTTTCAGGTTATCTTCTGCCATGGAACAAGCTGGCGTATTTTGCAACCAAAGTCGGCACCGATATCGCCGGCAGTCTTCCGGTGATTGGCGGGCCGATTCTGACCTTTCTGCGCGGGGGTGAAGAGGTAACCGGAGCCACCTTGACCCGATTTTTCGGGATGCATGTGGCGGTTCTTCCGATGGTTACTGCAGCCATGCTGGGCATTCACCTTTATTTGGTGCAAAAGCATGGCATGGCCCTGCCGATTAAGGAGGCGCGCGAAGAGAGCCAGGGGAAAACCATAGAGACTATTCCATTTATCCCTGATTTCTTGTATCGCGACGTTATTGGATGGATTTTGGCGCTGGGGATATTGGTATTTTTGGCATCGATTTTCCCTTGGGAACTTGGAACGAAGGCAGATCCTTTGGCATCGGCGCCAGCCGGTATCAGGCCAGAGTGGTTTTTTGTGTTTATGTTTCAGACCTTGAAATATATTCCGGCCAAGATTTTGTTCATCGAAGGCGAGCTTCTGGGAATTGCGGGATTTAGTCTTGCGGGATTGATCTTATTCTTCATCCCATTTCTCGATAGAAAATCCAATGATTTGAAGGATAATAGATTGTTTTTGATCCTGGGCGTAGTGGTCATACTCTATATCATAGTATTGACGATTCTCGGGTATTCATCTTAAGCGAGATTGATACAGGAATGAATATGAGCAGGTTGAAGCTAATTTTAGGATTAATAGGCGCTATTTCAATTTGGATCGGAAACCAATCCGCATTCTCAGACACATGCTTGCAATGCCATTTGGAATTAGATAGTTCCCCCAATTCGCCTGCTGTATTGATAAATAATGATATTCATTACCAGCGCGGTTTATCTTGCGCGGACTGCCATGGCGGGGATCCAACTGTGGGATATAAGGAAGGGGATCCCACGTTGGCAATGGATCCGGGGAAAGGTTTTCGCGGGGTTCCATCCTATGACCAGATTCCGGAATTTTGCGGGCAATGCCATAGCGATGTCGAATATATGAGGAAGATTGAACCGAAGCAGAGGGTGGATCAACTTCAGCTTTACTGGACCTCGATTCACGGCAAAAACCTAAAACTCGGTGACAACAAAGTTGCCCAGTGTGTGAGTTGTCACGGTGTTCATAATATATTGCCCGCCAGTGATACCCGAAGTCCGGTCAATCAGCATAATGTTCCTAAGACCTGTGCCAAGTGCCATTCGCAAGCTAATTATATGGCATCATACAAGATCCCTACTGACCAATATGATAAATATGCTCAAAGCGTCCACGGGAAGCTTTTGCTTGAAAGGGGCGACAAATCGGCACCGGCCTGCAATTCGTGCCATGGTAATCACGGCGCCGCCCCGCCGGGATTGGCATCGATTTCTGCGGCTTGCGGTGAATGTCATGGGCTGAATCGCGATTTGTTCAACAAAAGCCCTCACAAAAAGCCGTGGGAGGAGATGGGGCTACCAGAGTGCGTGCAGTGTCATGGCCAGCATCTGGTTTTGTCGCCGAACGATGAGCAGATTGGCACCGGCAAAGATTCTTATTGTATCCAGTGCCACAGTGAAGGTGAAGCCGGCTATAGAGCGGCCGCGCAAATAAAATCGTCAATTGACTCATTAAAGATGAAAATTACACGGGCGGCCGAAGCTCTGGAACAGGCGGAGAAACTCGGCGTTGATATCGATGATGCGCGATTCGAATTGGGTGAAGCCTCCAATGGGTTGACCGAAGCCAGAAATAAAGTGCATTCATTCACGCCGGCAATCGTTGCAGAAGTGACTTCAGCCAGCCTCGCCAAGATTGAAAATGTCCAGACCGTCGGCGAAAATAGGCTTAAGGGCTTATGGCACAGACAATTAGGATTGCTATTTTCATCCATTATAATCCTTCTTTTGGCAAGCTTGCTATTTGTCAAAATGCGGACACTTGACAAGAAGAGAAAGAACAAAACGCAAAATTAAATAAAGCTCAGCGGTTGCCGATAATTCCTTCAGAAGTCTTCTAACGTCAATTGTTAATTCCATTCCTTCATCGGAGAAGGGCTGGAGTGGACAAGACAATCATTTTAGGGGAAGAAATTAAATCTTACCGGTGCAATTTATTGAGCGCTGGCAGAAAAAGAATGGGGCTGAACATGGCAGCAGATGTGAGCAGGAAAATTTTGATTGTTGACGACAATAGAAATATGTCGTCGCTATTAACCGAAATATTGGAGGTCTTTGATTTCGAGGGAGTCAATGTGGAAAATGGGGACAAGGCCCTCGACAAGTTAAGAAATGACCATTATGATATGGTTATTACCGATCTCAAAATGCCAGGGATGAGTGGCGAGGAGTTATTCGGGGCGATAAAGCATGCTTATCCCAAGTTGCCGGTGGTTGTGATAACCGGCTATTCCGTGTCATCGCCAGAGACACAGAAAATTCTCACCAAAGCCGATGGGTTCTTGCACAAACCATTCAAAGTAACTGATGTCGAAGGCCTTCTGAAGGAAGTACTGAAGACTTGACACCCGATATTACATAGAGTGGCGGTCCCCCTCTATCCCGATTTGGGAAATACCTTCTTAAGAGATGGAAGCAGGAGAGGGATAGCAACTAACTGAATTATGATTCCCGGTAATCCAGTGATTGCTGAAGCATAGAGCCACGTTTTTGGGGAGTATGGCAGGGCCAAAAATAGGCCTACCGCATAAAAACCCGCCGCAAATCCAATTCTACCGACGATCAAAGCTATTATCAATGCCGGCAACGGATGCCACTTCAATTTGTTGGCAATTATGCCAATCGAGAGTCCGTAGAGAGGCAGTTCCAAAGCCATCATAGGCACCGCATAGGGGGGCGGCATTCCGGTTAGAAGGAAACTTAGCGGAGGAGCCAGGATGCCGACAAGCAATCCGGAAAACGGTCCTATCAAAAGACCTGCAAGAAGGACTGGCAGATGCATGGGAAGAAAAATGCGGCCCTGTAATTGGAACTGGTGGAAAACTATGGGCAGGACAACTGCCAATGCCAGCAAAAGACCGCTTTGCACGATGTTTCTAACGCGCTTATTCATTGGTCATACTTTTTTCTTTGAACTCATTATGAATTTTCCCTGGATATCTTCAATTTGAATATCCTCGAAACCGGACTTCGCTAAGATTTTCATAAAGTGATTTTTCGGCGGCAGAAGGTCATTTTTGACTTCCTCTCCAGCACATTTATGATGATTCTGAAGATCAAAGCTGCTCATCAAGTGGACAACGCTGAAAATTCCGGAAGGTTTCAATATTCTATTTGCTTCCCTGCAAACTAACTCCTTATCTGCGAAATGGGGAAAGGAGGCAAAGGCAATAATATGATCGAAGTAGGAATCGGTGAATGGGATCGCGGAAGCATCGCCACAAACTATGAAATCGGCATTTGTCAAGTCGGCGGAAATCTTGAGCATCGCCAAAGAAAAGTCAAGACCGCACAGAAAACCCGAATTGCCTATGATATCTCTGAATATGGGAAACAGAACGCCATTGCCGCATCCAAGATCAAGCACTTTTTCACCAGTTTGGATTCCTAATTCCCGGAGGACACGCCCGGCGCGCAAAAGCGTCTCCGGGGGATAATTCTTATCCCAGCTTGAGGAATGCCTGTCAAAAAACTCTTTTCGCTTATCGTGGTGTTTCACCCGAATTCATCATACCTTGATAACGCCACCCTATGATATATTTATGCCAAGAAAGAATCAACTGAATCTGATACCACCCAGGAAGTCGCGGAGGATTTCTTCGACTCTTCCCAGTCGAAATGGCTTTGATAGGAAACAGTCAGCGCCGGCTTCGAATGCCTTATGACGGGTATAAGCTTGAGCATAACCTGTGATGATCACTACTGGAGTAGCCGGGTAGCGATCCTTAATTTCACGCATCAATGAAATTCCATCCATCTCAGGCATCCGAATATCGGAGATGACCATATCGAATAATTCACCATCCATTTTATCCAATGCTTCATACGCATCTTTGGCTCCATGTGGATTATACCCATACGTCCTCAATGCTTCCATCAGGGTTATCCGTAGATTGTCATCATCGTCAACCACCAGGACTTTCTTATTCAAGAAGGCATGCAGTCCTATTTGACGGAAATCATAGAGGGTCAGAGTCTCTTCAATTACCTTTTCAACACGCTCGATACGGAATGGACGTTGAAGCACCTCATCGACACCGGCAGCTTTGGCCTCTTCGAGATTGAAATTTATGACTGGACTCGTAATCAGGATGATGGGAATATGGGAAAAACGGGAGCGGACCGCTTTGATGAAGCGATAGCCCGGGCAATCCACCATGATATTGTCCAGTAGGAGTAGATCGACGGGCTGATCGTTTAGGATTTCATCAGCGATAAAGAGGTCTTCGGCCAATCTTACTTTATAGCCGATCGCCTGCAATGTTTCCTGCAGAAGGTCCCTGATTTGAATGTCACTGCTGGCGACCAAGATTTCGATTAAATTGCCCATCTTGTTTTAATATAACTACAAAAGATGCATTTTGTCAAGGCTGAATTGGGTTGGCTAATTATAGATAGGAACTTATATTTTTCCACAATCTCAATTTGATTGACTCCCTATAAATCGTTCACTATTTTGTTTGATGACAGTTCAACCGACGGAACATAAAGAATGGGAACGAGTATCACCCATAATGGCCAATGAATTAAGTTGGATTTCATTATTGAAAATTATGATAAAGAAAGATGACTGAATTGTTATTATCGGAAATGAATACTCGAAAGGTTCGGTTCACATTGGCAAGGGGCGAATTGGTTTTACTTGTGCTTCTTTGTATCATGTTGACCCATTTCAATAATGTCGCGAAAGGCGATCCGATTCCTCGTTTCGGCGCGTGCAATATCCTTAACAAAATAGATCCCAACGTTATGAAATCCTTGGGGCCGGAGATTATTCGTGCAGGGATTCACTGGGGCAAGGTTGAACCGGTCCCGGGCAAATATCTGATTACCCAGGAAGTCTTAAATTTCATTGGAGAGGTAGTCCCTCCCGGTGCCGAACCCTTGGTGGGAATCTCAACCCATAATCCATGGGGCAACATAGGACCTTGGAAAAACTCCGACGAGTTTCTCAAACAATTCTCGGTCTCCCCAACCTTCCATCCTATTAAGAATTATGATGATTATCGAAGATTCATCATGGTTCTTGCGGATTCTTTGAAAGGCAAGGTTAAGTATTACCAAATCCTAAACGAACCGGATTTGATAAGGCCCGAGAATAATTCGAGATGGTGGGGGGGTACCGCCGAAGAGTTGATAAAAACTGTCCGGATTACGTATGAGGCGCTTAAGGAATCAGATCCTGATGCTTATTTGATTATGGGGGGATTTGCATTGCCATGGGACGACAATATCAACCGTCCGGTCAATGAAGATTTTATTAACACTGTTGTAAAGGGAGTTCGCGACTATGTTGATGCGTTCGACATTCACCATTATAGGGAGTATAATCTGCTTTCGCCTAAGATCCAATATATCAAGGAATTAGGTCGGAAGCCGATTTGGATAACCGAGATGGGGGCGCCATCCGCCAACCGCCTCCGCGAGGTTTGGCTGAAAATGCAGCCATTCTTTAAGGAATTGGAGGTCAATCAGTCATTGCTTAGCTCCAAAATGATGCAGGATACAATTCTAACCGTAGTTCGGCAAAGTGATCCAGGATTCATATATCTCCCGGAAAATAGGAGCGTCCTCGAAAAAATCAAAGCGGAGGAATTGGTGAAGCTTTACGCAATCGCATTTGAAGAAGGTGTTTCCTCTGCCTTTTGGTTTCAAGTTTTGAGGGACAAAATGCCGGTTTGGTACACAAAAAGACCTGACAAAGCCAATGCTCGAACCCTTCAATCCGTTGACAAAAGATATCGTGGGTCTGAACAGGGTCTATATGATGAAGAATCCCGTGAGCCACTGCCGGCATTCTATACCTACCGCCTTTTAGTTCAAAAATTATCCGGATTCACTGAAGCGAAATTCATTGGGAATGAAAGGGCGCAGATTTACGAGTTCCAATTTTCTGCAGGCAATAAGAAATATGTCTGCTGGAGCGATAACGGCCCAATTGCCTATGAATTGAAAGCCGTGGAAGGGGAATATCAGGCTACGAGGACTATTACCGATATGGATCAGACTGATCCATCCACAACCAAGCTGAGCGTTCATGGCGGAAAACTAAAGCTTGAGCTTGACTCCACTCCGATTATTATAGAAGCCACTAAGTAAATTATATAGCATTCAGAGGGTATTTACGGAAATTTTTATACCCCGCCATGGGGTCACGACGGGGTATGGGTAGTAGTAGGTAGGGTATGTGTCCCCCTTTGTGTTAGGGAGGGATTTATTTGAATCCGTGGTCTCACAACGCAAAGACGCCAAGCCTTAGCGGATGCCCACGTAACCAAATTCTATAACTTATCGAATGGGATTATATTAATATTACTTAAAAAGATCGTGATGGGGAATTATTATTACCCAATCTACCTTAGCCTCAATAAAACATATTAATTCTCAAAAAGCAAGAACTATTTTTGAAATAAGCAGTTTTTTGGGAAAATAATATTCATAATTTTCGAAATTTAGTTTTGACAACCCGAAGGCAACGCAAATAAGTGTGGTGTGAGTAGAATTTTGCCTGATGTAATCGGGGGATCCAAAGGCCTTACAGAATGCTGAAAACTAAAACCCCGGCCGCCCGGGAGCTCAAGAATGCTCTTCTAAACCGGCAATGACATCTACTCCAGCAACGTCATCCGCTTGGTGAGAGCCTTGATTCCTGCCGTCAATTTGGAGAAGTAGATACCGGAAGAGTAATTTGCCGCATCCCAGATTACACTATGCTGGCCCGCTTCACTGTAGCCATCCACCAAGGTGGCAACCCTCTGGCCGGCAATGTTGTAAACCGCAAGGTTCACATTACCGGCTGACGCAAGAGCATAAGTGATAGTGGTGGTGGCATTAAACGGATTGGGATAGTTACCGATCAAAGTATATTCGCTTGGCAGATCCTCTCCGACGTTCCATCCCCCCTCCAATATCCATCCCTCAAGCTGTGGCATGCCTTTGTTGGACTCACGATGTAATCGTGAGGATAACAAAGGCATGTCTTTATCCCCTTGTTCCGCAATACATGCTTGCGCCTTCCCATCTCCCCTCAACTCCCCGGGCGAAAGCATGCCACCCGCGACAACTGTAAAATCAAACTTTGCCGAATCGCATTTGTTGGTGTTATAATCACCGCAATAGGCGACATATTCATAACTTCCCAACGGCGCATAAATCGGCACATTCTGATTCAGATGCGTTGATAATGATTGCCCCGGATTGAGAGCAATATTGTTGAATAGCCAGAGTTGATAGAAAACATTATTGTATTTGACTCCCACCCACACATCGGTCTGAATCGGATCGGTTGTCGGATTACTGATTGTGCCAGTCAAACCGAAACTCCCACCCGGGGGGACTGTTACGGGAGATGTATCGGGAGTCATACTGACATCACAGCAAGGGACTACGGTACATTCTACCCAGGCGACATAATCCGATATTGAGCAAGGAGGTCCAGCGAAAGTAGAAGGACCAACCCAAAGCCAATAATTCCCGGCAGCCACTTCAGCGTTAATACGGAGCGTATCGCCGGAAATCGCAAGGCCATAGGTTAGAATTTCGTAATCAGAACAATTTGTTGATCCCGAATTGATAATGAACATAAGCAGGGGAAAGGTTGCTACACCACTCCACTGGAGCTCACAACACGATGCAATAGCGATTTGGTACCAATCCGTATCCCTGTAACTATATCCATGGCGTAGGAAAGCCCCAGATGTACCGCATATTGTATCGCCATTTTGAATTTGTTGAAAAATGGGCGGATTTGAATCGCAACCACCATTGTAGGCATCTACATAATCATCAAAGCATCGTGGCTCCCCTTCCTCAATTCCCTCTGGTGGGCAGTTAATTAAATTTTCTTCATCAAGAATCCCTCCGCCTGAATTTGAGCCCGTAAGCATATTTTCCAGAATAGAGGGAATGAACGCGTTATTATCACCAGCGAATGCAAAGATACCAGTGAGTTCATATATAATGAAGATAAAGATAATCAGACGATTCATAATGTATTCTCCGTATTTCAATAATAGATTAACAAATGAAATTTATGATATCAAGACCAATCAGAAATAGACTGGCGCTTACTTCAATAGAATCATCTTCCTGATAATCATCCTTTCATTGCACCGCAATTTATAGAAATAGATTCCGCTCGGCATTCCATTTCCCTTTCCATCCATACCGTTCCATGGAATAGAATATGAACCTCGGTCGAATTCTCGATTAATTAGAACCGTTACCTCCTGCCCCAATAAATTGAATATCCTTAGCTCCACATTTGAGTTTTCACTAATCTCAAACATAATAGAGGTTGAGGAGTTAAAGGGATTAGGGTAATTCAGAGTATAAGAGCGATTCAGAAGTAAGTCATCATGCTTTCCTCCATCAGGAAATCGTTTCGGATCTGCCAATTGACCCCAAACTCTATAATTCAGCGAGATTGACTCCGGCTCACATGGATACCAACCCAGAAATTGCATCGTAATCGGATTGTAAACCTTGTAAACATAAGTAAGCAATTGGCATCCTGTTTCGCTTACCGATTGAGGATCGACTACGCAGTAACCGCTCTGGTAATTTGGATTCGAGGCAGACCAACCTATAGTGCCATGCCCTACACCCCATACATTTGGCTCGGAGCACTTTTCGAAATCGATAAAATTCGGCTCCGCATAAAGCACCGCGCCATGCTCATAAACCGCCTCAATAGCGTGAAGAACATCTACACTATTCTCCAAATGAAATAGATAAACCTGTGATAAGTCCGGCACCAGAACCCTACGCCCACGAACATATCTGATGGTGTCCCCCGGTTCGCAATCTCCGAAAACACGATGACTGAAATCACTCCGATCTCAGTCAGAAGATTAAATAGACCGTTATCAACTTCGCATTGATAGAGCGGTGTGTCTGTTCCCCCATTTGGCATATCCAAGTATCCATTCTTGAGCCGGGCGATGAATTGGTCGGCCTTGAAATCGATCCCCGGCTCACCGGGCGGCGGAATCCTAATCTCATTTCCATTCTCGTCGCGGATTATCTCTCTGGGCCTGATGGCGAATGCCGCTTCAAAGATAGCGAGGCAAATAATTACCCCTACCCCAATTACAAGAATCGCCTTTTTGAAATCCATAACATTCCCGATCAGCATATTAAATCGGAGTAAAGACCGTGGGGGTCTTGACCTACAGAATCGTTCGAGAAATATAATTCGAAGCTTCCATCACATCCGCAAGCAGTATTGGATTTGGCATTATCCTGAATATATATGAAAATAATATAATCATTGGAAACCCAATTGTCAATCAAAATCCCCAAGAACGACTGTTTCTTAATGAGAATGGAAACCCCCGGTCGAGGATCCCGATTTAATCGGGGGCACCCGGGGGTTAAAAATAGCATTGCAAAAATGGATTTCGAGGATGAGGATTACATCCCCATATCACCCATACCGCCGCCTGGCATATGAGGCGGCATGGCTTTATCTTTATCCGGTTTTTCGCTGATCAAGCATTCCGTGGTCAGGAGCATTGAGGCGATAGAAGCGGCATTTTCGAGTGCCGACCGTGAAACTTTAGTCGGATCGATAACGCCAGCCAGAATCATATCTTCATAGGTATTGGTCTCAGCGTTGTAACCAAAATTGGCGTTGGAATTGGTCTTTACTTTATCGACCACGATGGAGCCCTCGGCGCCGGCATTATCGGCGATCCAACGCATCGGCTCTTCCAATGCCTTTCTAAGGATACCCACGCCAACTTTCTCATCGCCTTCCAGCTTCAGATTATCCAGTGCGGGCAACGCTCTGATAAATGCCACGCCTCCGCCCGGAATGATACCTTCCTCAACTGCGGCGCGAGTAGCATGCAGAGCATCTTCAACACGAGCTTTCTTTTCTTTCATTTCCATCTCGGTCGCCGCCCCGACATTTATGACCGCTACTCCGCCAGCCAGCTTGGCCAGGCGCTCTTGAAGCTTTTCACGGTCGTAGTCGGAGGTAGTATCATCCACCTGCTTCTTTAATTGCTTAATGCGACCCTTGATTTCCTCGGTCTTGCCGCCGCCTTCGACAATGGTGGTATTATCTTTATCAATAGTGACCCTCTTTGCTTTTCCGAGGTCAGAGACCACTGCGTTTTCCAGCTTGAATCCCTTCTCTTCGCTGATAACCTGTCCGCCAGTCAACGTGGCGATATCATCCAGCATAGCTTTGCGGCGATCTCCGAATCCAGGAGCTTTCACCGCACATACCTTGAGGGTGCCACGAAGCTTATTGACTACCAGTGTAGCTAACGCTTCACCTTCCACATCCTCGGAGATAATCAGAAGGGTCTTGCCCATCTGGGCGATTTTCTCCAGTATTGGGAGCAGATCCTTCATAGAAGATATCTTTTTGTCGTAGATGAGGATTAGCGGGTCCTCCAGGGCGGCTTCCATAGAATCCGGATCAGTCACAAAATACGGAGAAAGATAGCCGCGGTCAAACTGCATCCCTTCCACAACCTCAAGGGTGGTCTCTGTGGATTTGGCTTCTTCGACAGTAATTACGCCATCTTTGCCCACTTTTTCCATCGCCTCGGCAATTAAATCGCCGATGGTTTTATCATTATTAGCGGATATGGTGCCGACTTGGGCAATCTCTTTTTTCCCGCCAACCGGTTTGGAAAGCTTCCTGAGCTTCTCGACTACGGCGGCGACGCCCTTGTCAATACCGCGCTTGATCGCCATCGGATCGGAGCCGGCGGTCACGTTCTTCAATCCTTCATGGAAAATCCCTTGTGCCAAAACAGTGGCAGTAGTGGTGCCATCACCAGCGATATCAGAGGTCTTAGTGGCGACTTCCTTTACCATCTGGGCGCCCATATTTTCAAATGCATCCTCGAGTTCGATTTCCTTCGCCACAGTAACACCATCTTTGGTAACCGTGGGGGAGCCCCATTTTTTGTCGATAACGACATTGCGGCCCTTAGGGCCAAGAGTGATTTTGACTGCATCGGCGAGCTTATCGAGGCCGACAAGCAGTTTTTCACGAGCTTTAGAGCTAAATTCAAGTTGTTTGGCCATATTACTTTCCTCCCGCGACTAACCGACGATAGCCAGGATGTCGGATTCCCGCATTATTAAATATTCAACGTCATCAACTGTAACTTCAGTGCCGGAATATTTGCCATAAAGCACCTTATCGCCGGCCTTGACTTCCATTGGCACCGTTTTGCCTTCATCGCTGACCCGGCCCGGGCCGACTGCGATTATTTTCCCTTCCTGCGGCTTTTCCTTGGCAGTGTCGGGTATAATGATGGAACCTTTTTTTACCTCTTTTTCCTCCAAGGGCTTTATTAAGACCCTGTCAGCAAGCGGTTTAACGTTCATCTTCTCCTCCTACGTGTGGTAGATATTGATAGTTTGTTGTTATTGAATCATAATGTAAACAGTATAATTGTTAGCACTCATCTGTTTAGAGTGCTAATAATATTATACGCCGAATTTAGCTTGGGGTTCCGGAGTTGTCAAGGATTATTTTTTTAGCAGTCGAATTGACTCATAAAAAGGGTAACCGCAAAGGATAAAAAATGGGGTGGGGAAAGGGTCGTTGCCTCATATTACAGGTAACTTAATGAATTCAAATTGAAAGGAATTTTTAAACTGGTTAAAGTTACCACCTATATGAGGCAACGTATCTAAACCTAAAGTTACCTTTTTGAATGAGGGAACGCGGGCTTGACTCCTTAGAAATATGCGTCAAGACACGAAGGTCTTGACCTACGAGACCAAAAGATAAGGGGTTTCGATGATGCAATCGAAACCCCTAATTTCTGGCTAAATATTAGATGGCCCGCTAATTGGATTTCTTGAATTTCTCCATAAATTCGACTACTTTATGGGCGCCATCAAGGGTCAAAGCGTTATAAAGCGAAATCCGTATCCCGCCGACGCTCCGATGTCCTTTCAGCCCAATAAAAGCTTCAGTTTTGGCTTCGGATAGGAATTTTTTTTCCAGGTCCTCCGAGGGAAGGCGCAGGGTGATATTCATCCAGCTACGGCTATCTTTCTCGGTAGTCCCCTTGAAATAATCCGGATATCTGTCCATTATTCCATACACGGCATCTTTTTTGGCTGCGTTCACTTTTTCGATTGCCTGCAAGCCGCCCTGTTTCTTTATCCATTCCAGAACCAGTTTCACTATATACACGCCAAACACCGGCGGAGTATTATAGAGTGAACTGTCTTTGGCGTGGGTGCGGTAATCGAACATCGTGGGAAGGCCATCTTTGCATTTCGCCAGCATCTCATTGCGAATTATCACCACAGTAACTCCGGCAGGACCGAGATTTTTCTGGGCGCCAGCATAAATAAGCGAGTATTTGCTGAAATCAGTCCGCATAGAAAGGATATCGGAGGACATATCGGCCACCAGAGGCACATTGCCTGCTTCAGGAACAAAATGATATTGGGTGCCTTCGATGGTATTATTGGTGGTGATATGGAGATAAACTGTATTGGACGGGAATTTGATATCAGCTTTCTTGGGAATAAATGAATAATTCTTTTCTTTGGAGGAAGCGGCCACGTGAACATCACCAAATATCTTGGCTTCTTTCATTGCTTTCGATGACCAAGTGCCGGTATTAACATAAGCCCCAGTTTTGCCGCCAATAAGGAAATTCATCGGGACCATCGCAAATTGCGAAGATGCCCCTCCGCCGACGAAGAGGACTTTGTAATTATCACCCAATCCCATCAGATCTTTCATTAGAGCCATCGCCGTATTATTGATTTCCTCGTACTCCGCAGAGCGATGGGAGATTTCGATGACCGACATACCGGTTCCCTTATAGCTGATGAACTCTTCCTGGACTATTTTCAGGACATCCAGAGGAAGAGTGGAGGGACCGGGGTTGAAATTAAAGACTCTATTTGTCATATTTTATCCTCACATAATTAAATCATTTTAGTCGCTTATTTTTTGCCAGCATATTCGCCAATCAATTTATCCACGATTTCGCCGATTCTCAACAAGTTTTCATTAGTGGAAGCTCCGATATGGGGCGCCATCACGACATTGGGGGCATTCATTAGTGGCGAATTTTCGGGGGGGTCCGAGTACCAGACATCATTGCCATAGCCAGCGAGCTTCCCACTTTTGAGGGCGCCCACGACATCTTCCTCGATTATGGATTTAGCGCGACCAGTATTAATCAAGTAAGCTCCGTTTTTGAATTCTTTCAAGGTTTCCTTGTTGATCATTCCCCTAGTCTCATCTGTAAGGGGCATGTGTAAGGAGATATAGTCGGAGACATTGAGGACTTCCTTGATGGATGGCTTCATTTGGGCGAAAGGATTGGATTTGACGAAAGGATCATAGGCAACCACTTTCATTCCGAAGGCGACTGCTCTTTTAGCCAGCTCAGTGCCGATACGGCCGATACCGAGGATTCCCAAAGTTTTTTCATATAGCTCGGTGCGCTTGAGCTCTTTTTTCAGCCATTTCCCTTCATGCATAGACTGATTCGCTTCAGTCAGACGGTTGGGCATAGCGATCATCAGGGCGAAAGCCAATTCGGCCACAGCGATAGAGGAGGCTTCGGCGGTATTATAAACTATGATCCCCTTCTGCTTGGCATAGGCCTGATCGACATTGTCCAGTCCGACGCCTCCGCGGATTACGAGCTTCATTTTGGGGGCGGAATCGATATACTCTTTAGTGACTTTGGTTTTACTGCGGATCAAGACAATTTCAGCCTCTGCCAATCTGCTCTTATCTTCGGTTACTTCACCATATCTGGAGAGCTTTTTGGGGAGGCCGGGGTCGAATGCATCTGAAATTAGAATTAACATAAAAAGTATCCTTTAAGCTAATCAGTTAATAAATTTACTACAAGGCCATCGCGGAGTTTGGGCTCAAACCAAGTCGATTTGGGCGGCATCACTTCTCCGGCGTCAGCCACCTTTAGTAATTGGCTAATTGAAGTTGGATATAGAGAGAAGGCGATTTTGTATTCTCCGGAATCAACCAATTTGATTAATTCATCAGTCCCCCTGATACCGCCAATAAAATCGATTCGTTTGTCAGTTTTCGGGTTGGCAATCCCAAGGATGGGAGCAATTAGATTTTCTCCAAGGATGGCGGCATCGATGGAGCCGGTGGGATCATCCGGATTAAAGCTACCGGGTTTACATTTGAAAAGAAACCATTTCCCTTCGCAATAGATACCGATGTTATGAGGTTGCGAGGGCTTTATGGGGCCGCTTTGAGGCCTAATTTCGAAATTTCCCGCCGCCACATTAAGGAATTGCTCAAGTGTAAGGCCATTCAAGTCCTTGATGACCCGATTATAAGGCATAATGCTGAGTTCCTTATCCGGGAAGATGACATTTAGGAAGAAATTATAAATTTCACCGCCGGTATGCTTGGGATTTTTTTCTTTGAATTGACGGCGGATTTCAGAAGCCGACTGGCTACGGTGATGCCCATCGGCGATATACATATAAGGAAGTCGTGCAAATGCTTCGGTTATATTTCTAATGGTGGCTTCTTCAGCAATCACCCAGAATTCGTGCCGTATCCCGTCATCGGCAACAAAATTATATGCGGGGGGGATAAGCATAATATGTTTGAAAAGCCGATCAATTTCCTCATTATATCTATAAGTGGTGAAAACGGGTCCCACTTGAGCTTGAAGGAATGATATGTGTTTGGCGCGGTCGGCAACTTTTTCGGGACGGGTATGCTCGTGCTTTTTGATTTTGCCGGCATCATATTCATCTACCGAGGTCAATGCCACCAAGCCGGTCTGACGGCGGTTTTCCATAGTCAGGCGATATAAGTAAAAGCAGGGTTTGGGATCGCGAATCATAATGCCATCATTGATGAGTCGCGCTAAGTTCTCTTTGCCGCGTTGATATACTTTTTCGCTATAGGGATCCGTATTATCATCGAATTCCAATTCCGCCTTACTTATGCGAAGAAATGAGACAGAGTTAGCCCCAGCCATCATTCGGGCCTCTTTCGTATTAAGCACATCATAAGGCGGTGAGGCGACCTGTTTGACATATTCTGGTTTTGGTCTCAAGCCTGTGAATGGTCTTACTATTGACACTTATACCTCCGGACCGAATCGGACATTGTGAAAAGATATACAATCTAATAATCTAAACAAAATGCTCGTGATATTCAAGATATTTATCAAACAATCTAGCGAAATTGGGCCCGACGGATTAGCCGCGGCGAATGGTAGCAATACCCAAAGTCGATTAATTTATGAGGATAGCGAACAAAGCATTTGGTAAATTTTCTTGACCACCGGCCCTAAATCCTTGACCATACGATTATTCTCTATGGTGATATCTGCCCGCCGTATTTTTTCTTCTTGATTCAGTTGAGCATCTGTTCGCTGTTGCGCTTCCTTTTCGGTCAAACCGGAGGAGACCAACCTTTTGATACGAAGCCAATACTCCGCGTGAACGGTTATGATTTTGTCAAACCAATCGGCGATCCCCCACTCAAAAATAAGAGCGGCATCAACCACCAGGAGACCTTGGGGACTCACGGCAGGGTGAGCTTCTATTTGCCTTTTCAATTCGATCAGCAAAGGGGGATGTACTATTTGGTCAAGCTTGCTCATTTGAGTTGGAGAGGAGAAGGCGATTTTGCCAAGTTTTCTTCGAAGCAATTTGCCATCGTCGTCAAGTATTTCTGCGCCAAATGCCTTAGTCAATGAATTGAGGATCTTAGGACTGGAATCCACCACTTCTTTGCCGATTTGATCGCCTGAGATAATTGCAGCTCCGAGTTCCTTCAGGATGCCTGCCACAATAGTCTTGCCCGCACCCGGGCATCCGGTAAGACCAATAACCGGCATTTTTTAATGTGCCTCCAACCAGTTGCGGCCTGTGCCCATCTCAACTTTAAGTGGGATTTTCAAATGAGTTATGTTTTCCATTCCTTCCTTGACAATATTCCTCAAAACATCAAGTTCCGGAAGAAAGACATCAAACAGCAGCTCGTCATGCACTTGCAGTACCATCCTGCTTTTCAATCTCATCTCGATAATGCCTGCGTGGATTTTGATCATTGCCAGCTTTATGATATCAGCCGCGGAACCCTGGATGGGAGTATTAATAGCCGCCCGTCGGGAAAACTCTCGAATTTGTCGGTTGAGAGATTTAATATCGGGGATATAACGCCGCCGCCCGAATATGGTAGAGACATATCCGTTTGCCTCCGCCTGACGAATCGCCTCATCCATGAATTTTCTCACGCCCGGGTAACGTTCGAAATAAATATCGATAAAATCTGCGGATTCTCTTACCGAGAGTTCCACCTGGCGGGATAAGCCATAGGCGGAGACGCCATAAATTACGGCGAAATTGGTAACCTTCGCCTTGCGCCTCATCTCCGGGGTAACCTCCTTCAATGCGACGCCATAAACTTCGGCTGCGGTTCGGCTGTGAATGTCTTCGTCTCGAAGAAAGGAATCGATCATGGCCTGGTCATCAGCGATATGCGCCATCAGGCGCAATTCTATCTGTGAATAGTCGGCGGAAAGAAAGATATGCTCATCATCGGTCGGGACAAAGGCTTCGCGCACCTCCCTTCCCAAAGCGGTTCTCACGGGGATATTTTGCAGGTTGGGATCCGCAGATGATAACCGTCCTGTGGCCGTGACCGCCTGATTGAATGAAGTATGAATGCGGCTGGTCTTGGGGTCAATCAAGTCCACGAGGGCATCCGAATAAGTCGATTTCACCTTGGTCAATTCGCGATATTCGAGGATCAATTTGGGGAGCGGATGCAATTCAGCCAATTCCTCCAAGACCGCGGCGTCGGTGGAGTATTCTTTTTTCTTAGCAGTTCTGCCTTTCATAGGCAACTGAAGTTCCACAAATAAAAGCTTTTGCATTTGAGCGGGTGAATTTATGTTAAATTCGTAGCCGGACAGATGGTAGATTTCGGAACTTAAGCGGTTCAGTTCGCCTCCAAGGTTGGCTGAAATTTCGCGCAGCTTATTGGGATTTACTCTAACTCCAGTGGCCTCCATACACCGCAGGACTTCCACAAGAGGCATCTCGATATCATAGAATAAACTTTGGAGATCATTTTCCGCCAGTTTCGCAGAGAGGACGTGATATAAGCGCAGGGTGATATCGGCATCTTCGCAGGAATAAAAGACCGCTTTATCAACGGGGACCTCAGCGAAAGATTTCTGGTTTCTGCCGGTGCCGATTAGTTCGGTTATTTCCTGCATAGTGTAGCTGAAGTGTTTTGAAGCCATTGCGGAAAGGCCATGCTGGTGCGCCGATGGATCCAGAACATAAGACGCCAGCATAGTATCGAATGTTTTTCCTCCGAAATCGATACCTACATTTATTAAGACTTGAAGGTCATATTTCAGATTTTGGGCGATTTTGAGGAGGTTCTCATCACGGCAGAGACTCCCTATTATTTCGACCGTCTCATTTATCGGGAGATTATGTTCTGATTGTTTATGTCCCACCGGAATATAGAATGCGGCTTTTTCTTCAATGCTAATAGAGATGCCGACTAATTGTGCATTGCGAGAATTAAGAGAAGTGGTTTCAGTGTCGATGGCGAAATGTCCTTTTTGACGGATGCGCTCGGCAAGCTGTTTTAGTTCCTTGATGCTGGCAATCCGTGAATATTCAATATCGCCATGGCTCTCAGGCGGAGGCGCCAGCATGGCCATTTCGGATGCCATTCGATCAAATTCAAGATCCCGTAACAGCGGCAAGAGCTTGCCGTAGTCCGGACTGCCCAGGCGATAATCATCCCATCTCACTTCAAGCGGAATCTCGGTATTGATAGTTACGAGATGATGCGAAAGCTCTGCCTGTTCTTTGCATTGGATAAGATTTTCCTTAATCTTTTTTCTATCGATTGAATCAAGTGATTGGTATAGGTTTTTGAAACTTCCATATTTCTCAATCAATTGAATCGCGGTCTTAGGCCCTATGCCATCGACCCCGGGGATATTGTCCGAGGAGTCTCCCATCAAGCTCAACACATCGATTACCTTTTCTGGAGATACCCCGAATTTGATTCTAACACCTTCTCGATTCAGGATCAAATCATCTTCTCCTTTTTTCCCCGGTGAGATTATGGTGATTTTATCATTCACCAATTGGAAGAAGTCCTTATCCCCGGTGTAGATGAGAACGTCGAATCCCTCTGCGGCGCCTCTCAGCGCCAGGGTGCCGATGATATCATCCGCTTCGACTCCTTCCATTTTTATTACCGGCCAATTCATCGCTTCGGCTATTTCATCGAGACGCGGCAAGGTGTCAATCATTTCCTCAGGCATTCTGGCGCGGGTTGATTTGTATTCAGGGTATATCTTATGCCTAATAGTAGGGGCGCCCATATCAAACGAGATAATGAGATGGTCGGGGTTATGCTGACGTATGAGCTTGTTGATGGAATTGATAAACCCAAAGGAGGTGGAAGTAATTTCACCTTTGGAAGAGCGAAGCGGCCTAGCTATAAAGGCAAAATAGCTTCGATAAGCCAGCGCGGTGCCATCAACCAAAATTAATTTGGGAGTCATAATTGTTCAGGCATACAGTTTATGGCGGCCTATATAAGTTTCGACTCCTGGAGGAAGAAGATATCGGCAGGGTTTGGCATCCTTGAGGGCATTCCTTATTTGAGTTGAAGAAATATCAATGCCCGGCAGATCAATTTCCATGACCCTGCCGGGTAAATTGATCTCATTTGACCTTGACCTGGCACCGGGACGAGTGACTACGACTACCCGCGAGAGTTCGAAAAGTTTTTCGGGCTCTTTCCAAGTGAGGATCTCGCCGAGATTATCGGCTCCCATAATAAAATGAATTTCCCAATCCGGATGAATCCGACGCAACTCGATCAGGGTATCCACCGAATAAGATTTCCCCGAACGCCGCAATTCCAGGTCGCTGACCTCAATCTGAAGATTATCTGAAACCGCCAATTTCAGCATTTCATACCTGTGGTTTCCTAATGCGATTGGTGATGAGCGTCTGTGTGGGGGATCGCCCGCGGGGATTAGAATTACCTTGGAGAGTCCCAGCGTGCGGAGCACGCCATCGGCGATATGCATATGCCCGATATGTATCGGGTCAAATACTCCTCCGAGCACGCCGACTTTTTTCATAGCAATCACTTTGCGTCGAGGCAAGGCTATTTCTTAGCCTGAGGTTTATCTTCAAGGATTCGCAACTTGTTGGTTGCGTCCTTATGGAATTTCCCGTTTTCATATTTATCGATGTATTCGAGAAATGCGTCCCTGGCGCGAATATCCTTCTTCAAACTGATGAGGCATTCGCCTTTGTGATAAAGGGCTTCCTCACTAAAAGGAGAATCTGCATAATCATCAAGGACTCTATCGTAGTAAAGAACGGCCGGATCATATTCATTTAATTTTTGATACAATTCACCGGCCTTGAAGGTTTTGCGGGCCAGTTTATTTCGCATCTCTTTCAGATAAAAATTGGCCGAGTCCGAAAACTCACTAATGGCGTAATTATCAAGAAAATTGAGGAACTCTTCAATAGCAATATAAGTGTCGGTCTGATCAAGGTAGTAATTTGGCGATTGATGATAATGGGACATTGCCAATCGGTACTGAGCATCATCGGCAAAGGCGGATGCGGGAAATGAAGTAAGCAGTTTCTTAAATTCGCCACCGGCCAGGGCATAGTCATTATCGTCAAAATAACACATCGCCAGATAGTATTGCGCGGTGTCCACCGCGGTGTTGCCCGGAAAGTTATAAATAAACCTCTGGAATTCGGTTTCAGCCTCATAATATTTTTTCTTGTTGAACAATTCCATAGCGCGTTTGAATTGAGATTGGGAATCTTCAATTGGCTTGACCCCACCGGCGCCGCAACCACCCAAAAGCAAAACCGCTGGCAAGCACAGCAATATGGCAATGCCGATGAGAGGAAATATCTTGAATTTAATTTGCATTGATTACAATCACCTGTTGCTGAAGAAAAGCACAATCAAGGTAGCCACCGTGGCTCCGACCAGGACTGGTTCAACATAGCGTAAGAATCCTTCCGAAATCTCCGGTTTGATATAAAAATTACCCAGTCCATTAAAATGCATTGCTTCCTTCCTGCTTATGAAGTCACCATCAGCGATATTTAGCTCTTCAGTTTTGATAACTTCACCATCATCGTTTGAAATGAGCCGAAATATACCTGCCAGATTTCCATTGCGCCATAACTTTTTTCCCGGCGGGGATTTGCCTCGCGCCTTTTCATATCTCAGATCAGCCATCAGGATTTTATATTCGACGGTGTATCCCGCATTCGGCTTTTGGTTAATTTCGCTGTTTGATTCCAAGAAGGCATGAGCGCCTTTGGCTTTTATATAATTAATAAGGGATTGTTCCAGGATAAAATTCGCATTGTGGGTTTGTTGGGATTTTATGATAAATCCATCGTCATCATTTATGGTCAATGAAGAGAGGAACAAGGTTGTTGCGGAATCGGCGATACCGGCATAAAACCTTAAATTATCGGGGGGAATTGAGAAAGCGGGCGAGGACAGGAGCAGTAGGGGCAAGGCAATGGCAATGAGCTTCATCTTTGAAATTTCATCCAAACAACGAATCGGGGTAATTTGATTTCAACATTTCGTATTTTTTCATCACGGTGTTAACGAAACCACGGGGCAGGTCCATTTTTAGGCTGATTCGGCCTTCCATCGCGTATTCGCCAATGTTGTAGGCCACCAATGCCTTCTTAACATCACCATATTTCAATATCAATTCAAAGAGGTAGTAGCTGCCCATACGGATATTATAATGCGGATCAAAAAGAGATGATTCATCTTTCCACGGCATCTCATATTTGTGCGAAAGCAGATATCCGGTTGAAGGTAAAAGTTGCATTAAGCCCAGGGCTCCCATTTCAGATTCCTCCCCCTTTCTAAAAGAGCTCTCGGTTAGGATCAGAGCCATAAGCAAGAGAGGGTCGTATCCGAAGAGTCTGCTCTGATCAAAGATCGTTTCTCCTATTTTCTGAACTTCCTTAGGCGTGAACCCTCTCTGAAAATCATCTATAATCTCGAATATCTTTAATTTTTCGCGAAGCTCGGCATTTTGACGCTCCATTTCAGCAATCTGGGCATCTTTCGCGATGATTTCTTCTTGAAGTTTTGTTCTTTCCAAGAGAAGGTGAACAAGGATGGCGGTCTGGGCAACATAGAAGAGAATCAAGATGAGAGTAATTGACCTGGAAAGGGTTATTCCGGTCTTTCGAGCCATTCTGATCAGGGCGGTCATATCAATCACTTCACCATTCGCAAGGCAGTTTCATCAGCAATTATCGCATCGAGGTCATAAAGATCATATCCCGTAATCTTTATATTGGCAAAATCGCCTGGCTTTAGTTGACGGGGATATCCCACAAGTCGGACATTTCCATCAATATCAGGAGATTGTGATTGTAAGCGGCAGTTATAGATGTTCTCAGCAGAATCGAGGCTATCAACAATAGCCTGAAAAGTTTTGCCCATTCGTTGTCGGTTGTGGTTTTCAGCAATAGTCGATTGAATCAGCATCAGTTGTTCATATCTTTCACTGGCGATTTCACTGCTGATTTTATTTTCCATAGCGGCAGAGGCAGTTTGCTCCTCTTCGGAATATACGAAGCAACCCAGATTTTCGAAACGGGCTTCCTCCACAAAGCGCGACAGTTCTTCAAAGTTATCTTGAGTTTCACCTGGGTGACCAAGAAGAAATGTGGTGCGCAGGGCAATTTCCGGAAATTCATTTCTCATCGATGAGACCAGCGTTTTGATTCTTGAAGCAGTAATGCCTCTATTCATTCGTGAAAGCATATTATCAGAAATATGCTGTAAAGGCAAATCCAAATAGGAACAGACTTTATTTTCTTCGGCGATGATCTGAAGCAACGATTTTCTGGTTCGGGCCGGATGCGCATAAAGTATCCTCAACCATTTTAGACGGTCATCAGCGCAAATTTCCTTGATCAGATATTCAAGATTTTCATTTCTGGCCAGATCCTGGCCGTAACGGGTAGTCTCCTGCGCAATCAGGATTATTTCCTTGATGTCATTCGATAAGAGAAAATCGACCTCTTTGATGACATCATCAATGGGGCGGCTTCGATAACCCCCTCGGATGAGTGGGATGGCGCAATAACTGCAGAGGTTATCGCAGCCGTCAGCTATCTTAACATAAGCATAGGGCGATCCGGGATTGATGAATCTCCCGCCAGATGATTGATAGGTCTGGCTGACTTCGAATGTGCAATCAAGATGCTTTGGTTCCTGATGCAGAAGAATATCGGCAACCGTATCTGGGGAAGAGATTCCAAAGAAATAATCGACTTCGGAAAGCTCGGCCAATAGTTCCTTGCGGAAGCGTTGCGATAGGCACCCGGTGACAGCCAGAATGGTGCCATCATGCTTTAATTGTGCCAATCGCAGGATTTCATCGATAGACTCCTGTCGAGCATCGGCAATAAAACCGCAAGTGTTGACGATGAGGATATCGGCTTCTTCCGGATCCGACGGAGATAATCCTCGTTGGATTAACTGGAATTCGAGGGACTGCCCATCGACTTCATTTTTAGGGCAGCCGAGGTTTAGAATGAAGTATGTGCGGGGGCGTTTCATTATTCGAATAAATTAACTATCCGGCATCCTTCGGGAATCTTGAATTCAAATGTCCCCGGCGGAAAATTAGGTTTAAAATTTATGGGGCCAAATTCCCAGGCAATTCGCCTTTCCAATCCATCGGTATAACTCAGCGATTTGGGCATATAGAAGGAAACTTGCTGGTTGGTAATGGCCTCCAACACTACATTCTGGTATTCATTGCGTTCGTCAGTGGAGGCTAATTGAAATCTAACGCCCACTATGGATGGATTTTGGGCAATGACCCGGTAATTCTCCAAGGATCCGGAGATGAATAACTCCTGGATTTGATTCTCGCCCGACATTGAGATAGTCAACTGGTTATGAGAGCCGGAATAATCGAAGGTTGTATCGTTATTGGTGACTATTATTCGATCATCAATGGTAACTCGAGAAATATTATCGCCCTGAATTTTAACATTTCCGGAAGATGAATCACAAGCCCCGGTGTGGGTGGACTCGACCATGCGTTTGAATTCGAATTCCATCATCTGCGATTGCTTCAAAATGCGAACCATCTTGTCGTAGACTGCCTGCGGTTGTGAGCTCTGGCAGATGCCTTGGTTGCCGAACCATAGACTTAGGACAACCACAGCAATGATTAAACTAAATACCTTAATTTTTGTCATTGGCGTTATGGGAGAACAGGGTCTGTAAGTATTGCTCATTAACCAAAACCTTCCGAGCCTTGGAGCCATCATAAGGTCCAACGACACCGGTTTCCTCCAGCTGGTCGATGAGACGTGCCGCCCGTTGATAGCCTACGCCCAGTCGTCTCTGCAGAAGCGAAACGGAGCCCTGCTTGTGCAGGACCACTGTTTCCGCCGCCTGCCTGAACAGCTCATCAGTGACACCAGACGTCACGGTTTCTTTCCTCGATTGGCCATCCTGTTGAAGAGAATCCACTGGTTTGGGCCGGTAATCTTCGTGCCTCAGAAATTCGACAATTCGGGAGGTTTCCTCGCTGGAGACATACGATCCATGAACACGTATCAACTCTTGCTGTCCGGTGAGCATTACCAGCATATCGCCGGACCCTAGGAGTTTCTCAGCGCCATTGGCATCCAGAATTGTTCGGGAATCGACTTTGGAAGCCACCTGGAAAGCGATTCGAGATGAAAAATTGGCTTTGATCAACCCGGTGATTACATCAACCGAAGGTCTTTGGGTAGCCAGTATCAGATGGATTCCAACGGCGCGCGCCATCTGCGCCAGGCGAGTTATCATCAATTCAATTTTATTTGAAGAACCGACCAACAGATCTGCCAGCTCGTCAACAATTATTATCACGTAGGGCAATTGCTCTTGGGAAGCGATTTTTTGGTTATAGTTCTGGATATTTCTCACGCCGCTTTCGGCCAGAATGCTATAGCGATTTTCCATCTCCTCGACGGCATCCATCAAGACCCGTTCAGCCTGACGAGGCCGGGTAACTACGGGACGTTCCAAGTGCGGGATGCCGGAATAGACCGAGAGCTCCAGCATTTTCGGGTCGATGAAAATAAATCTGGCCTGGTTGGGGTGTAGTCGGTAAAGGATACTGGTGATGATTCCATTTAGGCAGACCGACTTGCCTGATCCGGTGGCTCCGGCAATCAGCAGATGCGGCATTCTGGCCAGGTCGGCAATAAATGGATGTCCGCCGGTATCTTTGCCCAGAGCCAGCGGAATCATATATTTGTTGGAACGGAATTCCGGGGAGCTCATCAAATCGGAGATAGGCACGATATGAGGCTTCTTGTTGGGGATTTCGATACCAACTGCACCTTTGCCGGGTATGGGAGCAATGACGCGGATGCTTTTGGCCTTCATGGCCAACGCAAGGTCATCAGCGAGAGTAACGAATTGGCTGACCTTTATTCCTGGCGCCGGCTGGAATTCAAAGCGGGTTATGACAGGCCCCGGATAACTTTCGACCGAATCCTCATTGATTTTGACTCCGAAAGTATTTAATGTTCGTTTCAAAATCTCTGCTCGTTCCTTGATATCGGCATCGCTTTCGGAATCGCCGCCCGGTTCAACTTTATCAAATAATGAAAGCTCCGGGAAAGAGTATTCGCCTTCGAGGGATGACCGAATCGGAGTTTTTTCTTCCACCGGCTCCTGGACTCTAATTTCTTCTCTTTTGATATTTACCTTTACCGGTTGTCTTTCATTTTGGATTTGATCGTCAGTTGGGGCCGCGGTTTCGGGCTTGATAATCTTTATCTTGGATTTGCCAGCTACTCGTTTCGACAATCCTTTGGATTTAAATATTCCGGGCGATTTCTTGATGTAATCTAAGCCTGCTCCCACCATCCTGCCAATCAGAGATAAAAGGCCATTGAAAATCTTTCTCACCGCGCGAGGGGATATCAAACCCATAGCGCAAATGATGGCCAGGATAGTCAAGATATATGCGCCGGTGGTTCCCGCCATCACTTTGATGGTTTTGGCAATGAGATAACCGATGGCTCCTCCGGGACCATGGCCGTCTCGATCGCCGGCATCTAATCCTGCAATGGGAACAGTGAATAAAGCGGACGTCAGCATGAGGATTATCAAACCAAGTTTCACATTCTTGGAAAAATGCCATTTGCCGCGCCCAGTGAGGGCACTGAAACCTGATAAAAATATCATAATTGGGCAAAGCCATCCCAATTTACCAAACACAAACATGGTGAATGAGGCGCAAAACGCACCGACGACTCCGCCCGCGTTGGCAACTTTAATTCTCAGCAGTTCTCGGAAGTTGCCATCGGTGAGCCTGGCCCAGATGCTTCGCCAAATACCGCTGTCAGACTCCGGGCTATAAGTGTAGACGCTGATTCCGTATAGTATGGATAGGATGATAATGACGGAACCCAGTATCGGTGTCCCGCTGTATTTTTTTCTGCGTCTTTTCGCCATGCCAGAGATCAATTTATA
The DNA here is from genome assembly GCA_002791595.1 of candidate division Zixibacteria bacterium CG_4_9_14_3_um_filter_46_8. Taxonomy (GTDB): domain Bacteria; phylum Zixibacteria; class MSB-5A5; order UM-FILTER-46-8; family UM-FILTER-46-8; genus UM-FILTER-46-8. The sequence goes on from PFXJ01000024.1 coordinate 59,318, forward strand.
ACGGCATACGCCTTAAGTCAATCAATAAGGAATCAGCGGCTGAAGCCAAGGTAGTAGTATCCGGCCCAGTAATAGGGATGGGATCTGCCGGAATCAATGATTTCTTTCTGGGTTTTAGCAAGAGCATTCTCCGGACTTGAGCTCTCGATTTCCTGAAGGAATCTCTTGAGAAATATGCCGCGTTCAAAATCATTATAATTCCAATAAGGCAGAATAATGCCGCTTAACCCGCTGCATAATAACACTCGCCATAGCAGAATGGCTTGATCAGGTGGAAGAATCGTTGGCAGGCTGTTTCCGCCGTCAAATTCAAATATGAAACCGTTACCATTTCGATTCTCCACGAGCCAAGCCAGATCAACCATTGCGGTGTCAGAACCAGTAGGAGCGCCCCCCAGAGTATAGTTGAGCGGCTGACCATCATTGGCAAAAATACCAATGTCGGAGATGATGAAAGGCGGCGTTTGGGTTTCGAGTAAATGCCGGAAATCCTGGCCGCGGCGCATCGGGTAGGTCCTTCGGACTTCCTGACGAGCTAAAGCTTTTTTCCAAAAGCCATCTTGAAGTGTTCTTTCATCCTCATCGGGAAGCAAATAAGCTATCCCGTCGAAGCTCTCATGCCTTATGTCCTCGTTCCTAATGTAAATGTCATAAATTGATGGTATTACATTTATAGTCATCGTTGCTGAATCAGCCCCCATCCATTTCGGAATCAAGCAGCCAAATGGCAGGCCCGCGATACTACCATTGGGGATAATGGCTATTTTTCTGTAGCCTTTAAGTTCATTTTCTAATCCGGCGATCAGGAATGAGCATAGCAATGAATCCAATCTTCCTGCTTGACCAAGCGATGTGATAGCGGAAGAATATTGGCGCGTTAAATCCGAAAAATTAAGAGCAGTCGTGGAAACGGCACCTTCGACACGAGCGCCATCAGTGAAAAATCTATAGAGCTTGTTAGCATCGATGAAATAAGCTAAGGCACAGGAGCCTTCAAGGGCTTGAGCCATGGGAGTCATTTCTAATGAAGGGACCGCGAACAAGAGAAAGACCGTTGGATAGGCAGACCTGATGGCAGAAAGTGATGCAAAATATTGGCTTCGGTGATTACCCAATTCATCGAGAGATTCCCACAAGGAGTCTATCTTTGAATCGTGGCTCCTATTGATTAAGGAGTAATATTCGATCTGGGAGGCGGTCAATTGAGATGCCAGCGAATCAAGCCGCGCATCCTTAAATCGATAGCGATGGCTTGCCAACAGCGACGTTTGAGAATATTGGAAGGATTTCTGGAAGTTCTGCAATGATGTTTGATAATTCCCATTAGAAAACTGGACCGCCGCCAGAAGACGATAGGCATCTGCGGGATGATAAGGCAGACGTGATCTCAGCAGTTCTCCTTCGGGAATTACCGGAATGGAATCAAGTAAAGTTACGGCTTTCATCAGCGCTTCCTGTGCAGAAGCAAGATCGTTCTCATTATAAAAGCATCTTGCCAGAAGATAGGAATACCGCCACTGCAATTCCTCAAATACCCTGGAAGTCGAAGTAGTCAACGTTTCATTGAGATATTTTATAGCATACTTGAATTTGCCGTTGGATTCCAGGATCGAGGCGTAGATCAGATGATACTTCATCCGAAGGAATTCATTCTGAGTTGAAGTTATCAGAAAATTGGCCTGCGTCAGAAACTCCATGGCGGAGCTCAGATTGCCTTCGTGGGCGATGGCCAATGACAAATCGAGAAGCGATTCTATACGCTCACGGAGATTACCCTTCCCCTCCTGGGGAATGGTGATAGCCAGCCTTAAGAAATCGACCGCTTTGCCATATTGTTTTTCCCGTAAATAATACCTTCCGAGATTATCAGAAAAAACAGCACGGTGCAAGTGAGACTTCAAGGAATCTGCCTCGGCAAATCCATTAATCAGCAGTTTTTCGCCCTCACCTTTGTATCCTGAATATATTTTAATTGCTGCTTTTGTCAAAATGGCATCGAGGTAGCCATTAGCGATTCCCCGGTGTTGGCTGTAATTGGCGGCAAAATCAGCCAAAACCTCTGCCGAATCATAATCTCCTACCGCCCATTTCACCGAAGAGAGAATCTGGGCGCATCGGGCCGCATTCGCGGAATCGTTGGCATTGCGATACAGGTCGCAGGCGGTTGTAAGATAGCCTTCAGACCGAAGATAACGAAATTGCTTAAAATGCGCCAACCCCAATAATTGGTATGCCGCCGCTCTATCCGGGGATGAGAGCGAATCGAAAATGGCCACAGCGATTTGCAGGGCGGATGCGGCTTGACGATAATCACCGGAATTGATGAGTATCCGTCCACGTATGAATTCGGTGGCGGCATATTCTTTTCCCTTATAATCGGGAGGGAGGTTCGCCAGGGCGGTGTCAATCGCGGAAAGCGCCAATTCATATTTGGCGCCTGAGTCATAAAGCGAGGCAACATTTCTGAATCCGATGGCGGTTTCCAGCGAATCAGTCTTATCACTGGCAACAGCCATATATTGGCGTTGATAACCGGCGGCAGACTCAAAAAAACCTCCGCTATTGGCAATGTCACGAAGAAGCAGTAATACTTTGCCAATGCTATGGGTATCTCCCCGGGATTGGGCTAATTCGAGGACCTGCTTTTGATATTTCTCGGCAATTCGATAATTGGCGGCCTTGAAAGCTGAGAAAACCACTCGCTGCAACAGAACATCAGTTTTGGCTGGCTCGAGGTTCAATCTGGGCGAGAGTTGGTAAGCCTTTTCGAAATACTCCAGGGCATCTTCCCAGCTCTCCTCTTTAGCGGAAATATTGGCTTTAAGCATAATCTCGCCGAACTGTTGCTGGGCGAATGTAATCTCCTGTGGCTTATCCATCCCACGAAAACCGATCTGTTCGAATCCAGCCCAGAATCGGGAATCGGGATACCTGTTTCGAAATTCATTTTTGGCGCTCCCAAGCGCAGTCGCCACGTCGGAAACCGATAACTTGGGCACGAGCAATTCCAAAAAGCGATTGAAAATCGAGTCAGGTATCGTCCATCGGGAAATCACCAATGAGGAGGAACCGGCATAATTGAAAACCGCTTGAAAAATGGGAAGCATCTCTGCCCAGTCGATGTCATTGGAATTTCTAAGGATCACAGCTTTGCAATTCAATCTGTATCTGAGGAGTTCACTTAACTGGGGGCTGATTTCCATGGGCATAACGAGCCTTGAGCCCAGGGGGTAGTCGTCTTTTGCCTGGATTCCCCCTCCGAATATCAATACACCATAATTAGTCAGAGCATCCGGAATGCTGTCTGCGCTGGCTACGAAATAATCGGGAATCGCAAAGCTTGATAAATCCGATTTTGATGGAATGACCATAATCTTCGGCGAAGGGACTCGGCGGTTCTGATATCCGTTAAGGATCATCGATATACTCGATGAGATGGAATAATCGCAAATATCCAGCAGAGCCGTTTCACCATCATTCAGCGCGGAGAAAGGTATCTTTGAGAGAATCTGGTCCGGGATTATGTAAACATGGCTTCTGTCCTCAAGGCGAGCCCTATGGTCATGAATCAATAAATCAAAAAGATATTTTAGATGATCGTTGACAAACGGATCGCCCATGGAGTCTTGCAGGGAATTTATTATGTTACTCAGTGAGCCGATATTTAACGGTCGAAATGAAAACTCGATGGTGTCAGCATCGATATACCAGATACCGAGGCCATCCTTGAATAGGCGGTAGTCCAATATGCAGCTTTCCTGGCCCAGCACTGTTTGGAGCAGTAATGTATCGGGTACCGATGGATAAACCATTGGTACCAGCGCCGGAAAATCGGATTTAATCCTTGCGAGAGTATTATCCAACTCAGTTCGAATATTGCCAAGCTCGATATTTAGGGAATCGGCCGCCTTCAATGCGGCGGCATCTTTCCTGATTTCAAGGGCACGTATCATCGATGTTAATGAATCGACCATCTGATCGAAATATCTTATATTCTGCCAGTACACTTTATGGAGTTCGCTCCGGAATTCGCGCAGAGGATAGCGCGAGAATTCGCCGGCTAAGGTCATAGATCTATACAGTTCGACGGCGTTGAGGGCTTCATCTGGCTCCCCAGAATCAATGAGCTTCTTGAGATAGGCTGAGTAATATTCATTGAGCTCCGGCAACTCCTCGCGAAATGCGAAAGGATTCTTGCCGCCGCGCAAATTCCGCATGATCTTCACCGCATCTTCCAATGCCGCCAGCGATGAATTGGGAACGGGATCAGACAATCCTTTTATCATAAACACTCGCCAGAGAATATCGCTGAATCCATTTTCAACCGCGAGGTCCCGCGCCTGGATTAGTGAATTCTGCGAATCTATTGAAAGGCCCAGATCAAAATAAATGGTCGCAAGATTCAAATTGATTGCGGATAAACCATATTTATTCTCCAGCCGTTTGGCCATAATGGCCGCGGATTGAAAATGGAGTATGGCCTTTTTCAGTTCAATGCCGAAATTGGCCATTTCTTGATGCCCAATAACTGCGGCGGAGGCAGGGCCATCGGCATTGATGAGCTTAAATTCATATCCCCTGGTGATTTTCCCGGCATCATTATGGAAGCGTGAATAAATCCAGGCCCCGATGGCACAATGAAGATACATCTTTAATGCCGAAATATCACCGGGCAGTTTTTCAAGAGACTCTGATAGGTTGCTTTCTATACCAGATATGATCGGGGGATCGACCCTTAATGCCAAGCCGGGATAGGCCAGAAAGAGATTGCAGAGATTGATGGCATTAGTTGCGGCGCCGGAGAGTATTTTCGCCTCTTTGGAGATATTCATAGCCTTATAAAAATAGGCAAAAGCCGAATCAGGATTGCCGGCATTTTGATAGAGATTGCCCAGGCGATTGGAAGTAATCGCCATTGATTTTCGGTCTCCGACTTTCATCTCCGATTGCATTTTAGCTTTGAAATAAAAGGCGGCGGCATCAATATCTCCCTGTCTTACATTACTTTCAGCCTCATAATTTCTAAGGAGCCTTTCGCTGATATTGAAGGGAAACCCTTTGGGATAAAAAGAGCCTCCGATTTTGAACTCCTCCAATTCGGCAATCTGAAAATCAACTGGGAGCAATGGCAACCTTCCCAGAAGCAGGCCGGAGGTTTTAAGGTCACCGATGCTTCCCAGGGAAATATAGATCGAGTCGGATTTTGAGGCAGATTCCTCGCACCTGGCATTTTCCATATCAATAAAGCTGACAGTCGCCAGAGCTTTCAGCATCTCCGCCTCGTGGTGTAAATCGGAACGGGATTTATAGATCTCAAGGGCAAGTTCGAAATAGCGTTGGGCATCATCGAAATTCTCGTCGGCCAAATACACAAAGCCCAATTTTTTAAGGATCTGCAAGCGGAATTGGGCATCGGACTTTTCCTCGGCGATTCGTAATAACTCCTGGAAGCACTCCGCGGCCACTTTCATGCTATCAATCTGCAGCGCGGCCTCCCCCAAATTCCATAAATAATCGTTCAGCAGTTTGCTGTCTCCACGGTGATCGACAAAATCACGGCAGCTCCGATAATAAGAGAATGCCTGCGAGAATTGGCCGATATTGAAATAGCCGGTGGCGGCATTGAGCTCGAGGCTATGTCTTAGCGCTTTGGGCGATCCCGGATTCAGGTTGCTGATACCAATGGAGGCGATATCGATAGCTCTTTCAGAGAACCCAGATTCATCAGGGGCGATATCTCCCTTTTCGAATTTGAGATAAACCTCTCCGAGGGCGACATAGGGGAAAATCCATTCGAAGTATTCATCATTGAGGTTCTCCAATAACCTCCGTGAACGCCTGAGTTCACTCTTGCTCCCCTTCGCGTCATAACGTTTCAGTGACACGAGGGCGCGGCCATACGTTATTCCTCGATTCTCGCCTATTGCTATTTCGAGCGAGTCATAAAATTCCTGCGCATAATCAAGGCCATTCTTGAGCGCACAACTCATCACGAAGCCCCAATGGCAGTCACCCCTGTCTGGAAATTGCCTGATCATTCCCTGGAACGAATTCTGGGATTTGTCATAATCATTTTCCTCGAAACTTGAGGAGGCCGCGTTCAAGAGATATTCATACAATTCATTTCCGGCTTGCAGACGCACCTCGTCAAGCGCATCTTTGGATTTCATCAAGGAATCCAACTCCGCGAGGCCTTCATCGGCCGCGCCGGTGGCAATTTTCGTTTTTGCGGATAGCAGTCTGGCCTGTTGGCTGTATGACAACTGCTCGGGGCAAGAGATAAAAACCGTTGCGTACTGGTCGATAGCCGAGTAAAAATTCCCGCTCTCCTCCAATACCTTCGCGATATTAAATTTACCCGCCGCCCGCAGCAGCCTTATATCGGGAAAAGATTCCATCAAATGACGCATACCAACAATGCGATCATTGGGCGGGAGATCGGCATATTGATTGAGAGCGTAAGCCACCGCGCTGTCCGCAAAATCCTGACGGTCAGGATGACTGGCAATGACCCGGAGATAATTGGAAGCGTTTGAGAGGCGATCATCGGGATTGAGAACACTGTATAAGTCTCCCATACGGAGAATCGCCCGGCACGCTGTTTCGTCATTGACTGCAAAACTATCAATCACTGTTTGAAATGATTTCAATGCTTCTCTGAAATTGCCATAACGAAACAGGAGAATTCCAGCTGTATAATGCACTTCGGAAACTGTTGCCGGCTCGTCTCCGGACTCCTCGCGCATTTCGGCCAACGAATTCAGAGCTTTCTTCAGGGCAGATCTTCTATCGAGATCCCATTGCCGATTGGTTTCCAACTGCACTCTTTTAATGCGAGCCAGGAATTTGTCTGCGGGACGAAGGCTTATGCTGTCTGCAGCAGCCCAGGCCAGATCCGCCTCCCGGTAAAACCCCTCCTGCTGATAAATATCTCCGCATTTTATGATCGCTTTCGTTGAGCCATCATAAGCAGGATAAATAATCGCACAGGACTCCAAATATTGGATGGCGGCCAGACGATCTTCCCTTTCACGAGATCTCGCCAATTCCATTCCGTATTGAAAAAGCGAGTCGGGGAAAGAGTATATCTTCAAAAGGATGGAAAGGTCGGATTTTGCGAGATTTATTCCGCTTCGATCCGAAATAGTATAATATATCCATTTCGCTTGATGGTCAGGAACGGGATAATATACGGCATGGGGCTTAAATATGAATTTGACCGTTTGATGAGATCGCAGGTAATATCCGGAAATACAGGGGATATCATTAATCGTAAGCGCTCCATCTTTATCGGTATCTACACAATAGTGAGTAAAAAATATGATGCTCCCATCGGATGAATATTGCGGGTTCATTACCGGACCGGGGCCAGTTTCTACATATTCGATTTGTCCAGATGAATCAGCGATAGCCAGCCGATTGTCGCCGCCGAGTCCGGTGGCATCGAGGGCGATAAACGCCAGGTGCCTGCCATCTGGTGACCAGCATGGACTGATGCCGCCGCCGGTGGTAATGCGTTTTATAATCTCGCCATTTTTTAGGGCGATGAATACTTCAAGGTAACCGGTTTCACGGTCGGAACATAAGGCGATGTGTCGCCCGTCGGGTGAGATCGCCGGGTCAATGTCATATCCCTGGCGGTTGGTGATGCGATCGGTGGACTTGGTTTCAAGATTTAGCCTATAGATATCTCCCAGGGCATCATCACGTCGGGAAACGAAATATAGCGACTTTCCCTCTTCATCATAGCAAGGACTGAAGTCAGCAGAGGAATGGGAGGTCACTGCCCTAGGAAGGCCTCGAGAGGTGGATTTCAGATAGATGTTAAAATCGCCATCTCGGAAGGATGTAAATGCAATCCAATTATTGTCCGGAGAAATGGTCGGTTCAAAATCAACGGCAGGATGGCCGGTGAGTTTTATCACCGCAGGAATCGGTATCGCCACCCCGGATTCAAAGGGCAATAGTAATATGAGTATTATCAGAAAACTTGGAAATTGAAGGACTTTAGGCATTATGCTATATTATTTTTTTATGATCCATTCGCCATTATCAGCCTGCACCATCCGACCGGGCTTTTCCTCCTGAAAATTTCGTTGAGCGAATATTTTTTCGATTTCAGGAAGATTTTCTTCGGTGAGATCTGCTCGGAGGGCAATTACCCTTAGCATTATGATTCGTCTGCCGCGGTTTTCTTCATCGAGAACTTCCTTCAATACGGCGGCATCAGGTGGCGGCAATTGAAATACCTTATCATTGAATTGATAGAGGTAGCCACGATTATCCTCGCCGAGAACCCCGATATCTTTGAATTTGTCAACATCATCGAGATTGAATCGGTGATTCGCCAACGCCGAAAGATATTCCTTCCGTCCCGATTCAACTTCAAGCCGGGGATGGTCGCTTCTATGAAGGGTATCAGGAAGGCCGATCGAATCCGGAGTATAAATACCTCCGCTGGCCGCCGGCAGAAATATCGATTTGGGTGAGAGTTCGTAATCCCCGAATAATTGGCGCTCAAGAACCGTTTTCTCGCCGGTGACAGTGATTTCGGGCGGCTTGACAGTGCATGAAGCTAAAACCAAAGGTAACGCAACAGGGATAATCAACATTAATCTATGGGTCATAATCCACCTCATATTTATTCTTCAATAGGAGTGGCGGCAGCGGCTTTAAGCATTGTCTGGAGTTGCTTACGGTCGTATTCCACAGGCATAGTCACCGCGCCAATTCTGAGATATTTGGCATAGAACGGCTGGTCCATATCAATGGTTGGGTTGATATTGCCGTGTTTAATCTTCATCGAAAATCTTTTGGGTTGATAGCTCATATCTAAAAATAAAATTTTCCTATCGATTAACTTGCGTGTTTCGGCAATACTAAGATCTGTACCGGTGGGGTCGAGAAAATCCAGAAGCTTCCTGGTGGCGCGAGAACCGATCTTGGTAATATTTAATTGACCCTCCAGCTCGAAGTTGGACTGCGGATCCACGATTCCCCTTCCCACGAGAGAGATGTCCCCGCAAATATCCGCGCTCTGGGAGATAGTCTGGCTACCAGCCAATCTGTCGAAATTGACTCCTGATAATTGAAAATTGGCGGCGTAGCGCAGACTATCAGGTTTAATCTCGACTGCCCCAAAATCGATACTCTTGAGATCAAGATAAAAATCTCCGAGTAAATTTCCTCCATATACGTCTGAGAATAGCCTTCGACCGATTATCCTGCCATTACCGACTTCGATGGTCAAATCGAAATTCTCGATATAAACCCGACCCGCCTCCATTCGCTCAAACGATAAACTGCCTTCAGTCTTCTCTCGCCGATAATATTTGCCCTTTTCATAATCCAAAAGGTTGAGGCCTGCGACCGCATTATCATTGCTTATCAGTCTGAGTTGCGGCAAGGCAATATCCTGTTCAAACGGGATGGATCCTGTGATCGATTCAATTGAAAACACTCCCGGCGAAATTACTGACAGCAGAAGAGGAGTCAACGAACCCCGCAGAGAGAGGAGACTATCGTTCATTGCCAATTCCATTGTGGCCTGGAAACGTCCAGTAATGCCCACATTCTTCATAACCTCGACCGTATCCTTTGACTGAAATTCAATGCCGCTGTTCATCGTCATAGTTGGCGAATCGCTGACAATATAATTGCCCCTGGAAACTATATTTAGATGATGTGATTTTATGCCCATTGTGGCATTCTCCCAGGAGAAAGTGGAGTCACGGTACGCCAATGAAGTCTGCCCGCTGATATCAGCGAAAGGGAGCATCAGAGTGTCTTCAAAGGCAAATCTCATTATTCCGAAATTGCATTTAGCCTTGAAATTATCATCAATGAGGTCAAATTGGGTAATCAGTTGTATGTCCTGAGCATTGAATGAATATAGCTCGACCGCGGCAGTGTCCATTTTCGACTTCATAGCT
>PFXJ01000032.1:0-160 GCA_002791595.1 candidate division Zixibacteria bacterium CG_4_9_14_3_um_filter_46_8
CTGGTGGTGGGATTTGGTGTAGCGGATATACCGATACCATAAGATTCAACGTCATAACGAATAACACCGGGCCAAATGGTGGTGGAATCTATCTAACCGGCTCGAACTGCGTAGTCTTAAACAACAGTATCAGCAATAACTCTGCTTCCTCTTATGGCGG
>PFXJ01000032.1:222-24062 GCA_002791595.1 candidate division Zixibacteria bacterium CG_4_9_14_3_um_filter_46_8
CGCCGAACGGAGCGGAAATTTGGCTGGCTTCAGGTTCCAACCCATCGGTTACCTATTGTGATATTCAGGGTGTCTGGCCAGGAAGCACCAATATCCATGCTGACCCACTTTACGTCGATTACTGGCATGAGTTTTATGATCTCCAATGGGGTTCCCCGTGCATCAATGTCGGCGATCCGGCCTTGAATGACCCAGATGGCACACGGTCCGATATGGGGGCGTTGTATCACTATTTAGGGATTACGGACATCAGCATGATGCCGGTCAATCCGCCGATCAATGTTCCCGCCGGAGGGTATTTCAATTTCAATGGTATTCTGCAGAATTTAACCGCCCAGTCGCAGACAACCACAGTCTGGATAAAGCTGAATGTCCCCGGTTATGGGATATATGGGCCGATTATGCAATTCAATAACATTCCCATCGCGGCCTATGATACGTTATTCGCTATGAACGTCAGGCAGGATATACCGAGCTTCGCTCCGCTGGGGACATATACCTATATCGCTTACTGCGGGACTTATCCCAGTAGCATCATCGATTCCTGCTACTTTGGGTTTGATGTAACCGCGCCGATAGGCGGTTCTGCGAATGACTGGAATGTTTCTAAATGGTTCGAGGGGAATGAAGGCATAATGGAGAACGCGCCATCGAGCTACGCTCTGGGAGATAACTATCCCAATCCGTTCAACGCGCAGACGAATATCATTATGGATATTCCGAAGGCGGGAGAAGCGCGGTTGGAGGTTTATAATCTGCTGGGGCAGAAGGTCGCAACTTTGATTGATGGAAATATCGAGGCAGGGCATCATACTATCAGTTGGGATGCAAACGAATATTCCTCGGGTATTTATTTCTATAAATTAACCGTCGGTGAACAGGTTTTCACCAAGAGGATGACGCTGTTGAAGTAGGTCGTGGGGCTTGCCCCTCCCGATAGATCGGGACGGGGGTCAAGGCCGCCCGCCTACGAAGAAATAGTGGAAAATCCCACAGCCCCGCCTGAGCGGGGGTGGGATACCTATTATTCACTGCAGGGGCGGGCCCCGTCCCGCTCACCCATTAGCCCAATAATGAATTAACAAAATCCCAATTTATGAGCTTATCCACGAATGCGGTGAGATAATCAGCCCGTCGATTCTGATAATCAAGATAATAGGAATGTTCCCAGACATCAACGCCCAACAATGGCTTCAAACCATGCGCCACTGGATTATCAGCGTTGGCAGTCTTCATAATCTTTACCTGGTTGCCATCCAGAACCAACCATGCCCAGCCGCTGCCGAATTGCGTAAGCCCCGCATTCTTGAATTCATCTGCAAATTTCTGGTAGCCTCCAAATGACGCATTTATCATCTCGGCGATTTTGCCCGACGGCACGCCGCCGCCATTCGATTTCATACATTTGAAAAAGAAATTGTGATTCCATACTTGGGCGGCATTATTGAAAATTCCTGCCTTGGAGGGATCCTTGGCGGCCTCCTTAACAATCGTATCAAGGTCGGCATTTTCAAGATTCGTGCCGGCGATCAATTTATTGCCATTGTCAACATAAGCCTTGAGATGCTTGCCATGGTGGAACTCAAAAGTCTTGGCGCTCATATAAGGTTCCAAGGCATTATGAAGGTATGGAAGATCGATGTGTGTTATAGGCATATTAACTCCTGTAAAATGAATGTTTTCATACAAATAGTATTATCCAATTCCGAGAAGCATATCCGCTCGAGAGCGAATAGGCGCTATCCGGCGATTTATCAATGAGAATAATATAAACCAATCATTCTGAAAGAGGTTCCGATTTTCCGGTCGGCGAAATTAAGTGAGCGGCGGATGTCCCGGGCTTGTTGAAAATGTGTTTTCTTGACTTCCTCCATATGTCATTCCCGCGGAAGCGGGAATCTATCTCTTTGATTAATATCGATTTCCACTTTCGTGGGAATGACAGTTAAGTAATTTTTCTCCACCAAATAAGGTTTTTCAACACTCCCCTTGCGGTGGGCTTTTTATACACCTTTAATCGATACCCCTCGAAATTTTAGATTGATAATCCAAAGAAATCGAATATAATATATTCATGCAGAGCAATTCCGCGACAGTTCAGGAATATCTGGATAGTCTGCTGAAAGATAGACGGGAAGCTATCAGTGCTGTCCGCAAAGTCATTCTCAAGCATCTTCCAAAAGGATACGAAGAGGCGATGCAGTATGGAATGATTGGATATGCGGTGCCGCTAAAACTTTATCCTCAGGGGTATTTGGGCAAGAAAGATGTGCCTTTGCCATACGCCGCATTAGCTTCACAGAAAAATCACATGGCAGCTTATCTTATGAGTATTTACGGAAACACGAAATTCTATGAATGGTTCGTGAAGGCATACCAAGCCACCGGCAAGAAGTTGGATATGGGCAAATCTTGCATATGTTTCAAAAAAATTGAGGATTTACCGCTTGAGGTGATCGGACAAGCGATTGCGGCCACATCGGTCAATGAGTTCGTCCAGAAATATGAAGAAAGCAGAAAGAGGTAGAATTTACGGTGGGGTACCCTATCACCCATGTTGAGTTGATATTATGAAACTTACCCTCAATAAAAAGTCCTTCACTCCCCAGCGTATCTTTTGCATCGGCCAGAACTACGCCGAGCATATTAAAGAGATGAAATCGGACATCCCTAAGACGCCGACCATTTTTATGAAGCCTGTTAGTAGTCTGGTTTCCCCGGGAGAGGAAATCCGTTTTCCCAAGCATGGCCAGGTGTTTCATCATGAAGTTGAAATCGTTGTTCTCATCGGTAAGGATGGACGCGCGAAAACTGCCGAAGATGCCAAATCATTTATCGCCGGTATCACTATCGGTTTGGATCTGACCCTGCGCGATCTCCAGAAAAACTTAAAAGATAAGGGCCTTCCCTGGGAAATCTCCAAATCATTCGACCAGAGCGCGCCCATCGGAAAGTTCGTATCTTATCTACCCCTCTTTCCATTTGATGACATCCAATTTACCTGCATGGTCAACGGCCAAGTCCACCAACGTGGAAATACTAAGGACATGGTTTTCCCCATAGAGCGCTTGATAATAGAAATCTCCAGGATATGGAAGCTTCTGCCGGGGGATCTGATTTTCACCGGCACGCCATCCGGCGTCGGCCCGCTTCAAGTAGGGGAATCGGTTAAAATCGCCAGTCCGCAAATAGGCACATTTGAATGGCAGATAGTGAAGCCATAGTAAGACACTAATTGCCAAATGTCATCTTTTTTCCAAATTAAAAGGCTGGGAACGAATTCCCAGCCCATATTATTTCTGCAACCCCTTTTGGTTAGCCGGCAAATGCAATTACTTCAACAATGTCATCCTTTGAGTCACAACTTTATCACCTGCGGTCAATCTATATAGGTAGATACCGGATGAATATTGGGATGCGTCCCAGTTGACAGTATGGTAGCCCGCTTCTTCGTGTCCGTTTAGCAATGTGGCCACTTTCTGTCCCAATAGATTGTAAACCTCCAATGTTACTTGGCTGGCTTCTGGAAGCTGATAATTGATGCTGGTGGAAGCATTGAAAGGATTGGGATAGTTTCCGGTTACAGCAAACTCGGTTGGCAGACTGAAATCGCGTTGCATATCAACACCCCATTCGCTATTCCCGCCGCCACCGTTGCTGGAGGCGACAACCGTGAATGGAAACGATGACGAGTCGTCCTTTATCGAATTATAGACGCCGTAATAAGCCCTATAAATGTAACTTCCTGTGGGTGCAGTGTTGGGCACGTTTTGGATGAAAACACCGGCCAGACATTGCATCGATGCCAGAGTGACGTTTAGAAATGACCCCTGTTGATAGAATACATTAGCCCAGACGACTCCCCACCAGATATCGGTAGTATGAGCGAAACTACATGTATCGCAGATCCTGCCGGACCATGCGAAAGATCCACCCTGTGGAACTATGGGATTAGGGATAATAGGGGTCACAATTAGGACACAACAAGCTGGAGGTGGCACCGCCGTTTGGGCACCTGAGCCGGCACCTTGAATGGCGGGGGCGCTCCAGCCTTGGTCAAAGATGTCCGTGTTGGCCTTTGCAGTATTTCCAGCCGCCAATCCGAATGCCGCCGCCGCCAGAATTGCCAAAGTAACAAGCAGGTTTCTCTTCATTTTCTCTCCATGAACCGCCCTCTTAGCGGTCTTCGTTTTATTTTGTGTACATAGATATCATCTGAAACAGCACAAGTCTGTATTGAGTTCCCTCAAAACCTTAATGATTTTCCATGCGACATTTTGGGGGATTGCTAAAATTATAAGGAGTTCAAACTCCCCTTCTGCAAAACGAATCATTTTGGAATGACCATTTCGTTTGACTATCATATTGATCCCGAACTACTATTTTAGATAGGATTTATGAAATTGATCCCCAGCAAGATATTTCAGAGCCGTAATCTTACCTTCCTGTGGTTGGGCCAGATTGTTTCTCAGAGCGGCGACTCGATTTATCAGATAGGGCTTCTTTGGCTGGCTCTTGAGCTTTCCGGATCGGAAATGGTAACAGGTCTGGTAGCTATGTCGGCGTATCTCCCCGCCGTTTTCTTTTCGCTTGTGGCGGGGGTGACAGCCGACAGGTATGATCGACGTTGGGTGATGTTATCATCTGATGCGGTCAGATTCCTGGTGGTTTTGATGCTACCGGCGGCATCGATGCTTGGATTCTTGAATCCCGTTTTCTTGGGCATCAACGCTTTTGCGATTGCCATCGCCGCTACTTTCTTCAATCCCGCGCGCGATTCGCTGATTCCCCATATTGTGCCGAAGGAAGGCTTATTCAAAGCGAATTCACTTATCCAGACTTCCTGGCAATTCGCTCTATTGATTGGCCCGGCACTTGCTGGAGGCCTGCTTCATTTTTTTGGCAAAATCCACCTGTTCACCGTAGTCTCCCTGGCCTATCTCATATCATTCTTGTTTGTGTTTTTGATTCGATTTAGTCATCAACGGAACCTAAGCGGACCGGTGCTGGGATTTGCGGGGATTCGAGATGGCCTGCGATATACAATCAGGCATCGTGTGATATTTCCCTTGCTTCTCATCACCATCGCTGACAACATATTCATAATGGGTCCGGCCATCGTGGGGACGCCTGTTTTTGTAAAGGAGGTGTTGGGAATGGGCGTGGAATCTTATGCATTAATCCAAGCTTGCTATGCTATCGGGATGCTCATCGGCACCGCCGCCTTACTTTCTTATGGCGGACGCTTTGGAAAGGGAAAGATATTATTGTTGGGTATGATCCTCGATGGCATCACTTTTATCCCGCTCTATTTTGTGAATTCGATGCTCGGAATGGAGATAACCATAATCATCCACTCGCTGGCGATACCAATGCTCACTGTTACCCGAACATCCTTGATTCAGAATTTTGTGCCGACAGAGATGACCGGGCGCATTTTCGCCCTGGTGAATCTCTCGGTGGTAGGGATGTCTGCCATTTCATCAGCTATGAGCGGATTTCTGTTGTCGATCCTTGGGGCTCCGGTTCTCTTTCTGATAATTGGAATAGGAGGAGGTTTTTGCGGCCTTATTGGATTGATGTTTGCCAGAGATTTAAGGAATGCCGCCTAACTGACCCATGCAGGCATTTCCAAATTTGCCAGCGTGGTTTGCCATAAGAAGGAATGAAATTTCACGTTTAAGCGCATAATTAAGCCCAATAGCGGAATTTCCCTTGACATCACAGAGGGAAATTTTTAAAATCGTTCTTTGATATGATTTGCCGCCGGAGTGGTGAAATTGGTAGACGCAGGGGACTCAAAATCCCCCGACCCTTGGGTCATGTCGGTTCGATTCCGACCTCCGGCATTGAAAAATGCGGCATGGCCAAAATTGCTACCGAGGCAATCGGGCTTGTTGAAAATGTGTTTTCTTGACTTCCTTCATATGTCATTCCCGCGGATGCGGGAATCTATCTCTTTGATTAATATGGATCCCCCCCCTTCGGGCTTGTTGAAAAAGCTGGGCCGCCATTAAAAAAGAAAGCACTTCAAAAAATTCTTTTCTTTCCATCCTTCTCCCATTAATTGGGAGAAGGAGTCGGAGGATGAGGGAGCTTAAGGAGTTACGCCCTTATCCGTCCCGACAAGTCGGGACATCTTCTCCCGGCGAAGCAGGAAAAGGTAAAGATCATTTTTCGAGTTTCCTGGTTTTTTCAACATTCCCCTTCGTGGGAATGACAGTTAAGTAAATTTCCTCTACCAAATAAGGTTTTTCAAAACTCCCAATCGGAAGGGCATTTTGATCATATTCGATTTTGCAGGGTTATGATGACGGAATATTCGGAGCGGCAAGCTTCTCTATAGCTGAGGCTAATTCAATATCCTTCCCCGTTATTCCGCCTGCGGAGTGAGTATATAGGGATATTCTCACTTTGTTGTAGCTGTTGAACCAATCAGGGTGATGATTCATTTTTTCTGCCACCAAGGCGACCTTTCCCATAAATCCGAATGCTTCAATGAAATTCTTGAAGTGGAATTGTTTGCTCAAGCAACCCTCTTCGATTCGCCAGCCCGGCAGTTTGTCAAGCACCTTGAGAAGCGAATCACTGTTCAATATCTGGCGGTTTTCCATAATTTTTTGTTCGATGATAGTCTGAGAGCATCAACATCATAGATAATTCCTAAGTTCCCCCCGTCATTGATGTCAATTGAGTTTGGTCAATGAAGGGAATGGATTGGCGCCGTCATACTTTCCAATTTCGCAGATATAATAGCTCAGCAGAAGCAATATCTGCTGGCTGGGCGTGGGATTCAATTTGGCTTCCCATTCGGCGTAGAATAACAAAGAAAATACCTTCTCTACATCGGATTTGGTGAAGTTGCTGATGTAAACTTGCACCTTTGATTGAGGAAAAGACCTGTATGAATCTGATTTCGTTGGGCCAAGCGACGAATAAATATCTTTAAACATATTTGAAATCATGAAAATTGTCGTGAGCGCCGATTCGGACCGCAACAGGGGACTATTAGCTATTAGGATTGCCCTAGATAGGTTTCTTTTACCCAGGGAATCTCGATATTCTTCGATGATATTCCCAGAGCCAGCCCTGGCATACTGACGAATATGATCCGGTGTAATGGTGGCTGAAATTCCCAGCGCCAGCCATAATTTGCGGATTTCGTTATATAATTCACCCAGGTCGGTCCCGACAACATCCATTACTGTTTGGATGGCTTCGCGCGATGCGATGAGCTCAAATTCCGCAAAGAATGATTTAACGTATTCTTGGATTCTATTTGCAAAGGGAGGACGGCAATCAAGCAATACTCCATATTCCGCAATGGCTTCATTAAATTTGGAAAGCGGTGTGGATAACTCTCCGAAATTCATTATCAAGGTAGTATTGTCGGGAATAGAATGGATATAACCGGCCAACTGGTTTCTGAATGAAGGGGATGTTTTGCTGGCGCCAGTCAATCTCACCACTCTTCTGCCGGCGCCGATCGGGTATGTATTGCAGGCGGCGATTACATCGCCTGCAGTCACTTCTGCCGCCGCCATACAATCATAGTTGAAATCTCTGGTTGCAGGATCTATAAGTTTGGCCAGCAGAAGCTTTTGGGCTCTAAATTTCAGAAATTCCTCTTTTCCTGCTAAAACATAGACTCGTTTAACATTGGAGGAACTAAGCCCCTTGACAAAATCCTCGTAATAGGTTCTATTGGGCTTCTTTGGCTTAGATATCATGAGCTATTGAGTATTTTTCAGAGAGATGAATCTATTTCAGCATAATCATGCGGATGGTGCTGACACCGTAATTGCATTCCAACCGACAGAAATAGACGGCTGATGGAGTCTCAAGGCCATTGTCCGTTCTGCCACCCATCGGTATTGATATGGACCGCGGGCAACGCAATAAATGGGGCTGGATTGAATCTGATGTCCAGCGAGATCATAGATGCCGAGATTCACTACTGATGGAGAATCGCTATCATAGCAGAACTCAATCACGGTGCTGGAGTTGAATGGATTTGGATAATTCGCCAAATTTCTGAAAAGGCCCGGAATCGGTTCAGCCTCTTCCGTTGCTGTTAGCTGTTCGGCGGCGGTGAAAACAATTATGCTATTCAAGCCGCTGTGGCCACCCTGCAATCCCCCGACATAGAGTTTTACATCGCCTGTGCCCGGTCCGGGAGCAGTCCAACTGAATGTTCCTTGATTCTGATAGGCAGATGAAAGGTGAATGCCATTAGTTTCATGGGGAACGTTGTAGGTGGCGGTATTTGTTCCGGCAACAATTACGCCTGCATTTGATGAACCATCCCCTATCCTGTAGCTCCCGTTGAGCTGGGTTATTGAATTGCCCCCGGAATGAGAGATAGTGAGAGGATAGACCTGATTAGGCATATATTCGGTTGGAAATCCAGAAACCTGGATAGTGCCTCCGCTGGAGCCATGGCAATATGAAGCGCAGGTGCCATCTGTGCCAGGGGCCCCGGAATATCCCGTGTATGTCGGCCTTGAATATGAGAGCGATACCATAATACAAAGAACAAGCACTAAGGTGGCGCTTGCAGTTTTCATAATCTTTCCTCCAGATTTTGTATTCTAAGGCAGTATTATGCTGATAAAAATCTAATATAATTATTTTGAAGCTCGCCTGTCAAACATATAAAGAGCTGATTGAACCTCGAAATTTCTCTATGAAGATGATCGAATTCTCCCGGCAAACAAGGATGTTCAATCAGGAGCTTGTTAATTTCAGTTAGTGCTATCAACGGATTCTACTGGGGCGCAATCGGTTAACTTGATCAATCGATTCTGCCCGAATCTTTCTTTCAACGGGAATTAATCCCCAACCCCTATTGCCGATAAGAGAGTAAATACTCTTCGGGGGGCGAAGATGGATGAGAAAATCCAAAAGATTTTGCTTGTAGGGGGCAATCCGTCTGACAGCAGATATTGGCGGGATGTTCTTGCTAAGGCCGCAAAATACCAAATTGGCGGCGCCGCTTTCGAGCTTAAATTGGTTGATTATGGATCCATTGGCTCAAAATCATCGGCTGACGGAAATTATGGTGTAGTATTGTTGGACCTGGAGTCACCGGACGATGCAGGTTTAGGCAAAATTCTAATTGCAAAAAAGGAGTCTCCGGGCACTCCCATAATTGTGTTTACTGACGTTGACGACCAGGATTTTGCTTCCAAAGCGCTTCAATATGGCGCCCAGGATTATCTGGTCAAAGGGCAGTTTGATCCCAAGTGTCTGATACGCGCAATGCGATATGCCATCGAACGGCAACAGATGATCCGCAAGCTCGAAGCTTCAAGGAAATGGGAAAGGCATCTTGTGTACTATGATACTCTCACCAATCTCCCTAATCGGTCTTTGTTCTATGACCGACTTGAACGAGCGATTGCACACGCCCGACGCAATGGACAAACTGTGGCGGTTCTATTCATTGACTTAGATGAATTTAAGCGGATCAATGATGCTTTGGGTCATAGCAAAGGCGATATTCTGCTTCAAATTGTATCACGAAATTTAAAAAAATGCATTCGTGAAAGTGACACTATAGCCAGGCTTGGCGGTGATGAATTTACTGTTGTGCTTGAGAATGTCGATCAGGCCCACGATGCGGTTAGAGTTGCTAAGAAGATTCTCGAACGGCTGTCCGGCCCTCTTTCAATCGGAGGAGTGGAAGTTTGCGTAACAGGAAGCATAGGTATAAGCCTGTTCCCATCGGACGCCACGGACGTAGAGTCTCTGGTTAAGTACGCTGATGTGGCAATGTATTATGCTAAAGGAAAAGGCAAAAATAACTATCATCTTTTTAGCCCTTCGATGGACATTCCAGGCCACAAGCGCCTACTAATGGCCGAAGCTATGCGTCATGCAGTAGAAAGCGATGAATTTGTGATTCATTATCAGCCTCAGGTGAGTTTGATCACTGGGACGATGACTGGAGCCGAAGCGCTGCTGAGATGGAATTATCCGAGTGTGGGAGTGATACCTCCGGCAGAGTTTATCCCTCTGGCCGAGGAGACCGGCATTATCGTTCGAATAGGTAAATGGCTTCTAAGAACAGTCTGTGAGCAAAATAAGGCTTGGCAAAAGGCAGGGCTTAAGCCCATCAAAGTGGCTGTCAATCTCTCTGCCCGCCAATTCTCGTCAAAAGGTCTGATCCAAAATATTTCCCAGACCCTGGCCGCAACTGGCCTCGAGCCGAAATTTCTTGAACTGGAGATTACGGAAAGCTGTGCGATGCAAGACCTTGAATATACTGTGGCGACACTCCAAATCTTGAAGGAGAAGGGAGTTCAGCTCGCAGTTGATGATTTTGGTACCGGCTATTCCTCAATGGGCAATCTAAAGTATTATCCAGTCGATGTGCTTAAAATTGATCGGGCTTTTATTAAAAACCTTCCCACTGACCGGGATAACGCCGCCATCACCACAGCCATTATCGCTATGGCTCATAGTTTGGGGAAAAGGACTATTGCCGAAGGTGTGGAAACCGAAGCACAAGCGACGTTCTTGCGGTCAATAAGCTGTGATGAGATGCAGGGCTACCATTTTAGCCGCCCCGTATCATCTGAGGCCATAGAAAAACTCCTGCAAGAAAAGACGAATCTCACAAATTCCGAAATATTGAAGTATCCAGTAATTAATAAAGCCGATTGGCGCTAATGCCTATTTGAACAAAATCCTCTGTCAGCTTGCCCCCTTCATTGGACATACGGTTCAAATCCCTCTAAATTCCACATCTTACCGCTTGCAATTTGACAAATTTTCATTATATTGAGATTAATAAATTTCAATTTTCTGGAGGTCTTATGAGATTATCGTTAATCAGCACTTTGGTTATCTTGCTATTGGCGGCAATTATTTCCCCATCTGTTTATGGACAGATTTGGGTGGAATCCTCCTCCGGGCTGGTTCCCCCCAGTATGGAAGGTGGAAACACGGAACTCGAATTTGCTGATATTAATGGTGATGGGAATGTTGATCTAATGACTATCGGTGATCATGGTTCACCTTATGTCAATACCGATGAGCATGGCATTACGGTATGGTTTGGCAATGGCGCCGGCAGTTGGTCTGTTTATCAAAATGGGAATTTTGGTTACGGGGGGATAGCGGTTGGAGATGTCAACAATGATGGGTTTCTTGATGTTGGTTATGGTATGCATCATAATTATAGTGGCCAGGACTTCGGCGATCAATTGATTGAGGTTGCCCTTGGAAATGGGACCGGTATGGTTTGGACGCCCTATGACGACGGATTGGCCACGGCCGGCGAAGATTGGGGGATGTTTGGCACTGACTTCGCTGATATTGATGCTGATG
Organism: candidate division Zixibacteria bacterium CG_4_9_14_3_um_filter_46_8; assembly: GCA_002791595.1. Classification (GTDB taxonomy): domain Bacteria; phylum Zixibacteria; class MSB-5A5; order UM-FILTER-46-8; family UM-FILTER-46-8; genus UM-FILTER-46-8. The sequence goes on from PFXJ01000032.1 coordinate 11,557, forward strand.
GCGACCTTGATCTGGTTAGTGTCTCCTTTGGCGCCGGCAGTGGATTGCATGTGTACAGAAATAATGGCGATGGTTCCTGGACCCACATCTATGGATTCAATGGAGGCAATTCCGGGCTTTATATAGAATTTGGCGACATAAACGGTGATGGCTATCCTGACATAGCTTCGACCACCAGTGACTCCGCCATATTCATAAACGATGGAGCCGGTGGCTTCCATGCGCTTACTGGAGGCGGGATGACTCCGCCCGGAGCATACGGTTACCATGATATCGCCCTCGGGGATATTGATAATGACGGAAAAGATGAGGTCGCTATTGTGGCCCAAAGCAATACTATCAATGTCTGGAAATTAAATCCGGATGGCACTACCTGGACCGATCTCAGCTATAATCTCAGCGGGTACTCTGGAGCTGAAATGGTGGACATAGCTGATATGAATGGCGATGGTTTCCTGGATGTTATCGGCTATGGAAATCGAACGATTGGTATATTCGCCGGCAACGGTGGGACCGCATGGACCCTGCTCTATAATTTTCTCACTCCGTCGCCCGGATATGCCTCCGCACTGCGCGCCGGCGCTGATATCGATCATAATGGATATGGAGATATAGCTGTAGTGAATGATGAAGGGAGCTGGTGGAGTTCATACAACCATTGCCGCGTTTATAAAGAGAATTCCGTTCCTACTCAATTATCGATTGTTCCAGTTTACCCTCATGGCCACGAAGTTCTGCGCGGCGGCGCAGCCGGATGGATTGAATGGATCTCGGCTGTGCCCTTTGGACAAAACACGACTGTTGATATTGAGTTTTCACAATCGGGCGCTCAGGGACCATTTCAATTAATAGCATTGGGAGTGCCCAATAATGGAAAACACCAGTTGCCTTGGCCCGATGGGATTAATTCCGTAAATTGCTATTTGAGGCTCACGGTTCACGGACAATCTAATGTGAGTGCTATAACGCCGTTTGCTTTTGAGATTCGTTCCAATCTGGTTACCGAGCTTTCGATTGACATGATGCCCGACAATCCCCCCATCGTCGTGCCGCAGGGAGGTTCTTTCACCTACACCGGTATCCTCATAAGCAATGCTAATCAGCCGTTGCTGACTGATGTCTGGGTAATGCTCACGGTGCCGGGCTATGGGTTATATGGTCCTGTTCAGCAATATAATTCGGTGCCGCTGACTCCGTATGACACGATCATCGTTTCGGGAATAACTCAATATGTCCCTATTTTCGCTCCGCTTGGGACTTACGCCTACACAGCCTATTGCGGCGATTATCCCAATATTGAAATAGACCAAGCCTCGTTCCCTTTCACCGTAACAAGCTTGCAAACCGGCCTGGAAGCGGAGAATTGGAATTTGTCCGGCTGGTTTAGTGAGGGCGAAATTGATGGAAACAATTCGAAGGCTTTTGCATTTACAACCAGCTATCCCAATCCTTTTAATGCCCAGACCACCATTGCCTTTGATCTGCCCGCTTCCGGGAAAGTCAGTTTGGAGATATACAATTTACTTGGCGAGGAAATCGCAATGCTTGCCAAGGGCAATTTCGATGCTGGTCGGCACTCGGTTATTTGGAACGCGGGTGATTATCCATCAGGCGTATATTATTGCAGACTCCAATTTAATGGCAGGGCAATTTCGCAAAGGCTTACTTTGATTAAATAGATTTTATTCTTCAAGTCATAACTAAAAATGAAAAATCATGAAGCTTCGAACCTATTGTTCCGGTAGGAGGCGAAGATTTCGGAGGTTAAATGAACTCTATGAATAAAGGACTCTATTTCCTGCTGGTGTTGCTGTTAACAACAGCCGCAAGTGTGTACTGCCAGGATTGGGCAGAATACTCTAATGGCCTCGAGCCGCCGGAAATGCTGAGCGGCCAGACCGAATTGGAATTCGCTGATATCAATCAGGATGGGAATATGGATATTCTATCGATCGGGGATTATGGTTCACCATATAATACCACCGATCAACACGGCATAATGGTTTGGTTCGGTGATGGGAATGGGAATTGGTCTATAGCGATGACAGGCGATTTTGGATATGGCGGCTTGGCTGTGGGCGATGTGAATAATGATGGTTTCCTTGATGTCGGTTACGGTATGGCTCATAATTATTCGTCGAACGATTTCGGCGACCAGCTCATTGAAGTCGCTTTAGGCGATGGCACCGGCCTTGGGTGGACTCCTTATGATGATGGTCTGGCAACGGCCGGTGAAAACCTGGGTATGTTTGGAACTGATTTTGCGGATATCGATGCTGATGGTTTGCTTGACATAGTGAGCATATCTTTCGGCTCTTTCAATGGCCTGCATGTGTATAGAAACAATAACGATGGCACCTGGTCGCACGCTTTCGGATTTTTGGGAGGGCAGAGCAACTTGTTTGTCGAATTTGGAGATATCAACCGTGACGGTTACCCGGATATCGCTTCCTGTAATTCGAATCAGGGCATCTATATCAATGATAAATTTGGTTATTTTGAGCCCTTGATTGGAGGGGGAATTACTCCCCCTGGTTATCTGGGTTATGAAGATATCGCCTTGGGTGATATTGACAACGATGGCGCCGACGAAGTAGGGATTGTCGCCCCTAATTGGAAAATGGAAGTTTGGAAATTGAATTCGAATGGCACGACTTGGACTGACCTATCTTATAACCTAAGGGATCCGGTCGATGTGGCTATGATCGATATTGCGGATATAAACGCTGATGGAGACCTTGACGTAATAGGCTATGGGCGGGGACATATTTATATTTATGCCGGTGATGGGGGATTCACCTGGACTTTACTGGATACGATAGTGGCTCCACCCACGGGTATAGCCAAAGGTTTCCGGGCCGGCGCCGATGTCGATCACAATGGATTTGGAGATATCCTCATTCTCAATAATGAAAATATCAATCCAGGCACTGTAAATAATTTGCACTTCTATCGGGAGATTTCAGTCCCGGCGGCGCTGACCATTGTGCCGGAATTTCCCCATGGAAATGAGAAACTTCACGGTGGCGCCGCCAGCTGGGTTGAATGGAAATCGGCAGTTCCCGCAGGTGGGGGAACCATGGTTGATATCGAATTTTCATCTACAGGCCCGGCGGGGCCTTATACGGTTCTGGCCGCCGCGCTTCCCAATGTAGGGAAGTACCAGCTGAATTGGCCTGATAACATTAATTCCACCGAGTGTCATATTCGATTGACGGCCCACAGTTTATCAGGCAATATCAGCGCGGCAATTACGGAAGCCTTTGAAATTGATTCTGTTGACCCCCGGGTGTATTCAATCGATATGATTCCGCACAACCCTCCGGTAGTGGTGCCGCGAGGTGGATCCTTTTCTTTCACCGGCGTCCTGACGAATAATAGCGCTTCGTCTCGATCAACTGATGTTTGGATTATGCTGAATGTCCCGGGGTATGGAATTTATGGCCCGGTTATGAGGGCAAATAATGTTCCTTTGGCTCCGAAGCAGACACTTACGGTTCCAAATGTTGTCCAAAATATACCAGGTATTGCGCCTCTGGGAATGTATGATTATATCGCTTATTGTGGAGATTATCCGTCAATCCCCCTCGACACCGCATCCTTTGGATTTACGGTAGTCCCGAATCTTGTCGGTGAGGATGGCGCCGATGGATGGAAGGTCGCAGGTTGGTTTGATGAAGGATCTATGGAGATTCCGCAGTCGATAGATATTCTTAGGATTTGGCCTAATCCCTTCAATTCATCAACTACCTTCAGTTATGTTGTCCCGGGGGATTTAGCATCCAAGGTAAGGCTTGATGTCTTTAATCTCCTTGGTCAAAAAGTCGAATCCGTAGTCGATGAGCTACAGGAACCCGGAATGTACCATACAAACTGGGATGCCGCCCATCTATCTACGGGCGTCTATCTTTGTCGTCTGCAAATGGGGGACAGTAGGGAGATTAAGCGGATAACTCTTGTTAAATAAGCCCTTAGCCTTTCAGTCAGGCGCCTGACCGATAGGCTAACGCCCTAACCATTCATACTCGATAGGAATTTGCTGTTGGATTTGGTGCCTCGCATCTTCTCCTGCAGGAATTCCATAGCATCAACCGGATTCATCTCCGCTAATATCCTGCGTAATATCCATATCCGCTTCAAATCTGCTTCCGGAATCAAGAGTTCCTCTTTGCGGGTTGCGGATCGAGTTATATCGATGGCAGGGAAGGTTCTCCTGTCGGATAGACGACGGTCCAGGATTAGCTCCATATTGCCGGTGCCTTTGAATTCCTCGAAAATAACCTCATCCATTCTGCTGCCGGTCTCAATAAGAGCGGTAGCCACGATGGTTAAAGATCCGCCTTGCTCAATATTGCGCGCCGCACCAAAAAATCTCTTTGGCCGGTGCAGTGCATTGGAATCCACACCGCCGGAGAGAATTTTGCCGGAATGGGGCACCACCGCATTGTGAGCGCGAGCCAATCGAGTGATGGAATCGAGAAGGATGACCACATGTTTGCCATGTTCGACCAATCGCTTGGCTTTCTCGATGACCATGTCGGATACCTGGACATGACGATCAGCAGGCTCATCGAATGTTGATGAAACCACCTCGCCCTTTACGTGCCGTTCCATATCAGTAACTTCTTCCGGGCGCTCGTCAATTAAAAGCACCATCAGGATGATATCGGGACTGCTTTCAGTAATGGCGTTGGCTATTTTTTGTAGGACAATGGTTTTACCGGCTTTTGGGGGTGAAGTGATAAGCGCTCTTTGCCCGCGTCCAATGGGACAGAGGAGATCAATGATCCTGGTTGTAAGATCATTGGGATCAGTTTCCAGTTTGATTTTTTTGTCTGGATATAATGGGGTTAGATTATCAAATAAGGTCTTATGCTTGGAAAGCTCCGGATTTTCATAATTCACCGCTTCAATCTTCAGGAGGGCAAAATAACGTTCCGAGTCCTTAGGGGGACGCACTTGCCCGGAGAGAATGTCGCCGGTCTTTAGATCGAACCTTTTGATTTGCGATGGTGAAACATAAATGTCATCGGGACCGGGAAGGTAGTTATAGTCCGGGGACCTGAGGAAACCATATCCTTCCCCCAAAACCTCCAGGACTCCTTCGGCGAATATCAATCCATCCTTTTCAGTTTTGGCTTCAATGACCTTAAATATGAGTTCCTGCTTTCGAAGTCCACTGCAACCAGGAATTTCCAACTCCTCGGCCAAACTAAGCAATTCGTTGATAGTCTTCCCTTTTAGCTCAACAATATCCATATCTAGTACCTCTCACATATGATTTTGATTTCAATGATTGAATTACGGCGCAAGCCGCAAAAATAACTAACGATTCTTCTGGAAGATAAATTCCCCCGAGTAAAGGTTTGAGTCTCAGCCATCACCCAAAATATCAGTTGGGGCATCGCCCCATAATCCATCCAGATCATAATAGGTGCGGGCTTCTTTGGTAAAAATATGCACTACAACGGAAATATAATCTACGATGATCCAATTGGTGCTCCCATATCCCTCTTTGTGCCAGGGCCTAATCCCTTCACTTTTCAAGCCATCCTCAATAGCATCTGAAATTGCTTTTACATGCTGCGAAACCTCGCCAGAACAAATCACGAAATAATCGGCTACATCTGATAGCTTCATTAGGTCTAAAATGCGAACATCGAGAGCTTTCTTCGATAGCGCAAATTGGGCGATAAACTTTGTCAACTCCTTGGAAGCAGAATTGGAAGCTGGGATGGATCGCTTGCTGGTTTTGGTGGATTGTTTCTTTTCTATATCTCTAACTCCTCAAAATCGCTTCCGATAACGACAGTTATATCGATTTCCAAAGGATTCCTGGCAAGTCTCTCGGTTAATACCGGGCTATTCACTTTCATCCTGGCGGCAATCACCTTGGCGGCGCGGTCATCGTTATCCCGAGAAACTACCAAAGTGCGGTCAAATCCAAATATGGGGGCATTCTTTATTTCGATCACATCGAATGAAACGGTCGAATCATTTATGCTACGGATGAACTCACCAGTTTTTTCCCCGACGTCGCGAGCCCCGCATCCATTAAGCACCTGAACCCGCGCTACACTCTGCACAATGGGGGGTGATGATTCGACTTTCACCTGTTCGAAAAAGGAAATTAGAAATATCACAATGATCACTGCCAGCAGACCCGTGGCGATCGAAGTAATGACCCATAATCTTGGGTTTCCGGATCTCTTGCTTTTGCGGATAGAGGTTGGCTTCTTATTCATCCTGATGAGGGGGATTCAATGCTCCCGGTTATTTCTCTGAGCCCTGAAGCTGTAGATAGTCTTTCTACAGCGCCGCCCAAGACGAGAAATTAATTAGCAGTTTAATGATTTCAATAAAATGAATCTGAATTATATTATACGATATTATCTATTCCAGAAGTTGGCGGAACCACCATAATAACCAGGATAATCTCCACCATCCCAGCAGCCGCTGGGGAAAGATTGAAAATTAAACTGGAAAAACAGGTTATTGGCTGGTTTGTATTGTAATTGCAATCCAGGGACAATTACCGGTGAAATACCATTCCTTGATTGCCCTACGAAAGCTGATGGATTATGCAACAACCCCAGATCCACGGTAATTTTAAGAGGATTGGATACTTGATATTCAATCGAATTCATCAGCATGCCAATACTCCCGGATCTTCCGCTCCCTGAATAGTACGAAAAAGTATAGCTCTGGGTCATCGAAAGGCGCTCGGGATTCAATATGGAAAAAGCCGGTTTCAACATATTAGAAAAGAAATTGGGGCTTTGTTTCCCCACGTTATACTGCGCTTCACTTTGAACCCCAAGTATGCAAAATATGAGGAAGATTGACATCAGTATTATTGCTGTAAGTTTCATAGTTTTACTCGCCGGAATCTTTTTTGCAATGGTTATCTTGCCTATTAAACCAATCAAACCTAATGAAGTTCCAGATGAATCTATCAGGATTTTTCATAATTGTCAACATATTTTTTTGGTCGTCTCAGATGTTCTCATCATATTCTCTACTTCCCTCAATTGGTCTATAGAATTAATTCCCATCCCTTCGCGATAATCATCGGCAATTATTGCATTTACCTTTGCGCCCCACCTTACAAAGATCTCGATGCTATCAGTAAGATAATATTCTCCCTGCTCATTTTCGCATCTTATTTCATCCAACACCTTGCAGAGCGCCTTCGAATCAAAGCAAATTACCCCGGTGTTGATCTCATTTATTTTCCTGATATCGTGGTTTGCGTCACGATGCTCGGTAATCCGAAGGAAATTGCCGGCCTGGTCTCGGACAATTCTTCCATATCCGCTGGGATTGGACAACTTGACCGAAAGCACGGTGGCAGAAGCTTTGCATTTGAGATGAGATTCTGTAAGTATTTTTATGCTATCCGAGCTTACCAGAGGCATATCGCCTGGCAGAACCAGGACGGTGCCTTCGAAATCATAGAACTGGTCCCGGGCGCATTTCACGGCGTGGCCGGTCCCACGCTGTTCCGATTGGATAGCGAAATTTACATTGCCGGACCTCAAGTGCTCTATCACCTGCTCATATTTATGGCCCACTACCAGAACAATCCTTTCATATCCTGCCTTTCTGGCATTATCAATTACATAATCGACCATGGGCCGGCCATTGAGAGTATGCAGGACTTTGGGAAGGTCTGTATTCATACGCTTCCCTTTCCCTGCCGCAAGTATTATCGCTATTCTATCTATCATAGAATCAATTGTCCAAACATAATTAATGAAGCTTTTGTCTCGATAACGGGACAAGATACCAATATGCGGATTAATGATAAATCTGCCAGGTGTCCATCTTATTCACGCTGTTTGCCGCTACTATTGCAATAGCCATTGATTATTTTCCTCAGGAATGCTCCTATTCATCGGAACCCGATCTATCCTTGTTCTTTGCCTTCTTGTCGGTTCCTTTCAAGCCCTTGATGGTTTCAAACAGGTTCGGAATCATATCAATGATTTCACCGATTCTACCTGGCCTTACGGGTAGTAGCGAGACCCTTTCGCCAACGATTACGATAAAAGCTACCGGCTCGATAAAAGCCCCGCCTCCACCGCCCCCGCCAAACCCCTTGGTTCCTTCCTTCTGTTCCCCTTCGCCTCCTCCGGCGCCGAACCCAACCGATATTTTACATATCGGCACAACCAGCTTCTCTCCGATTGTAATCGGCTTACCGATGATAGTTTCAGAATGCGCCATCGATTTCAGTTCCCCCACAATGGCTCTCATGATTTCTTCGACCTGATTCGCCATTTTTATCTCCTTCCGTAAAGGTATTGGTTTATGATCCTGCCTTTTACTTGAAAGTCCTTATAAATTTATAAGTTCCTCGTTTTGGTATTGCAATAATAAAATAAATTATGGCCAATATTAATCTGTATAAATAGAGTCGGATTACCAACTCAAAATGATTTGTTTTTCCCTTTTCCACAGAAGGTTCAAAGACTATTTGGGAATTGACGGGGAGGTAAGGGAAAATGAAGCCATAATAAAGTGCATAACTATAACCCATTACCGCTGGATCAGTCGGAAGTTTTCTGATCTCCAATCTCAGCCTTTCTACTTCGATCCCACCTATAATACGTTTGCTCAAGGTCAAGGTTTCGGAAATTAAATCAGCCATTACTTTTCGATTTGCCCATAGCTGGCCAAAGCCTACGTGTTTATGTCCGCCGTCTTTTCTGCCAAGTTTCTGGGCCTTTTTCTTAAGCGGCCTCCTCTTTTGAACAGCATCCTCATCCTTTGTTCCGCGCCCGGCCTTTTTCCTGGCATACGAAAATATAGCTATTGGACCAATCTTCAAGGTCGCGCCTGATTTTTCGAAACTGGCGCTGATGAACCACCATCTGATGAATCCCGCCATCTTCTGGTCATATCTACAACCTAAAGCCAATGGAATGAAAAAAAACATGAGCAAAATTACGGAAACCGATAGAAGCAATATAATTAAAATGATTGACACGATTCAATATACTCTATAACGCTGAGCGAATCTAAGCTGATGAGGAAGCGTCATCTTCAGGAGTTCATGGCAACATCATCCGCTTATCTCTTAATATAAGTGGAACGATTTTGCCTACACAAGCATTTTGCCGACTAATGGTTGTATTGACCCTCCGGGAATTCCCTAAGAACTTGATTGAAATGGCTCTATTATATTTCCTTGCAATTATCAGGATGGGAGCGTTATAATGACAAAATATTTAGTGTGGTGATAATGAAGCTTATTCTAAGGTTCACGATGTACAAATTTTACCTATCAGTCTTTGTCGTTATGATGAATGCGGGAGCAGTCTGGGCCTCTGACGCAGATGATACCATACAGATTTTTCAGGGCCTGCAGGATATAATCATCGCTGTCTCCGATAGCATAAAACCTTCGGTCGTGCATATAGACGTGGTGCAAAAAGTGAACAACCAGAAATTTGAATCCCTTGGTTCCGGTTTGATTATCGATGAACAAGGGTTTATTCTCACCAATGACCATGTCGTCGATGAAGCCCAGTCAGTTACGGTCACGCTGGCCAACAAATTGGAGTATCCGGCGGAGATTATCGGAACCGATAAGCAAACCGACCTGGCGTTGATAAAGATTGATCCCCCGGGAAAACTGAAGATACCGAAACTTGGGAATTCCGATAGCACCAGCGTGGGCGAGTGGGTAATTGCAGTGGGCAATCCATACGGTTTCGATCGCACCGTAAGCTTTGGGATTATCTCCGGCAAAGGCCGCGTCCTTCAGCTTCCGATTGAAACTCCTCTAATAAATGAATTCCTTCAGACTGATGCCGTGATTGACCCAGGTTCCTCAGGCGGACCACTGGTAAATCTGCGTGGCGAGGTAATAGGCATCAATTCAATCGGTTACGGGCGTGGTCAGGGATTCACTATCCCGATTAATATCGCCAAAGAGGTTAAGGGCAAATTGATGGCCCACGGCGCCATGGAGCGCGGCTGGATTGGAATATTCACACAGCCTCTTTCGCGGGAATATGCCGAATATTTTGGTGATGTCAGCCTGCAAGGCATTTTAATTGCCGATTTGATTAAAGCCTCTCCCGCCGATAAGGCGGGCATTAAACAAAAGGACATCATTATTTCGCTGAATGGACAACTTGTCTCTGCCGAGAAGGAAGATGATCTCAACGCCTTCACTCAGATGATATCATCGCTGAAAGTCGGAGAGGAGTCGGAATTGGGCATCATTCGCGATGGCCGCAGGAAGTCAATCAAGGTAAGGGTTGCCTTGCAACCCAATGTGAAAGCCGAAAAATATGAAGCGGAGAAATTGGGCCTGACGGTGAAAGAGATCACCGAGTCGATGTATCGCCAATACGCTTTGGACACTGAAGAGGGTGTTTTTGTCGAATATACTGAAGTCGGAGGAATTGCGGGCAAAGCCAATCTGCAGATGGGAGACCTGATTGTTGAGATTGAAGGTAATGCCATCAGGAACCTTGAGGATTTTAAGAAGGCAATCACGAAATTCGAAAGCAAAAGCATGTTGCTCCTAAAATTCATCCGTGCCAAAAATCAATTGTATGCTTTGCTGGACAAAGGGGCTGCTGAAAATAAATCCTATTGAAACATATTTTGATGAATGCTTCTATTAAGCAAAAATAAGCATTCTTTGTTTGGAACGCTATTCTTAGCGGCCATTATCTTTTTATCAATCAGCTGCGCCAAGAATGTAAGTCCTCCGGGGGGCCCAGAGGATAAAACACCCCCCAAAATTCTTGAGGTATTTCCAAGTCCCAATACAATGAAGGTGGCAACAGATTCGGAAATCAAAATCACATTTTCGGAAAGCATCAATCGCAAGACCATCAGTGACGGTATCTTTATCTCGCCTCTCTTTGAGGATGAACCCGAATATAAGTGGAAAGGAAAGACGCTAAAAATTCAATCGTCAGCGGCTTTGCTGGCCAGTCGAACCTATGTGGTCGTGGTCGGCACCGATGTTTCGGATTTACACGGGAATAGGCTCAGCTACCCTTTCAGCTTTGCGTTTTCCACCGGCGATAGCCTTGACATTGGCGCTATTGCCGGCAATGGCTATATTGAAAACAAGCCGGCGAAAGGGCTTGGCATCTGGGCCTATGCCTTAACCGATACCACTGTCCTCGATCCTGTCAACGAGGTCCCTGACTATATCACTCAAACAGGAGATGATGGCAGTTATCGTCTTGATTTTCTGGCGCCCGGGAAATATCGGCTTTTTGCGATCAACGACCGTAACAAGGATAAACTTTGGGATTCGGATTCGGAGGAGTATGGCACCGCACCGAAGGACTTGGTGATTGACGCAGAACAACAGTATTTCAGAAGCATAATTTTAACTGCGGCCAAAAGAGATACATTGCCCCCATTGATTTCATTATGTAAGATGCTACCCGGATCAGTATTGGAGGTCTCATTCGAATCCGACCTCGATCTTCAGTCAGCGTTGAATATCGATTCTTACAAATTTGGATCGGCGGGGGAAGCGGAGGTCCCTTTTGAAGCGGTCAAGGCCTATTCCACTAGGCAGGATACGCGGACGATCTACATCAAGGGTAATGTTTTGGAGGCAGGGGCGGCTTGTTCTTTGAGCATCTTCAATATATTATCCAAAGAACGGGTAAGTGTCGATACTTCCGACAATAGCTGCACATTTATTTCGGAGATCAAGCCAGATACTACGGCTCCGTCTGTTGTAAGCACAACTCCGGTTTCCGGGGTCCAGGTCTTTTTTCCTGACAGCACGATTCAAATCGTGTTTTCCGAACTTATGTCTATCGATTCGGTGGTAGCGGCTTTTTCATTGAAAGATACGTTGGGGAATAATGTCAGCGGGGAGATCACTTGGATTGATGACATTATTCTTCGTTTTAAGCCGCATATCCTGGAGGGGAGGACCAACTACGCTTTGAGCCTCGATCCGGCTAAAACGATGGACCTTAATTTCAACCCTATGCAGGACAGCATCTGGGTAATCAGATTCAAGACTATGCCATCCGATACCGGAGGCACGGTTGAGGGGACGGTGACCGCCGATGATTCGTCGTTGGTCGTGCTAACTTTTTTGTCTTTAAGCGGCGGCTCTAATTTGACTTTTCCGCTTGAAAAGGCTGGCAGTTTTTCTTTCAAAGGGATTCCCGGCGGCAAGTATCGGCTATATAGCTTTTTGGACCTTGATAAAGATGGGAAATACTTTAGCGGCGGGTATAAGCCAATTAGGTTCTCTGAACCGCGGATTTTCTATCCGGATACGATTGAGGTTCGCCCTCGATGGGAGACAGCGGGGATTAAAATGGAATTGTCCAGATAGAGCTTCCCTTGACAATGGTGATGATCACTTGATAAATTTCTTCACCAGCCAGCTCTTATTTAAGAAAATTGATTGGTTGGGACATAACTCATGGCAACACATACAATCAATACATTTCGAATAATCATAAATTAGCCTGCCATTTTCGTTGCTGATAGCCTGCATA
>PFXJ01000032.1:24070-25101 GCA_002791595.1 candidate division Zixibacteria bacterium CG_4_9_14_3_um_filter_46_8
GTTTTTACAGATGTTGCATTTAATGCAGGTGTCATAATTGATCGCCGGATGAGCCCAAACGTAGGGGCGGATCATCTTAATTAGAAAATCCGGAATCACTTTCAGTTTTGTGTTTGATGGCAGTTGAAAACTATGGACTCTGCAGTTTTCCAATTTCTCGCCGCGTATTCCGATATGGTCAATATCGGCGCATCCAATTCCCATTTCTTTGGCAATTCTCAGGTAGTCAATCTGCATCGGATTAAATCCGATTATCGTTGACGCCACCGTGTCTAACGCCACAGCGTCCGTGGATGCCATCAGAAGGTTCAGGCTCTTTGGTTTTCCGGAAGAAGGGCCGTCACCTTCCATCGATAAGATGGCATCCATTATAAATAGATCCGGTTTAGTCGCGGCATAAAGATGAGCCAGCATCTCAGAGAACTCATAAGGTTTCGGAAACTCCTTATGATAGACGCTCTTGCGGAAACCGGGGATGAATCCGAAGCAGTTTTTAAGTGCGCCGGTCATTAATGTAAGCACATGGGTTTTTAATTTTGGCAGACCAATCACCAAATCCGATTTTGACCTGATATCTGCTATCCAGAATTCCCGGCCGTTAAAGCGGGCTGAAGTTACTGGATTCCCCTCGAAGGAGTAAAGATTGGCTTGCGCCCCCTGAATAGCATCCAGGAGGCCAGTGTTCTTCCATACCCGTTTTATGCCGCGGTCGGCGCCGCCGGGAGAGTCGCCAACTAGGACATTAGCGGAGTCAGAAGAAAATAAGTCAGCAACCGTCCGTACTAAATTGGGATGGGTGGTAATAGCGCGCTCGGGACCTTTGGCAGATAGCAGATTCGGATTGATGAGTATATTCTTCCACTTTTGATTATAATCGAAGTCCAACAGATGCAACAGCTTCACAACTGCCCCTTTGAGAAGGTTTGGACTATATGAGTTGCATTTAAGTATGGCGACTTTTGCTTTAGAAACCATTGTTATGGAAATTAATGTATTTCAGCTATGATTTGCATCGGATAACAATATAAATT
>PFXJ01000004.1 GCA_002791595.1 candidate division Zixibacteria bacterium CG_4_9_14_3_um_filter_46_8
GGGCATTATGTACAAGGGAATGGATATTGCCGAGGAATTCAGGTCTGATGAGATAGTAATTGGTAATATCAGCGAAGCGATTCCGTTTGAGGATAATTTCTTCGATTTTGTATTTGCTATCGAAGTATGTGAACATACAACCAACCCTTTTAATGTATTCCGTGAGGTATGGAGAGTCCTAAAACATGGGGGTTATTTTGTAGTGTCGGTGCCGAACCCTTATCATTTCAAGGAAATTATCTGGAATGTATTCAGAGTTCCCGATCGGCAAGGACATATTATGAGCTGGACCAGGCAGGCAATGGCGGAATTCGGGAAGACAGCGGGATTTGAGTTAATCAGGACCGGAGGAACTTATTTCTATCCTCCCATTCCGGCTTGTGGTCTTTGGTCAAGATCGATTGTATATAAATTCCGTAAATAATTTCAGCACAGAAGTGCGAGTATTGGGACTAATATGAAGAATAGATTTGGTTTAGGATCACCGGTAATTTCCTTAGGAATTTATGCCATAATCCTGGTTGTCCTATTTCGGGAATTTATTTTTTCGAATTTGATGCTGTTCGGGACCGACACTATTGAGGCCGGTGTGATGTTCCGCGCCTTCCTGGCCGGTTATTTCAAACAGCATTTTGCAATTCCATTGTGGAACCCTTATCTATTTGGCGGGCTGCCGTTTGTTGATGCGATGCATGGAGACACATTTTTCCCGCTATCATTCATCCAATTCGTCCTTCCGATTTACCGCGCCCTGGGATGGAAATTGATTCTGACCGCATTTGCGGGAGGAATTATAGCTTATTACTACTTCCGGAATTTGAAATTCTCGCCATTAATCTGTTTTTTTGGCGGCCTATTGTATCTTTTGAATGGCTTCACGATTTCGCTGGTTTATGCCGGACATGACGGCAGGATGTATGTGAGCATTCTATTCCCGTTATTATTGATGGCATTGGATATGTTGTTCACCAAAATAAGCCTGCTATCGTTTTTTTTCTGGTCGATTTCATTTTCCCTTTTGATATTAGCAAACCATCCACAACTGGCATATTTTGCCATGTGGGGAGTGGGAGCGTATATCATTTATAAGCTGATATTGCTGCTAAGGGGTGGCGCTGGAGTCAAGCCGATAGCAAGGATATCGTTATTCATAATTTTGGGTTTAGCGGTGGGGCTGGCCGGCTCGATAGTCCAGCTTTTGCCGCAATATATTTATGTGAATAAATATTCTCCCCGCGCTGAAGGAGGAAAGGGTTATGAGTATTCCGCATCATGGTCGAACCATCCGGAAGAAGTGGTCTCTTTGGTTAATCCCGCTTTCAGCGGAGTTAATGCCGGCCAAGCTAATAATTATTGGGGTCGCAATGCGTTTAAGCTGAATAGTGATTATGCTGGATTCATACCTCTGATATTCGCGTTAGTAGCCCTCATTTATATTCGCAAATCCAATATCTATTTCTTCGGAGGTTTGGCATTGCTGGCCATATTATATGGCCTTGGCGATCATACTCCGCTCTTCAAGTTGTTCTATTATTTGGTGCCATCGGTGAAAAGCTTTCGAGCGCCTTCGACCATAATGTTTCTTTATGTCTTTTCAATTGTTTACCTGGCTATCTTCGGAATTCGCTTGGTCTGCGAATCAGTCAAAGACAAAATTATTCCCAATAAAATTGCCAAATTGCTGCTCTATTTTGCTTTGGTGTTAACGGTATTCGCCATTCTATTTTCAATTGCGCCCAGCAGTCTATTGGGAGTCTATAATTCGATTATTTATTCGGGTATGGATTCGAGCAAGGCCAAGATCCAGGCTGAGGCATCATCAACGATTGGAATTGGATTCTGGATTATTGCGATATTCGCATGGTTGATCTGGTTTTTTCATCGATTATTGGTTAAGAAGGCGATAACTGCCACCGCTTTCATCTTGCTTATATCTTTGTTGGCCGTTGTAGATTTGTGGCGCGAAGACAGTAAATTCATTGAAACTATTTCCTATGAGAGCATATTTAAGAAAGATGCAGTAGTGGATTTTCTTCAAAAGCAAAAAGGTGAATTCCGCGTCTTCAGTTTTCCGCAGACCTTCAAGAACGAAAATTATCTGGCCCTTTGGGGTATCCCGGAGGTTTTTGGGTATCATGGCAATCAGCTCAAACGTTATGATCAATTTACTCAAAGGGAATGGCTGCAGTCGGCCCGCACTCAACAGGAATTTCAGCAAAAGTACGGGCAATTTCTCTATGGCAGAAAGCTGGATCTATTGAATGTCAGATATATTGCTTCGCCATTTCAACTTAATGACCAGAAATACAAGTCGGTTTTCAATGTTGGGAAAACATATCTCAATGAGAATAAAGCGGTGCTGCCACGCGCCCGGATCGTTTATAATTATGAAATCAGGGAAGATGCTGATTCAGCGATGGCGCGTATAAATGCGGTAGATTTCGATTATCGGAATTCGGTGGTAGTGAATAGAGGGCCGCGAATTTCGATTTTGGGAGATAGCGCCGGTTTCACGGCGGCAGAGGTAGTAAAGGATAATATCAATGACTTCGAAATTGAGGCGAATATTGCGAGGGCAGGTGTGATGGTGATTTCTGATAATTATTATCCCGCATGGAAAGCCACAGTTGATGGGCATTCTGAAGAGATTCTTCTGGCGGACGGCAATTTTATGGCGGTTCCACTCGAGGCCGGAAATCATCTCATCAAGATTAAATTCAATTCACCATATTACAATTACAGCAGTTTGGCCACGAAATTGACGTGGGTAGTTTATTTGGCGGCGGTGGTTTATTTTCTGATAAGGTCGAGTCGTAATAGGGAAATCAAAGATGAATGACCCAACTTCCAAACCCCTGGTAGTGCTCCCAACCTATAATGAGGTTGATAATCTCCCCAAGATTCTCTCGGAGATTCTTGAGACTGATTCTCGAATTGAAGTGCTGGTTGTGGATGATAATTCACCTGATGGCACGGGAAAGTGCGCCGATGAACAGGCGGCACGTAATCCAAGGGTCAAGGTGCTGCATCGTGCCAGGAAGGTTGGCTTGGGGATGGCCTTGCTGGCCGGATTCCGATGGGCTTTGGAGCGTGATTATACCTGTATTTTTGAGATGGATGCCGATTTCTCCCACCGACCCGAATATCTGAAGGGTTTTATGATTGCCATTCAAGATGCCGATCTGGTGATCGGCTCGAGATATATCAAGGGAGTGAATGTAATAAATTGGCCCATGACGCGCTTGATGCTTAGTTACTTCGCCAATGTTTATACCCGACTGGTGACCGGCATGCCGCTGAGAGATGCGACCGGCGGTTTTAAGTGTTTCCGGCGTGATGTATTGAGCGCGATCGATTTCAGCCAAATTAAATCTGATGGGTATTCATTTCAAATAGAGATAAGTTATAATGCTTGGTGTAAAGGATTTCAGATCAGGGAAATTCCTATAACATTTTATGAGAGGGAAGCGGGCTCATCGAAGATGTCCAAGAAAATTGTGAGGGAAGCGATCTGGATGGTCTGGCGGCTAAGGCTGAAGAAAATTCTGGGGATGTATAAGTAGGTGTTTCCTCGGTGCAGCGGGAAGATGATTTTCGTGCTTGACGCGGAAGTGCATATGGGTGTATATTCTACACTTAGTTGCAATATGTTCATCAGACTCTAAAGTCTGAAAAACCTTTAAATCCGTGCAATGGAATTTGTGTATAGGTAATCATGAACTTCAGACTTGGTGAATTATTCTGCGGTCCTGGAGGATTAGCTCTGGGGGCAACATCAGCTAAAGTCAAAGCAAACGGCAGGCATTACTCGATTTCTCACGCATGGGCAACAGATTATGATAAAGACACCTGTGCAACCTATCGGCATAATATTTGTCCTGACAATCCAAAATCTGTTATCTGCTGCGATATAAGAAAACTCAAATTCGAAGTCCTAAAGAAAATCTCAGATATTGACACATTGGCCTTTGGTTTTCCATGCAATGATTTCAGCGTAGTCGGGGAACAAAAAGGCATGAATGGGATTTACGGGCCCTTATATTCGTTTGGCGTTGAGGCATTAAGATTTTTCCAGCCTAAGTTCTTCTTAGCTGAAAATGTCGGAGGGCTAAGAAACGCAAACGATGGAAAGGTATTTGACAAAATATTGTTCGATCTGCAAAAAGTAGGATATGTTGTCACTCCCCATCTATATAAGTTTGAGCTATATGGTGTTCCACAGGCAAGACATAGGATAATCATTATTGGAATACGTCAAGACCTAAAGATCCGCTTTCGTGTGCCTACTCCAATTGACTCAAAACTCGTAACCTGCAGAGAAGCTATTGAGAATCCCCCTATACTAGAAGGCGCACCAAATAATGAATTAACTAAACAATCTCCTCAGGTTATTGAACGGTTACAATACATAAAACCCGGAGAGAATGCTTTCACAGCCGTCTTGCCTGATAAGTTACGGCTGAATGTTGGAAACGCAAAAATCAGCCAGATTTATCGAAGACTTAACCCTGATAAGCCAGCTTACACGATCACTGGGAGCGGTGGTGGCGGGACTCATGTGTATCACTGGCAAGAAGACAGAGCCTTAACTAATAGAGAGCGGGCAAGGCTACAGGCATTTCCAGATGATTTTGTTTTTGAAGGATCTAAAGAGAGCATCAGGAAGCAAATTGGTATGGCCGTCCCACCGCTAGGTGCAAAGAAAGTTTTTGAAGCAGTTCTTAAATGTTTTGCAGGAATTAACTATCTAGGGCTCGAAAGCAACATAAAAAACAATGCTCATGGCTTTCACTTTGAGAATTCCCGGTTAACATTGCCGGATGAACATGACGAGAAGGCTGTTGGTTGACAAACTATGATTACAAAGAATCTTTTTGAAGAAGTTCTTGTTGAGCCAGTTAAAGGCGGTGGAGACACGCTTTATGTTGTTTCAGGATATGCAACAGCCGCAATGGCCTTTCATCATATTGAAACCATAAGAAGAAGTTTGAGAAAGGACATTCGCATCAATTTAATCGTTGGAATGTGTCCATATGATGGCCTATCCTTAAGCAACCATAAGGCATTCCAGCAACTCGCATCTGTTGACTTCCCTGATTTTTTTGAATGTAGTTATGTTGTTAACTCTCCGCCTGTTCATACAAAATTGTATTCATGGTTTCAGGGTGAGAGGCCGATTTGCGGTTTTATTGGCTCAGCAAATTACACGCAAAATGCTTTTAGTGGTAACCAGCGGGAATTATTGGCCGAATATGATCCTAATCTTGCTATTAAGTACTTCGAAGACCTGATAGTTGACACGATTTATTGCACACATCATGAAATAGAAAATCACATTGAAATTTGCCGTGATGCATACTATGCTCGAAGGAAAAAGGAACAACTTCAAAAACGGGGACTTCAACTTGTCGCTACTGAGCGACCTGACCTACAAGACCTGCCAGCTATTAGAGTCTCCTTGCTCGATAATACTGGCAATCTGCCAAAGCGCTCAGGACTAAACTGGGGGCAACGTCCTGAAGAAGGGCGAGAGCCTAATCAGGCGTACATTAGACTTCCTTTCACAATTTACAGGTCGGATTTTTTCCCGCCGGTAACCGTTCATTTCACGGTTTTGACCGATGATAACAAAATATTGATTTGCACACGAGCCCAGCAAAATGGTAAAGCTATTCATACACCTCATAACAACAGTCTGATTGGCGAATATTTTCGCCATCGCCTCGGCATCTCATCTGGCCATCCGGTGACCAAAACAAACCTAATCCGTTACGGGAGAGCAGAAATCGACTTCTATAAAATTGACGATGAAACTTATTTCATGGATTTCTCTGTTTCCGCTCCACATGGATAATCTCACAAGAGAACAACGCCGCAAGAACATGCAAAATATCCGTTCAAGGGGGACTACTCCTGAGCGGTTAATAATGCATGAATTAAAAAGAAGAAAGATATATTTTGCAAGCCACGTCACTACTATCGCTGGGAAGCCTGACATTGCGTTCAGAAGGAAGAAAATTGCTGTGTTTATTGATTCAGACTTCTGGCACGGTCATCCCGAACGTTGCATAATGCCCAAAACCAATATTGATTATTGGAATCAAAAGATTGTCCAGAACTGTAAGCGGGATAAGCAAGTCACCCGGGAATTAAGACGGAAGGGGTGGAAGGTTATTAGATTATGGGAGCACGACGTCAAATACAGAATTGATAGATGCATTCAAAGAATTCTTGGGGAGCTTGCAAAGACTCTGTGAAGCTTATATTATCTGAAACGTTGTTTGATTGACCCATCATATTTGTTTTATTTGGATGATGGGTCAGTTTATTTTGGAGCAGTGAAACAAAAAACTCCGGCGAGAGACTCGGCCTCGGTCGTCTCCATGCTAATTGACTCATCCTACTTTTGAATATATATAAATAAGGTTTGTGCAAAATCCCAAAATAAGCG
>PFXJ01000046.1:0-6549 GCA_002791595.1 candidate division Zixibacteria bacterium CG_4_9_14_3_um_filter_46_8
CAATTTGACCCTGCCCAGGGAATCCCTCAAGCCAATTGGGATGAAATCTTCCAGATATTTATGCCAGATTATGGCATCGAACTCCGAGCTGAATTCGGTATTGGGAGAAGAAATGAATTTGCCATTGCCAGAGATTTCAAAAAGCGATGGAGATTTGATTAGATATTGCTGAATGAAATAGCTTGTATAGGTTTGATCGAATCTAATTTGGCCTGCGAAATCCACCGGCAATTCAGGAATCAATAAACTGTCATCTTCAAGCCTTAGGAACAACTCGGTGATAGCGGCCTGGCCATTGAAATTGAACTTATCTCCCCGACTATTCCCATCAATCCCGACCGAGACAAAACCGGCATAATCCAGGTAGGGCATATCATCCAACTTCATTCGAGAGACATCCAAATGAATGGACATTGATCCCCTCGGGGGAATCCCTCCCACAAGATTAAACGTTGTGGCCAGGGTATCACCGAAAAGCCCATTGAGGGATATCCGGCCGGAGATGGAATCCGGCATAAAAAGGGAATCGACCCTTCCGGAGAAAGCCAGGTCTGCGGAAGGTATGCCGATCGTCGTGGTTTCATCGACCGCGTAAAATATCGAATCGGAATGGCCATTTAGTTCAAGAATATAGCCGGCATCGGCACCCATTACTATACCCTTAGTAATTGCATTCAGGTTGAAATTTCTAAGATCAATCCCATATTCCGGTATTTTGGCAGAGAGATTTTCGATAGAGGCATTGCCTTCGATCTTCATCCCGGAGAATACTTCGTTGATGACTAAGGCAATGTTTTTGGCCGATAGTTTTCCAGTCAGCTCTGTCCCGGGAATATTGGCTTTTACCAAATCATTTATTTCTGCAAGATCGAGTTGAGCCGATTCGATAAGTAATTCCATCGGGAATATCGTATCGCTCTGGGCAAATTCCATTCTAAAATCAGCGCTCAATAGCTCATTTTTATTCAGAGCCATTTCGACAGAACCCACTGACAATTGACTGTTAGGGAGGTCAAAATTGAAATCAGAAGAATAATCGAGATTGAATGATTTCGAATATCCATAAATTTCGGTGTGGAGAGGCTCCGCGGACATTTTGATTAGGCCCGATATCTTGTTCCCAGGGGATATCTTGGAATTGATCTCCAATTTCAATAGGCCGTCGAATGCAAGTTCTCCCAGGCTATCGGAGTATGAATATGACACGCTCAAGCCTTCCTTTTGGTCAGAGTTCAATTGGATCTTTCCGGAGATTGAATCGATAGCGGCTATATTCAGGTTGTTGGCCCAAATATCCAAGCCATCGACGTTAATCTCCTGCGCCCCGGCAACCTTGATTTTCGCGCCGGTGATTTTCAACTCTCGAAGGTTGATAATTACGGGCAAACTCGCGGCAGTATCGGCGGCGGTTTCCGCCAGTCGGCTTTCATCGGAAATTACACGACCCTTGGGGAGCTTTAACCAGGAGAGGTCGAGCTCGCCTTCAGGTGATGTCTTCAAACTTGCCGAAGGATGGTTTAGCGAAACACCTTTAACATATAGCTCACCCGATAAAAGCCTACTCAAACTGTAACTCACGGCGATTCCATCACACCCGATGATAGTGTCAGTCTCGGAGACGATGTATATACCATCCACATTTATGGACGAGAAAAGGCTGATGTCGATCTTCCCAATTTTGAAGTCGGCATCAATATATTCTGCGGCAAGATCTGCCGCAACTGAGCGCAGCCGTTCATCGTCGAAATAAAGCCTTAGCCCAATGGCAGCGGCGCTCAGAATGACGATCAAAGTGATTAGAAAACCCAAAAGGTACTTGACGATCTTTTTAGTCGGAATGTTCATCTGGAATCAGTCTTTATATGGTTTGCATAAAGCTATAATGGGAAATCCCGCAATGTCAATTCAATAGAATAAAAAAGGCAGGATGGAGAATCCTGCCTTGGTATGAGATTTATGACCTCAGTTCAGAGCGTCTTTCAGGCCTTTGCCGGCTTTGAATTTCGGCACTCGGGCGGCTTTTATTTTAATCGGTTCGCCGGTCTGTGGATTACGTCCTTGACGGGCTTTTCGTTTGCTTATGTTGAAAGTCCCGAATCCCACGAAAGTGACCCTCTTGCCTCTTTTGAGGTCGGTGGTTATTCCATCGAAGAAAGCTTTCAAAGCTCGCCCAGCCTGAGCCTTGGAGATTTTGGCTTCACTGGCCATCTTGGCTACTATTTGTTCTTTCATTGATTAAATCTCTCCTTTTTTGGGGTTAATGGCTTATGCTCTCTTATGCCCTGAAAACCTTAGACCTCATCGAGGAAATTGTCAATAGATAAATAACTTTTGAAGCGATTTTTTTTAGAAACTGCTGATATTGGAATGGGGATTTAGTAATAGCCGCCTTTGATGCCACCTTCGCTCTTTTCCACTTTGACTTCGGGTAGATCAATTATATTAACTTTGATATAGTAGCCTGATCGAAAGCCGGTAGGTATCCAGACAAAACTTCCCTGCCAGCAATGGAGGTCGCGCGAAATTTGGAGCTGCTGTTCAGCGATCTTTTTGCCCTCCACGTCGTATCGGCACTCATATTTAGTTCTCCAGCCGGAAGTGATGGGGGTTTCATAATTGAGATTGACCCAGCGAGTGATGCTTTTGGACACTGAGCCGCGGGTCTCGGAATAGCGTGCGGCAAGCGACAGGCTCCATGGCGCCTGAGCTGGAGTTTCCGGGGTGCGTTTCCGATGAAAATACCCGATTTCACCCTCCGGGGTTGCTGGCGCCGCCGCGCCTCCCTTGCCTGCGAAGGAGACAGAAGCGGAAATGTTAAAGTTTAACAATCGGGGATGAAGAAAATCCGGCGAGGTATCGCTAATACTCTTGGAATAGAAGCTGTGCCTCATATCCGCAGATAATGATAACCGCCTGAGAATGGTCGTTGAACTTATCGTAGTATTTAATGTTGACCATTTTTGACCTTTACGGTTAAAATCATAACCGGTATTGGAATTGAGCGCAAAAAGGTCAAGCTTATATTCTTTATCCTTTAATTTGCCCTTGATTTGAAAGAGATTGCCCAGCGAGAGAGCGATGGAATTCACTTTCGCACCCGCCGAGCCAACGCCGGTGTATTCATAATATTCTGCATTTTTTTTGAATTCCGGCTTCCAATTATATGAAATAGTGGGAGTCATAACATGGCGGAAGGCCTGCACGAATCCGGCATTCAAGGCGAATGAGCCATAGAGAGTGGTTTTGGCAGAAGCTCCAAAATCGTAGGTGAGCCTTTGTTTGAAGGCCTTGGTTTCCAATCCTTGACTCTCAGCATCGTAAGTTGTCGGAATATAATACCAGCTTTCCTGGAGGCTCCCCTGGGGAGTCAAAGTGAGCACCCCGGCAATATTGATGGGCGAAGATAAAGATAGCCGATTATTGGCAGTTGCATGTTCTTTCCATAAATCCTGCCCGTTCTGGCGGTTTATTTGACGGTAATTACGCCCATCAAAAGTATATGAGTAGTATATATTGTGATACCAAAGTTTATGCTTCTCAACATTCTTTTTCTTCGGCTCTTCGTATGGAATCAATGGTTGATTCATCCGCGAATACCTTACCGAGGGCAGTTGTTCGGTTCTGATATCGGTATCGAGGTTCCAATTTTGCTGGAGCGCAACTGTAAGAGATGCCTGGTCATATTTCTTGCTCAAAGAGAAATGAGAACTGATTTCCCGATTTCGAATCTCTTCGGGATCATAGCTGATATCCTGCGAAAAGCTCTTATCGCTCATAAAACTGCCGGATGCCGCCAGGACCATCGTCTCGGTCAGAGTCTGATTGTGGCCATAATTAAGTCTCCATCTCTTGCGGCGAATCCTGGTCATATTTTGGAAACGGGATTCATGGACATAGGATGCGCTTATATTCCCGCTTAGACTGTATCTCAGGACATAACGGCCGACTAAATTGATGCCTACATGGGAATCTTCGAAGTAATCAAAAGTGCCCTGTAAGTCCCAATAGTCCGTCGCCGCCCAATAATAACCGACATTCCGTATAAAGCGCTCACCCCTTTCGAAATTACCGATTTCAAAAGTTGTGAAGCCTGAATGCCGCCCTTTCTTGATAGGAAAGATATAATATGGGAGAATCGCCACCGGCAGATCGCCAATGTACATAATAACCGGCTTGGCAATCACTTTGTCGCGGGTGATCAATTTCATTCTTTTTGACCTGAAACCATAATGGGGGTTAAGCAGGTCACAGGAAGTATAGATACCGTCTTTGACGTAAAGGATTTCATCAGTTATCTTTCTAACATCTTTGCCTTCATAAAAACCGCCTTCGAACTGGGTGTCGCCATAAGTGATGCGCCCCTTCTCGCTTTTTATGTTATACTCCATCTTGTAGCCGATTATTTTGTCCTGACCGTCATTTAAGATGGGAGGATTTTTATAATAAGAGCTGTCGGCATCAACCACAGAATCACCCTCGGCAAAGACATAGTCATTTGAGGTGACATAGATTATTCGATGAGCTTGCAAATTCATATTTTTGTAAGCGACGTTGGAGTTGCCAACCAGAATGATGGAGGAATCCTCGGCCCGGTAGTCTATGCTGTTGGCGATATAGTGGACTGTGTCCTGAACTGCGGAATCCCGCGGAGCATCCTCCGGAATAAAATAATAAGTCCCTCGGGCGCCTCCTAATATCAGCGCCCGTTTAAGTTTTTCGTCGCCGACAAAAAACTTAATGGTATCACCGGAGGCTTCATTGGTTCCTGATGCCGAGTCAGTGGACGAGGGTTGATAAAAACTTGTGGCGTGCTCAATCACAATTGAGCTGTCCGGCTTTTCACTTGTGAAAAAGAAATCCAATCGCTCCCCGGTCAGGATACTGGTACTGGCGCTATGATCAGCGCTGTCCGGCGCCGGTTGATAGGTGGCTTTGGCCTGGCCTTTCACGCCGATACGTGAGACTTTTTCGTCAGCGGTATAAACGATAATTGTATCGCCTTCAAGCTGTGACTTTTCGATCCTCGCAATTGGCCGGCCTGACAGAACCGCGTACTCATCTTTGCGGTAGAAATGGGCATAATCGCCGGTAGCCAACAGGTCCCCCTTAACGATTCTCACCGAATCTGTGGCAATTCCCATATCTTGGTCGCCCAGATACTCCAGCACTCGCGCCGTAATCGCCACAGAAGAAGTGTCTTTTTCGCCTTTTGCCGTCAGCCTTGGATTGCCGGTTACTTTTAGATATTGCTTGTCCCGGAGATAATCGGCTTGCTGACCGGTAATAATGACCTTACCGGAATCTGCATGTGCAAGAACATTCCCGATAGCGGTTACTTTCCTACTGCTACGGTAATAAGTGGCGCGATCGGCAAGGACTGTGCCGCCCTTGCTGTCCTCCAAGAAGACGCTGTCGATTAGAACAACCTGTCCGGCGGATTTATACCACAGCGCCCGGCCACTGGAGATATAGGTGCTGTCCTGCTTTAACCGAACGTTACCGATCAGATTAATGATGATGTCATCATCGTAATTCTTAATTTCCAAAGCATCGGAGTGAAGTAGTTCGATTGGTGCGGCATTTTTCTCGGCTACACCTGCGTGCATAGCGGCAAGAGGCCAGCATAACCAGAGAAATATGGCCAGAGAGAATCTTGGATGACATTTGACTTTCATATTATATCTACATAATCGGACGTGTGAATATTACCTGAAGTTTCCACCAAAATCAACTTCATTGTGGAACCCCGATACATATTCGATTGATTCCATAGTCTCATCGGTGGCAACTAATAAACGAAAAAGCCGCCTTTGGTAAGGCGGCTTCGCAATTATTCATCCGTATATTAGGATTATCTGCCTGGAATGATTTCGCCTCGAATCGGGATGCTGAGTCGGGCGTTGGTCAAAGGCTTAACATCCAAAGTAATGGATTCCTGCAAAATTCCGACTGGCGCCTTTTCGGAAATTCTCACTTCCAATTCGGTCGATTGATTGGGTTTCAAGGTGTCTCGCTTGAATTTATATTCCAAATAGTCCTTGTTGGGGCTATCAATGGTAACCAAAGTCAAATCGGAATTACTGATATTTGTCAATTTGGTCACCAGTTTCGATTTTTGCCCTATGGGTATCTGCACAAAATCGATAATTTCCGGGTCCACTCTAAGCGCCGGATGCGGATTAGATATATTGGCGCTGAAGACTATTTTCGATGAAGAACCGTTGGGATCGGAGCTGGTAATACGAACATCCTTTTTTACTTCCCCGATGAATTTTAAGGTTTTAAAGCCAACTTCAAGCCCGGTGCTTTCGCCGGGGCCCAAAACATCCTTTAGCAAAGGAGCCGACGTGCACCCGCAGGAAGGCTTGACATTGGTAATTCTAAGCGTGTCCGTGCCGGTGTTTTTAATCAAATAAGTGTGCTTCACCGTGGAATTGGCGGGCGCATAACCGAAATTCCATTCAAAGGCATCATATTCGATTTTTCCTCCCTTGTAAGCCTCAACCTCAGTAGTTTTATCCTGGGAAACGGCAGGCGCCCGTTCTTTGC
>PFXJ01000046.1:6582-7640 GCA_002791595.1 candidate division Zixibacteria bacterium CG_4_9_14_3_um_filter_46_8
AATGTGCTATGCTCGATATTTCAAACGAATCAATATATTTTATTTTGACAAAATGTCAAGAACAAGAAACCAATGGCAGTAGTTTCATCTGCAGTTTGGATGGCACAACAATTGCACAGATGCCAATGCCATCGCGATTATTTTTTTGATACGAATAAGAGGAAACGATGTTCCTCGCCTCGTCCTTTACAATCGATTGGATTATGGTGGTTTCATCCTCTCGATGTTTTGATTTGACTTACAATTACAAAATAATTAAATTGGCAAATCGGTGTAGCATTATTGACTATGAATATTTGTTGTCGGTTTTCAATGTTATCCACATTGAAAAGAATTATTCGCGTATGGATTTCGTACGCTAAGATCAGTATTCCCGCAGGGATTTTGGGCGGTTCCCTGGCAGGCATAGCCGAGTCAATCGTCGCATGCCAAATGGCGTCCCGACCGGCGCTGAATTTAGTTCCCATAGCCATAATGTATTATGGTATGGTCGGCGCAGTAATCAGCTTTGTTTTTGCATTTTTTGCATTCCTCGTAACGGGATTAGCGGCAAGAAGCGGCAATGGCCGTTTCCTGGACTATATTCTCTTCTCCGCCACCGCGACTGCCTTGGCGGCACCGTTTTACTTTCGCATTCTATTCAAATTTGTCGCGGGGACTTCTTACCAATCGCCTGAAGGTCTCGCAATGGGAACCTTACTTATCTATGCCCTCTTCTTATGCTCATTAATCTTATTTTGGATATTTAGAAGGCTGGTTTCATCAATCAGGATTAAGTGGCAATGGGCAGGATTGATTTCTTATGTGATCGTCGTTGCCATTCTCACGCCCACTTTGGTTTCAGAACCTGCAACAGGGGACGAGTTATTCACTTATAATTACGGCAATACCTCTGATACCGAAAGGATGGCCGCAAAGCCTTATATCTTTTTTATTATTGTTGATGCCCTGCGCCACGACTGGCTTTCGAGCGATGGCTACAACATAGAAACACCCAACATTCTGAGGCTGGCTGATGATGGAATTGTATATGCCAATGCTTTTTCGCAATGCAGTTG
>PFXJ01000066.1 GCA_002791595.1 candidate division Zixibacteria bacterium CG_4_9_14_3_um_filter_46_8
TCTTGCAGATTGGGCCGAGTTGCTTATTGTGGCGCCGGCCCCTGCCAACTTCATTGGCAAAACCGCCAGCGGAATCTGTGATGACCTTCTCACCACGGTCTTTTCAGCTTCATCCTGCCCCGTTCTCATTGCCCCCGCAATGAATTCGAATATGTGGGATTATCCGGCGGTAGTGAAAAATGTTGAGCTTCTGCAATCATTTGGCTTTTATTTTATTGGCCCGGACTCTGGAGATCTCGCCTGCGGCTGGGTGGGAAAGGGCAGGATGGTGGAGCCTGCCGCCATTCTTGATGGGGCTCTTAAAATTTTCTCCATTGCGGGAAGCTTGAAGGGCAAGAAAGTAGTGGTCACTGCAGGCCGAACCGAGGAACCCATTGATGCAGTGCGATATATCTCCAATCGATCCTCGGGGAAAATGGGCTATGCTATTGCCATCGAAGCCAGAGCCGAGGGCGCCGATGTTACATTGATCACAGGACCAACCATGCTTCCAGAACCCAGAGGCATAAATCTGGTTAAAGTCCGGACCGCATCGCAGATGGCGGGAGCCGTTAAGGAACATTTTGCTGGATGCCATCTCCTGTTGATGTCAGCCGCAGTTGCCGATTATACGCCTGCCAACCCAGAGGAGGGTAAAGGCAAGAAAAGCGATAGCGATATCTCAATCAAATTGAAACCGACCGAGGATATACTTAAGTCGGTCGGGCGGCTCAAGAATTCCCAAGTAGTGGTTGGCTTTGCGTTGGAGACAGATAATGCTATTGCAAATGCCAGCAGGAAAATAGGGGGAAAGAACCTCGATTTTGTTGTCCTTAACAATCCTAATGAAAAAGGTGCCGGCTTTGATACAGACACTAATCGCGTCGATATTATCTGGCCCGATGGCACAATTAACCAGCTTCCGCTTATGCCCAAGCGACAATTGGCGATTGAAATCCTCCAAAGAGCGATTCGATTGGTCAGAGATTAACAAATGGAATCACCTCAGACTTCAGGAACCATCAATCTGCGAAGGCTTTACATCAAGCAACTGCTTGATGCTGGCGAGAAGGAAATCTATTCGGAAGAGACCCTCGATTTATTTCTGACATTAGAGCAATTCCGCGAGAAAATCGAAAATTGCCAACAATGCCCTCTGGGTAAGGTCCGGACAAAATTCGTTTTCGGGTGCGGAAATCCTCACGCAAAATTAATGCTTATTGGTGAAGCCCCTGGCCGTGATGAAGACCTTCAGGGAATACCTTTTGTCGGTCGCGCCGGGCACTTGCTCGATAAAATTCTCAAATCGGTTAATTTCACCCGTGAAGAGGTCTATATCGCCAATATTTTGAAATGCCGTCCTCCCGAAAACCGTGATCCCGAACCGGAGGAAGTTCAACAGTGTTTTCCTTATCTAAGCAAACAAATCGAGATGATCAAACCGCAGATTATATGTTGTCTTGGACGGATTGCCGCCCAATTTCTATTAGGTGCAAAATCCACCTTGGGGAGATTGCGCGAAAATGACTATCAATATGACGATGTGCGCGTGTTTGTTACTTATCACCCCGCGGCGCTTTTGCGCTCTGAGCAATACAAACGCCCCACCTGGGAAGATATGAAGCGCCTTAGACGTTATTATCTCAAAATAAATAATCTCCCCGAGGAAAAATTCGGTTGATTGATTAACCCTTTTATCTTTACTTGCTGATTATGGCCAAACAGAAAGCCACTCACGAGCATCTCCCTCCACAAGCGGTCGAAATAGAGCAAGCCATCCTGGGCGCTATGCTTATTGATCCTGAGGCCGTTTCCAAGGCGATTGAAACCATTAGCCACGAGAATTTCTATCGTGAGGCCCATCGCAAAATATTCAAAGCGATTACTGAATTGTTCGATAAGGGAGAGCCGACTGACATTTATACTCTCTCTGAACATCTCGAAAAAAAAGGGCAATTGGATGATGTTGGGGGAAGGGGTTATATAATAACCCTGACCGAATCGGTGGCGACATCGGCCTTGGTCGGCGAACACAGTGAGATCGTCTTAGAAAAATCAACCCTCCGCGCTCTGATTACCACTGCTACAAGTATTATCTCTGAATGCTACGATCCCGCACAAGAGGTGGGTGACCTGCTTGATAGAGCCGAACACCAGATATTCTCCATAAGAGAAAATCGTCTTAGGCAATCCTGGACTAAGCTATCAGATATCATTCCGATGACTTTCGAGGTCATTGAAGCTTATGACGGCAAAGAAGGCCAGCTTCCGGGAGTTGCCGCAGGTTTTAAAGAACTCGATTCATTGACCGCGGGATTCCAGAAATCTGATTTGATAGTCATTGCCAGCCGGCCATCGATGGGGAAAACGGCATTCAGCCTGGGAATCGCTGAGCATGTGGGGTTGAATATCGGCACCGTAGCCTATTTCAGTTTGGAGATGTCCAAGCAACAGCTTGCTCAAAGGATGCTTTGCAGCCGCGCGAAAGTTTCGGGACATAGGTTGCGCCAGGGCAAGCTCAAGGATTTTGAATTGACAAGTTTGGCTCGGGCGGCGGCCCCCCTGAATGAAGCTCCAATCTTTATCGACGATTCCGCCAGCATCGGTGTGCTGGAGATGAAAGCAAAGGCAAGACGGCTAAAATCACAACATCAGCTATCCATGGTAATCATAGATTATCTCCAACTGATGCAGGGACCCAAATCTGCCGAGAACCGACAGCAAGAAATAGCTTACATATCCCGCTCATTGAAAGCAATGGCCAAGGAACTCGATGTGCCGGTCGTGGCGCTATCACAGTTAAGTCGGCAAGTTGAGCAGCGAGGCGGTGAACGTCGTCCACAACTGGCTGATTTACGTGAATCCGGCGCCATCGAACAGGACGCTGATGTTGTGATGTTCATATATCGTCCTGCCCAATATGGAATAACTGAGGATAAGGATGGCAATTCCTTGGAGAATGTCGCCGAAGTAATAATCAGTAAGCAACGCAATGGTCCGACTGGTACAATCAAGCTCGCCTTTGTGAAGGAATTTGCCGCATTCTATGAATTAGATGCCCATTATAAAGAACCGGCTATGAGCGCAGATGCTCCCTTTTAGGAAATGGTGGAGCTTGCCACGGGTTATCGGTGCAGTGCTTGCCATCTTTCATAACATATAAATTGCTCTTTTGATTTGGATACCACTGATCTAAATAAGCCGATAGAAAAGTTCCTCAGTCTTTTCGGACAAAAGATACTTCGCTTTTTCAAAGGGACTGGTAGCCTGGCCCTTCTGTGCAAATCCATAATCCTCTCAATCCCGATGGCCGTCAAAAGACGTCACCTCGTGGTTGAACAAATGGTCTTTATGGGAGTGAATTCACTTCCCCTGGTTATCTTCACTTCGGTGTTTACCGGCGCTGTCTCAGCAGTGCAGGCGGCCTATCAATTTCAGGGGTATGTTCCGCTCCGATATCTCGGCACTGCTGTCGGCAAGGCAGTGGTCATCGAATTGGGTCCGGTTCTTACAGCTTTGGTCGTGGCTGGACGAGTCGGCGCCGCCGTTGCGGCCGAGCTTGGCACTATGAAAGTCACTGAGCAGATAGACGCTCTGGAGACAATGGCTCTCGATCCAGTGGAATTCCTGGTGATGCCTCGCTATCTGGCCGGGCTCGTCATGCTCCCAATTCTCACCATTTTCTCAGATTTCGTAGCAATCCTGGGCGGACTGGCAGTCTCGGTGTGGTTCGTCAACATTACCTCATATACCTTTCTGAACGGGCTTAAAGCATTTTTTGAATTGCAGGATTTATTTGCCGGATTGCTCAAAGCCTGTATATTCGGTTCAATAATCGCCATTATTGGATGTTATCAAGGTTTTATCACCGAAGGTGGCGCGGAAGGAGTCGGTTCCTCAACTACTAAGGCAGTAGTTCTTTCCTCCGTGCTGATTTTGGTTTCTGATTATATGATCGCTCACTTATTATTCGGATGAGGATTTATGCCTATTGCAAAAAGACTGACTTGCGCTATTGATTTGATAAAGAAGGCAGGTGAAATCGCTTTGGGGTTTTATGGTGCAGACCTCGAAATTAATTTCAAAGGCGTAAATGACCCGGTTACTGCCGCCGATATGGCTGTGAGTGAATTTCTGGAGCAGGGGTTAACCGAACAATTCCCGGATGATGGCGTTTTATCTGAAGAATCATTTCAACAATCACTGGTTCCTGCTTTAAGAGAAAGGAAATTCGTCTGGATCATAGATCCTCTGGATGGCACTAAGGAATTTATTTCGCGTAATGGTGAATTTGCCATAATGATCGGCCTTTGTGAAAATTCGGTGCCAGTTATGGGTGTTGTAAATCAGGTTGCCCGCGGATGGTTGTTCTATGGCAGTAAAAATAATGGCGCTTTCTGGGAGGACAAAGGGAATTGCAGGAAGATTGAATTGGCGAGGAGCTTCGACAAGGATAATCTTACTATCACCGTCTCCCGCTCTCATAGGCCGAAGGTCGTGGATAAGATGATTTCCGAATTGAAGATAAAAAAACAATTCATCACGGGCAGCGTGGGGCTGAAAATCAGCGTTGTTGCTACCGGCCGCGCCGATTTTTATTATCATCCGTCAGGCAAAGCCAAGGAATGGGATAGCTGCGCCCCGCAAGCGATACTCGAAGCGGCAGGAGGTCTGATGACCGATATTTATGGAGAGACCTTACGATATCTTAAAGATGATGTATTTCAGAGCAAAGGATTTCTCGCCGCCTCGCCGGCAGTGCACAAATATATTCTGGATAATGTGGAAGCTCAACTGGATTAACGGTCTAAATCTTAATGAAACCAGGATGGATTGAACTCCGATGATTGAGCTTATCAATCTACATAAGTCATTCGGAAAGAAAAAGGTCCTCGATGGCGCTTCTTTGACCATAAATAAGGGAGAGACATTGACAATCATTGGACGCTCCGGCGTTGGCAAGTCAGTAATGCTCAAGCATATCATCCGCCTATTGGAGCCGGATTCCGGCGACGTATTAATAGATGGCCAAAATGTGCTGGCGTTCAGCCGCAAAGAGTTGATGGCTTTTCGGCGCCGTTTCGGAATGCTCTTTCAGGGAGCCGCGCTTTTCGATTCAATGACGGTCGATGAAAATGTGGGGCTGTCGCTTCGTGAGCATACCGAAATTCCCGAACCGGAAATCCGCGAAATCGTCAGCAAAAAACTCCGCTCCGTAGGGTTGAAAGATGTTGAGCATCTCAAACCTGCGGAACTTTCCGGGGGAATGAAAAAGCGCGTCGGCTTAGCACGCGCTATTGCTATGAATCCAGAATATATCCTCTATGACGAACCCACCACCGGGTTGGACCCGATTATGGCCGATGCCATCAACGAACTGATAATCAGGATGCGTGAAGAACTCAATGTTACTTCAATCTGCGTTACCCACGATATGGTTTCCGCCTATAAAATATCCGATCGTATCGCAATGATTTACGAGGGCAAGATAATTTTCACCGGATCGCCCGACGAAGTGAAATCTACCGACAACCCCATTGTTCAGCAATTCATACAGGGCAAAGCCGAGGGACCGATTAAGGCGGTATAGGTCTAGAATAGGGATTTCTTGCGTGATATATTTAGATAAATATTATATGTTGCGGCGATTCGAACATCGGAATAGGACTGGAATATCCTGAGAGTTTTAATTTAGATAAATATAGCTATTTGAAAATCTCGTTAAATATCGACTCCATTTTTTCATCAAAATTATCAACAAAATTTGAGTGCGGTATTCTTAGATTACTCAAAACAGTTTCGAATCTTCTAAATCCCAACTCACTTCTCAATTCAACCCATTCGACACCCAGGCTATCCAATTGCCTCTTGTTCCTTTCTGAAAGCTTATCGGCAATGAATACCTTGCTTCGTCTCGCGATCACTGCGTCTGCGCTCTCGGGATTACCTATCCCCATTAACTTAACTTCACATTTGTGCTGCAAATCCCCCACAATCAAATAAAAGTCAATCTCTCTCTCGAAATCTGAATCTTCGATTTCCTTGCCTTTGATTCTTGCAGCGTAATTATTGTTCGGGACTCGGTACAACTTGCAAAGAGTTTGCATTAAGGGTTTTTCAACTCTCTTGCCCGCTGTGCTCCATAAACCTCCCCTAATTTCGGCTCTCTTTACTGCCAGAGTATTTATAACAATCAAGCTCTCGCTAACGTTTAGATCGATGCTCACGCCCTTGAATTTAATTGTCAATGATAGGTCAAGGTCGCGTTCTGTTTCTACTAAGTTTCTTATTACTTCAAATAATGCATCATAATGCTTGCTAGAGGCATTAATTACAATTTCCCTGGTTGAAGAATTGAACATGTTATGAATTGTCTTTTTATTGAGCCCAGAATTGATAGCAATGTCTACGGATGGCAAATTATGACTTAAGAATTCCTTTTTAT
>PFXJ01000007.1:0-5564 GCA_002791595.1 candidate division Zixibacteria bacterium CG_4_9_14_3_um_filter_46_8
GAGGGAAATGGTAGGTCGGCCGGTTTACCCCCGACACCCCCCAATGCGGGTGGCAAGCCCGCCCGCCTACCCGTTCAAAAATGGCGCTTGGCGGCCACATTCCAAGATTGGAACGATATTTGCATTCTTTATAATTGATATTTGATTCTAATTATTATATAAAGAATAACATGACATTTGAGGCCGATAAATATGAATACAATCCGACTGTATCTTAAAGCCACAAAATTCCTTATCAAATTCATTCTCCGTGGAAGCCGTATAAGCCCATCGAAGGTTCTCCATATTCAACAAAGTTTCTATCATCAAATCAAAGGGCTATTCGATAAGAAGATATTCCCCTTCCTGCGCCGAGTCGAGCAAGGGGAATCCGATTACGAAAATAACTTGGTGGGGGCAATTATCGAGCTCAATCAGAAATTTGAGGAAAATTTGGATATCATTCTGGAGAGCCTTCCTCCAAGCCGCAGTCTATGGGCGATGCTCAATACCGAAAATACGCTTAAGAAGTTCGCCATCCGCAGAGACCTTGAAGGGATTAAACGAACTCTTCCGCAATTAAGAGATCAAGCCAGAAAAGTATTCGTAGAGGAATGCAGCCGCTTCGGTTTCGACATTGCCAATCTCTTGAAGGATGTAGGAGATGAAACCCTTAATGATTATCGTGAAGTAACTGCCCGAAATAAGATAAAAATTATCTCCAAAATCCCCACCGGCAAACGGGAGATTACGGTTCCATTTAACGAAACCTCCACCTGGCGGGATATCCTTCGGAATTTGATCGTGAACGCCATCGAAGCATGCGAAGTGAAAGGGGAAAATAACTCGGTAACGATCGAATACCGTGCGGTTCCCGGAGCAAGAGACAATATGCAAATAGTAATATCCGATACCGGTTGCGGGATGGATGCCGAAGCGTTGGCTAATTATCATCGCAGAGGGTTCACCCGGGGCAAAGAAACCGGATCAGGGTTGGGAATTGTTGAGGAATATATCGAGTTTTTAAATCGTCGGGGGAAATTTGCGGTAGATAGCGTAAAGGATAAGGGCACAGCGGTTACTATTGGAATAGACGTTCCCAAGATGAGCCAAGCTGGGAAGGTTTCCTTGCGTCTTAAGAGATGGGATAAGACAGTGAAGGTGATGGTGCTTTTAGTCCTTTTCGGAATATTCTTTTTTGTCGTTGGCGGAAAGCGTTTGATCTACCCAGAGGGCTATTATTATATCGCCGGATTTGCTCCAGGGATTTCATCGGGGGAAAATAGGCCCGACGAATTCGAATTCATAACGCTAAGGACCGAGAGCGGCGGGAATCATAACATAAATTTCGTTCCGTCCGCGATCAAAATCGCTTTTGGAGACTCGGTAGGCCCTATCTGCACAGATATCGATAAGGATGGCGATGATGAGATGGTGGCCATTGTACTGCCACCGCCTGGCGAGAGAAAGACTATTGCCGGAGTTATTCAGTGCTTCGATGCGACCGGCGATGAAGAATGGGAATATCCGATAGAGTATGACAAGAATATGGCTCTAAGGGTAGTCATTAATCGGCCAGAGGCCGATGCCATCGTAACACAAATGTTGGTGATGGACATCAACTATGATAACTTTCCAGAGATTATCACAATGGCTAATTTCTCCAATGGCATTTCCCAGATGGCCATCTTGGACCGCTATGGAGATGTAATCCAGAGATATATTCATTTCGGCAAAGTCGATATATTTGAATTTGAAGACAAGGCCTCATTAAGAAACCCTATAATTGCCGGCGCTAATATGCTTATGGATAATAGATTGATACTTACAAGAGTTATGTTTAGAAGCGGCGAATTCCAAGGCGCCCCATATCCGGATACGAATATAGCATCCGCAGAGGAAATATATTATGTAATGGAGAATGTGGATAGCATAGGAATAGTTGAATCGGAAACGATTGAAGCCCCTCGATTTTACAATTGCTTTCTAATCGGACAACCAGAGGACCTATACGTTTTCCAGGTTACCGACGGAAGGATGATTATAACACCTAATTCCATGCAGATGGCCAGCATCGATTATGACGAAAAATTATTTAATAATTGGTGGACCAAATTGAAAAAAGATGGAATGATAGCATCCGATTTTGGCGAAAGAGAAAAGAATCTACTCGGGAAGATCTATCGATGGCGTGACAACCAAAGGGAATATGTAAATGAATATGACCTGCAGGATTCACTTATGATGAAGTTCAGAGAATGCGGACTATTCTGATTATTGACGATTCAGATGGCACTTTTGCTTATTGCCGGGAATTTCTCTCCAAGGAATTCAATTTCCATTATCTGAGAAATGCTTTGAATCTGGATAATTACTTTAAGGAAAATAAAATCGACCTGATATTGCTGGACAGAAATTTTCAGGAGATTCCCGATAATGAATTGATTGGCCCGATAAAAGATAAACATAATGAGGGGATCCATATACTCAGGAAAATAAGAGGAATCACTGATTCCATCCCGGTGATAATGCTTACCAGCTATGGCGATTTTACTTCTGCCGAGCAAGCCATTAATCTGGGCGCCTACGATTACCTCGAAACCGATATGTTATCCGGGAGCGAATCGCTCCTCAAGAATCGTATCCTGAACGCTATTCGGCGATCCAATGAGGATCCATCTGAGTTAATAAAGAAATTCAGCGAACTCGGCATGGTCGGTTCGAGCCCAGTAGCAATTGAGTTGTTCAAGTCATTGGAAAAAGCCGCTTTAAGCGATGAGCCGGTCTTGTTACTGGGGCCTACCGGTGCAGGAAAGGACCTGGCCGCCGGGACAATTCACAAATTGTCACCTCGCCGAAACGCTCCCTTCATCAATTGCAACCTGCCGGAGCGACCATCATCGATGATCGAGAGCGAGCTTTTTGGCGTTGAGAAGAAGGCGGCTACTGGCGTTGATTCCCGAAGAGGATATTTCGAACTGGCGTCTGGCGGAACGCTCCTGCTCAATGAAATCGGGGAGCTTCCCATCGAGCTTCAAGCAAAACTCCTGCGAGTGATTGAGGACAAAACTATTTACAGGGTTGGAGGTGAGAATCCGATCAAAGCTGACTTCAGGCTCATCTATGCTACCAACAAAAACCTGGAAAAGGCAGTGGGAAATGGCTTTTTCCGAGAGGACTTATATTACCGCATCAAGAAGATTAGCATCCACGTACCCCCGCTTTCCGAGCGCATAGAGGATATCCCCGCTCTCGTATATTCCATTATAGAGGGTTGGGCGAATAGAACTGGAAACGAAAGGCCGGAAATTTCCGACAGGGCGATTGAAACTCTGAAGCATCGTGATTGGCCGGGAAACATTCGGGAGTTAAAAGGTGTGGTGGAAGCTCTGATTAAAGACAGCGATGGCATCATTACCCTGGGGACTTTGGCCAATCGGGAGATGCGCAAAATACCGAAAGAATCTGCGGAGCAAAGGATGATAATTGCAGGCTATTTGGATGGCAAAACGCTCGCCGATCTGGAACGCGAACTAATCGAACACTGCCACAAAAAATACGATGGCGATATCGAAAAAATCGCCGACTCGACCGGAATCTCCCGCTCCAAGCTCTATGACCGGCTGAGACAATATAATCTCAAGTAATCCCCTTCCTCGGACTTTGCATCACACATTATATCCTGTTGGAAAATCTTGATGCATCCCATTCCTCCCGGTGACATAAAGTGGGCGTTCTCGCCGAAAGAGTTGTCCCGATGAGCTTGGCCATCTGCTTCTGGAAAAGGCCGCTCCCGATATCTCATACATAAAACTGATAGGCGAATAACTATGTGCGCGTTATAGGAAACGGCCGCTCCTGCTGGGACATCAGATAGGCATTGGGATCGTGGTGCAACGCGCCCTTCGGCAGCCATTCCCAGAACGGGCCCAACTCATCGCGTACCCGTTGCACATAAAACTGAGGAATTTCCGTGGTTTCCTGCTCAAAGAAACGCCGGAACTTACGGTCTGTGTCCAACCGCCGACGCACTTCAGTAAAGTATCGTATCCTACCGAAACCTTCTGATGAAATCGCCCGCACCACATTCAACCACCGCGGGATCGCTCCCCTGGTTGCATTAAAACGCCGGAAAATCATCTTTTTCGAGAAGGAGTATTTTGTTACATCAATGAGATGATCATAAAACTCCGGCCAGGAGTAGTTCTGAGGCCTTACGTTCATTGCTTGATTGTTGTTCAGAAAATGGAAGGGAAACGGCAGGACCCGATTGGCACGTTGGAGTTCTAGGTTCAACGGCGCCGCTTGTCCAAACGCCGAGAGCAAAGAATATGCTGGAAACACGCCCGGGCTTAGGTCCAAAAACCGCTTGGTAAGCGTAAATGGCTCTTGTCCGTAATCAACATCCAGCCCAAGAATGAGATTCGTTTGTACATAGGGTACATACCGCAGAATCATATTAACGTGCTGGGAGATCTGGTTGACTTTGTCCATTCCCATCTTCTTACCCGTCTTTGATTTATTACCAAGGCCGTACCATGATTCAATTCCGGGCAGGAGCGCCTTGAAACCATTCTTCTTGAGCCGCTTCAGGCGCGGTTCCGATAGGAGCGAAAGGGTGGTTTCGGCGATGAAATCGATGCGGTCTGGAGGCACTACCTCTTCAATCGCGTCAATACATTCGTCAAAACGGACACCAAAATTAGGGTCGTGCCAGGCGATGCGCGGTCGGCCTACCTTACTGAGGAGAAATCGTAAATCCTCCTTCATCCGTTCCAAACCCAGCGGTTGGTAAGGGACAGACGAGTCAATGCAGAATCCACAAGTGTAAGGACAGCCTAAACTGCCGATCAGGGGCACAATCTTGATGAATGGCGCTTTCCGAAGAGTCTGTTCAATGAATTTCCATCGTTCACTAACACCCGGCAGTTCTGTAGGATGGTGTCCGGCGGAAAGGCACATTCCCTCAGGCCGATGCTGGGCGCAGTCCCTTAGAACGTCGAGGATCAATTCCTTGTCGGTAAAACCAAGAACATAGTCAAAGTACTTCTGCGCATCCTGCGGGTAACAACGGGCGTGAGGACCACCTATTACCGTTACCGCACCTTTTGAGCGAAACATATTGCTCAAAGCATAAGACAATTGCGCCGCTTCAGTGAACGTGCTGATAAAGACCATGTCAACCCTATCAGGAAGCACCTTGGAAAGATCTTCCCGTCCGGTATAGCAGACAAGGGTAACCTTATGCCCCTGTTCTTCGCTCCATCTGGCGATAACCTGGGGCATAATGCTGGCGAAATTTGCATACATGACCCGTCCCCAATAGCTCCGCGTGGGCGCCTTGGCGACGAGATCAATAATGGCTATGGAGAGTTTGCGCATTCTGTCTTGGCGAAAGATCCTTTTATAGTTGACGCTTAGCGACAGGCATGTCGATACTGCCTAAATTTAGGCATGAGCTCTATCCCTGGCTACCATCATTGAACCGAGATCCAGAGGGTTGGTTTTTCTTGTTTACGAATCTGAGCATCTTGACACATATACTACCATAATAATATATTGCAAGCCCACTTTGTAGTCAATAG
>PFXJ01000007.1:5582-6296 GCA_002791595.1 candidate division Zixibacteria bacterium CG_4_9_14_3_um_filter_46_8
TTTGCAAAATATAATCGATTGCATTTTTGTGATTAAGGATCATTATCGCCTCATACTTTGTGTGCCCCACCGCTTCCTTCATTTGTTTTATTAATATCTCTGTTTCCAAAAGCGAATAGGTGTTTCCTTCAATTTTTGAAGACTTCCAAGAAAATTCAACCGTAAAGCGTTCAATTTCCCTTTTAAAAATACTTGGATCAATTTTCCTTTTCTGTTCACTTAATTTTTTTGACACAGAGTCTAGTTCTTTCTTTTCCTCACTTGAAAAAGCGTTTTCGAATTTATTAACAACACCTAAATTAAAGTTTTTTGATCCTTTGATTCTTGTATGAGAATTTTCACTAAAATACTCATCAAGGTCTACGTATTTCAAAAACGAATCTTGTAAAGAAGTATAAACAATATTTTTCCCTTTTCCCTGAACTTTAATTAATTTTTGATCTTTAAGAAAGGCAAGCTCCCTCATCAGGGTTGCCTTCGACATCGGATAAAAATCTTTTGTCTTTTCAGCAATCTTGATACCAGTAACTGGAGTTTGAGAAAGAACATCCAGAATTTTTGCCTGTCGTGGCGTTAGCTTTATATCACCCATACCTCATTAATCGTATCAAAATGAGACGAATAGTCAAGCATATTGAGACAAATGAGGCTAAGCGCTTTTAAAATTGGCTCGAGAATCGTAACCTTAATATAACCCAAGAATTATCACATACT
>PFXJ01000074.1 GCA_002791595.1 candidate division Zixibacteria bacterium CG_4_9_14_3_um_filter_46_8
ACTTCCTTTATCAATTCATTTGGGTGATTCACTAATTTTTCCAAGTATTTTCTGACTTCATTTCTGCGAGAAAAAACAAGCAAACCTCTTATGGCCTGCATTACAACCTTAGGATCGTTATCTCCTAAGAGTTTTACTAATATAGGTATTGTCTCTTCGTTTCTTAATCTTCCGATTGCAGAAACCGATTCACGCCGAACCTGGGTACTTTCGTCTGAACCTGCATATTTGGCGAAAGTAGATAGAAGGGAAGTATCCCCAATCTTAGCTAGGTTTTTTATTGCCAAGACCCTGACGATTTCATTAGGACTATTTAATAGACTCAGCAACGGCTCTCGACTGTTACCATTTTTCAATCTTCCAAGTTTTTCTAAAGCATAAATGACAGTCCTATCGCTTTGATTTTGTAAGAAAGATAAAAGGGCCCTTGAATCGTCTTTTAGCTGGTCAATCAACTCCCCATTGATTTGCTTACTTAACATTGCTTTATTCATAAGGATTCCTTTGATCATAGAATATTAGACTTTACATTGACTCCCCAAAGCCGCCATTATCCTGAGCAGGCCGTTCTATTCTGGAGTCAAACGGAGGGAGGGGGACTCGAACCCCCATGGGCTTACGCCCGGCGGTTTTCAAGACCGCTGCCTTGCCGATTAGGTCTATCCCTCCGGTCATATTATAAACCGGATGATCCCCTTTTTGCAAATGAATTGGAGAGTAGCTACAAAACAATTGTAATCAATGTCCTTGGAAATTAATATGCTATTATCATGAAAACTCGTGTTTTAATCACCGGCGCCGCCGGCTTCTTGGGCTATCATTTGGTATTCCTCCTCAATGGCGATTTTGAGGTAGCCGGCACATTTCATAATCATCTCGCTTCAGCAGTGCCGGTGCAGTTTTTCAAAATCGACCTTGCCCAACCCGTAACGGTAGAAGATTGCATCGAACGATTCAAACCGGGCTATGTGGTTCATTGCGCCGCCTCTGCCGATGTCGATTGGTGTGAAAAGAATCCTGACGAAGCGATGGCCATCAATCGTGATGGCAGCGTTGTAATCGCAGAGATTTGCGCAAGGCATGGCATTCGGATAATTCATATCTCCACCGATTTGGTTTTTGACGGCGAAAAGGGAGATTATATCGAATCCGACCTGCCGAATCCAATAAATGTCTATGGCAAATCCAAGCTCGCCGCTGAAGAGACGGTGTCGGATATCTCCTCAGACAATATAATTTTCCGTGTCGCTTTATTATATGGGCCGGACTCGCCGCATAAAAAGGGATATGTCAAAGATACTATGGATAAGATTCGAAGAGGGGAAAGGGTGCGTTTTTTTGCCGACCAGATACGAACGCCTCTATATACGGCCGACGCCGCTCAGGCGATTGAATCTGCCATTAATACGAATACCCCCGGTGGAATCTATCATATCGGTGGAGCTGAGAAGTTGAGCCGATTGCAGTTCGGATTGAAAATGCAGGAGATTTATGGTTTTGAGAAGGATTTGATATTGCCATCAATAATGGCGGATGTCCCCTCGATGGTTGCCCGCCCGAAGGATGTGAGTTTCGTCATCAGTAAGGCAACGCAATCATTTGGCTATTTGCCAACCCCTTTGCATTCGGTTCTCAAAACAATATTAGCATAGCCTTCACGATGGAGAGCCGTTATTTTAGCAAGATCATCTTCTTAATGCAGGATTGAGCTCCGACCTGTAAGCGGCAAAAATAGATGCCGGAAACCTGGCCTGCCGCATCCCAATAATTGCTATACTGCCCAGGTGACTGGGTTGCATTAATAAGATTCCCAATTTTCTGACCAAGGATATTGAATATGTCCAGGCTCACATAAATCGGAAGCGAATCAGGTCCTGCGATACGATATGAAATAATAGTTGAATTGTTAAAAGGATTGGGAAGATTCTGCATCAGAGCAAAGCCAGTTGGAGTATCCGCTTGTATGTCGGAAACATCCGAGTAAATGCTGATATCATCGCTATCAGCCACTAAAAGCGAGTAGGAAGTGTCGTTCTCAGCTATAACAATCCTGAGCACTCCATTCAATACCAGATCGATTCCGTTCTCCACCCAACTCAGGTCCACATTAGCGCGGTCAGGGCACAACCCATCGCAGATGCCGCTTCCATCATCAATTGAGATGAGCCATCCATCGCCCTGCCTCTGCTTATCCATCACAATCCCGCGCGTCCAAACCCGTGTTCCCTCGAATGCGTAATCATCGACATTGCCTGTCTCATAGACCCGCCCCGATGGAAGCTCGTTCCCTTGTGAAATAAGTTGATCATCGACTATATTAAATATCTGGGTTATGCCTTCATATTCTCCAACGATTCCTGATATCGAAACTTTGTTTCCGCGTAGCAATGTCTCCAGAATCCCGAGATCGAAAATGT
Organism: candidate division Zixibacteria bacterium CG_4_9_14_3_um_filter_46_8; assembly: GCA_002791595.1. Taxonomy (GTDB): domain Bacteria; phylum Zixibacteria; class MSB-5A5; order UM-FILTER-46-8; family UM-FILTER-46-8; genus UM-FILTER-46-8. The sequence goes on from PFXJ01000074.1 coordinate 2,418, forward strand.
TTATTCCCATCCCGGAATTATCTTCTATATAGGCGTCGGTCGAAAACGGATTCAAAACGCCTGCCGAAAGCGTAACCACCCCTTCGATTGTAACCGCTTGTCCCTGATATTCGGCGTAATTGGTTTGAATATCCGCCACAGGAGTAATTTCACCGGAGCCGATATTATAGAAATCGCCATTGACTGTATAGCTGTGCTCGCCGGTCGTCCTAATAACGATATCGCCATCAACGATATTCCCATTTTCATCTCCGGTTTGATAGACGACCGAAGTCGCCAATAACCTTTGCATTGTGGCGGCATGGGGATGACCATAACTATTTTCGCCAACAGAGATAACCGATACTTCAGGGTCAATAGTGTCAAGGAAATACTGATTGGAATTGGCATAAGATCCATGATGATTGACCTGATAAACTTCCACGTCGCCGATAATAGGGGCAGTTGAAGTTTCAATATCGGTGTAGGTGCCGTTAGTCACCCCTGAAAGATCTCCTCCAACATAAAACTGAAAATCACGAAAGCTGATTACCATGGCAACCGAGAAGTCGTTCTCATCGTTTGTGCCGCCTCCAGAGCATCCTTCATCGATGAATGGGGGGTTCAAAAGGCCATGGCCGTTGGCGGCTGCCACTCGGCAATAGACCTCGCCGCCAAGATCGAGGACCTGCTCTTCATTAATAGTCTGGCGAACGCCCGCAACCGCCGTGATATAATAATCTTCATAACTCGAGCTGCAATAATTCCACCCTCTATCGTAGGCAATCCCGATTTCGATTCCATTATTTACAATGGCATCGGTCCCCCCGATATGGTCGGAATGGTAATGGGTAGATATCAAATAATCAATGCGGTCAACTCCGATTCCTGCCAAATAACTGATAAGATGAGATTGCCCTGCTGGAGGTCCTGAATCAACCATCAGATTAACGCCCGAAGGAGATTGAACTAAAGTGCAATCCCCCTGGCCGATATTTATGCAATGAATCACAAGCTCCTGGGCTTGCGCCGCCTGTAATCCACAAAATAATAATACCCAAATCGCTAACTTGATTTTATGCATTGATGCCTGAAATCGTTATTTGACGAATTATAACGCTTTTAACAAATATATCATTAATAGTGTTCCGATACAAAGATAATGATTTGGCTAAGAAGGTAACGGTGGAATTTGCGCTCTGGTCGCCCTTGCCAATTATACGGGGCTTGCTACCCGGGATTTTAGCCGCTGCATTTTGAAGTAATAATAGGGGTCATAAACTCCATCCAGGATATCCTTCACATAAGAAAGACTATAATGGGCATGGATGCAGTCTCGATAAAAGAAGTAAGGATTGGTCCTTTTGTGATTGACTCCCAGGAGCGCTGGGAAAGCATACTTATAGTGCTTCTTTATTTGGTCGTAGGAATAACTGCTGACCACTCTCTCGGTCCCATCGGGAAAGGCCAATGATTCGATTTTCTCTCCAAGCAGATATTCTAAGATTTTCTTAGGTTGGATGAGCTCGCGCTCAACATCTCCCTGGTTGCGAATATCCAATATATCGCAATGTGTATGGGTGTGGGGAAGTATTAGGTGGCCATCACGATGCAAATCGAGTATCTCGGCCTTGTTCATCGTAACATATTCATCTTCTGTCAATAGTCCGGACTCAATATTGCCACGATTAATGTTGTTTGCCGCGAATTGCAGCATGTCCTGTTGCGATTTTAGTTCGAGTATCTGAGTCGGTATGAAGAATATGGCTTTGATCCCGAAGCTGGAGAGAATATCTTTGGCGGCAAGGTAACTGGAATGAAATCCGTCATCAAATGTCATTAACAGACTTTGTCCCTTCAATTCCCCCGTTCCATTACTGGAATTATAGAACTTGAAAAAATCGGCGGGAGTTATCACTCTTCGGGTTTCTGTTAAATATCTGACAATTTCCCTGAAATTGTCCTTATCTGTACTCCTAACATAGTGGGTAGTGGTGACACGGATATTATCAGATGGCTGGCATGATTTCGCCAACCAACCCAACCCCATTATGCGAAATACTTTTCCAGCGAGGATGATTTTATTTTCAGAGAATCTCGTCATTTGGTGAAGTTTATCTTGGAAAAGGTCTTCATAGTAGATCTCCCTCTTAACCTGCCTTGAACGCTCTGAGGGAAAGTAATTGTCATTTACATTCCCTTAATGGGAATCCTATTCAAGCTAAATTGCTCCTTTAGACACAAGCGGGAATTCCTAAGCTTGAGATTCCGGGCAACAATTCTATGCTCATAGCCTTATGCCTATAAATCGGCATTATGGACAAAATCTGCACTATGGAGATGCTTAGATAAATTAATTTCAATCCGTATCATAATCCCCTAATAACTCGGAACAAAGAATAAACCTAGGCTTGGAATAGTTCGAAGCGATTAATTAGTGGGAAATCTATATTATTCTCAAGAATGATTTAGCAGACCGCCTTACCCGCGGGAATCCTCGTTGATATTTTCTAATATCCCTATAACCTGCCTATTATCCGGAATCTTGGCGATGTCATGAATATCCATATAATTGATTATTCCTTTTTTATCAATCACAAAGATACCGCGAAGGGCATATCCAAATTTGGACAAAACCCCATATTTCTCTGCAACTGCCCCGTGCGGGTAATAATCTGAAAGTATGGGAAAATTCAATCCCCCGAATGTTTTCGACCAAGCTTTGTGGCAATCAACCGAATCCACAGAGATTCCTAATACGATGGCATCATATTTCCTAAATTCCTGGAGGTCACGCTTGTAATTCGGAATCTGTTGCGAACAAATGGGAGTAAAATCCCCTGGGTAAAATGCAATAACGACATTAAAATTCCCTCTGAATTCGGACAGGGAGAAAGTGTCGCCATTTTGATCCTCGAGGGTGAAATCGGGAGCAAGATCGCCTATCTTAAGGGTTCTGGCTCTCTTGTTCTCTTCAATATTGCTCATAATTTTCGTCGCCGGTTCAGGTCAATATTCGAATTCTCCACTTGCGCCGGCATTGAACCACTCCAATCCGGACAAGGCATTCTTCTCCGCTGTCAGCAAATTGAAATGCCCGTCTTCCTCAAGTGCCAGTCGACGAAAAACCGCCTTCACCGATTCATCAGGGATTATCTTCTCGCCATCTGCATAATAATCGCGGGTGGCTGATTCTGCTTCTATGGCGATATCCAGAAGTCCAGGCACTGTAGCCTCCTTCGATAATCTATGGCCGTGCAGAACTTTCTCAAATACGCCAATTCCCTTATCCGGGAGATCCTCAGGCCTTGAATGGAATTGTTCAGAATAGATTTTTTCTAGGACCTGTCTATGAATCACTTCATCGTGAGCGAGATGTTCAATCTTTCCTTTTGTCTCGGAAAGGGTTACCATCTGAGCGAAATTGCGGTAAAACCTTTCGCCATTTATCTCGGTGACGATGCCGATCTTCAGAATCTCCTTGATTTTTGCCTTATCATCCACCATTTATCCTCCGTTAACGTCATCAATTATCCATTGCTTATCCGCAAGTTATTGTCAGACATTTCGGATAGCAAGGGTAATTTTACTCCCCTATCCCCGGGAAGTGCCCATCTTTTTTAGATGATCAGCGTAAAGCGGCGACATTGATAGCAGCCGCTCTACAATAGGAGGCATTTGCTCTAACGCATAGTCCACATCGGAATTACAGGCATCCTTAAGTAAATGAAAAGTGAGCGAACCGGAGCAGAGCTCCGCCGGGACTCCAACTGCGGTCAAGACATGTGATGCGGCAAGGTCTTTTTCATCTTTGCCCTTCAAATTGGATGAACAAGCAGAGCCGGAAGCCGCCATTATCCCTTTCATACTCAGCATCAATTGCAGCGATTCCCCTTCGACAAATTCTATCCAAAAACTCACATGGCCCGGCAGACGCTGGTCCGGATGACCGGTGAAATGGATATATTCTATTTTCTGGGCAAGTCCTTCCCACAGCCTCCTCCGCAATGGCAACAGATGTTTAATTCTCTCGTCCATTTCCGATTTCGCCAATTCCGATGCTTCTCCCATTCCTACGATTCCGGGTAGGTTCTCTGTCCCGGGACGAATGCCGCTTTCCTGAAATCCGCCCTCAAAAAGAGGTGCAATTCGAATATTCTTCTTTACATATAAAGCCCCTACTCCTTTGGGACCATAATAATTATGAGCGGAAAGCGTCATCGAATCCGCGCCGATTTCATTAATATCCATTGGTATTGTCCCGGCCCCAGCTGTTGAATCGCTATGGAAGTAAATTCCGCCCTTGCTGGCAATAGCCGCCAACTCAGCCAATCGTTGAATCGTGCCAATCTCTGGATTGGCATGCTGGATGGAAATGATTGAAGTATCAGGCCTGACTGCCTTCTGGAGGTCCGTTGGAGAGATCAAACCGAATTTGTCAACCGGAAGGCAGGTTACATCATATCCCTGACGCATTAGAGAATAACTGATATTCAAGACCGAAAAATGCTCAATCTCGGAAATAATGATATGCTTGCCATGATTCGGATTCGCCTTGAGATAACCAAGAATTGCAAGGTTGTTTCCCTCGGTTGCTCCCGAATTGAAATATATCTCCTCTTTCTTCGAATTGATCAGATTCGAAACCTGCTCCCGAGCCTTCTCTAATGCACGCCCAGCAGAAATCCCCATCGAATGTATATGAGATGATGGATTTCCATAATCCTTGTCGAAATATGGAATCATCTTTTCCAATATGCGGGAATCAACCGGTGTGGTCGATGATGCATCGAAAAACTTAATCTCTTGTTCTGAACTGCCCGCCATCTCCATCAAACTCCTCAAATCACTCTCATAATAGAATAGCTACCATTATAGTCAACAATTTAGCCAATGTATTATCTGAAATGAAATTGTCAAGCGATATTTTGCTGGAACTTTCAATGTTTTTTCCGTATAATTAAGTAATATTCTGAATTTTTAAGCGAGGATTTGAAAATGCCGAAAGACCAAGATGAAATTAGAAAATCTGTGAGGGAAGGTTACGCAAAAATCGCTACAGGGCATTCCTCCTGTTGTGCCCCTTCCATTTCCTGTTGCGGAAACACAAATTACGCTCAAGAAGCCGGTTTGGCGATTGGCTATAGCGAAGAGGAGCTCAAATCGGTGCCGGAGGGCGCCAATCTCGGGTTGGGCTGTGGTAATCCGGTTGCGCTGGTTTCCCTCAAGCTCGGGGAAATAGTAGTTGACCTAGGCTCTGGGGCGGGATTCGATTGTTTCCTGGCCGCCAATGAAGTTGGGCATTCCGGGCATATTATAGGTGTGGATATGACTCCGGAAATGATCGACAAAGCGCGAGGAAATGCGCGAAAGGGAAATTATAGGAATGTCGAATTCAGATTGGGGGAAATCGAGCATCTGCCCGTGGCTGATAACTCTGCTGATGTTGTCCTCTCCAATTGTGTCATCAACCTCTCACCTGACAAGCTCCAAGTATTCAAAGAGGCTTTTCGCGTTCTGAAACCAGGTGGTCGGATGATGGTCTCTGACATTGTCCTGCTCAAGGATCTGCCGGAGAAAATCAAGAATTCTGTTTCTGCCTACGTCGGTTGTCTTTCAGGTGCGATGATGAAGATTGCCTACCTTGCTGCTATCGCGGAAGCCGGTTTTGAGGATGTTAGAATTGCCAGCGATACTTCGATCGGGGTTGAACTGATGCAGATCGACCCCACCGGCCAAGCAATTCAGAAGGAGTTGAATATGCGCCCCGAAGAGTTTGCTCAAGCCATAAATCATACTGTCAGGAGCATCAAGGTCAATGCGATTAAACCCCTTTAGGCTTTTAAAGCCGGCTAAAATCATATCTTTGGTTAAGAATTGCGATAACCATCTCTTTATGGATTTGATTGCCCGGTGGTGTTCTCTCTCATTTGTTTGCCGATAATAATCATTGCATAGACAGGCAATCAATATGGGAGGCAGATATGTCAGGACAAAGTGTGGAAACAATGCCGATTAAGTCTCCGCTTTTATCGTCTCAGTTCGAGGCTCAAAAGATGGATCCTACGTCAGAATATAAAGATAGCCATAGTAATTCGGGGTCTCCAAAATCTGATGACGACAAACGGAATGATCTTGAGGATTGTGGCAAAAGCGCACGGCTCCGGGAGAAATCTATTACCGTCAGAGAGCCATAGTTTAGGGTCAATTTGATTTTAGCTTGAAGCGAGTGATATCCTTTATTTTCCTTCTCCCGTTTTTGGTTTTTCCTTGAAGAAATAGAGGTCGGGAATTATGCCTTCCTGGACGTCTATTCCAACCCCGAAGTTATTCCAGCCATAATTTGGGTCATCCTTCGAGGGATTGAACCATTGAGAATCATTCATATATCGCTTCGATGGCTCGCTCTTATCAGTTTTGATATCCCAATCCAGAAACTTATCGTCTCCGCCGATATCGATCAGAATGCCCACTGATTTGGATAATGTCGTATATGCGGAATAGCGGTCGGGGAATTGATAATCATCTCGATAGGTGGCGGCACCCATTCCTTGCTGGTCACTCCCCAGTCTATAAGTGTCATTGCCGCCGATATCAAACAGGAAGGAGTTGGAGCGAATCTGGGCACAGGCGATGGAGATAATTTTTCCCTCATAATAATCATCGCCGCCCTTGTCCACTAAGAGTGAATTGGTGTAATCCCATCCAAACGATAGCGCTGCGCCGGAAGTCTCCCATAGCTCGTGTCGATCATTGCCGGCTTCGTCCACCATAATTCCTATACTATAATGAGCTCCGGAGGCTTGCGTAAAATATACTGAACGATAAAGGTCATTTCCGGACTTGTCATAGACGACGCCGGTCCCATACCAATAGCCAGTGCCCAGAGACCAATTGCCTGATTGATACTTATCGTCCCCGCGTATATCAATAATGGCGCCTAATCCGCCGGACCAACTGTGGCCATCGGTGCCATCGCCTCTTCGGCCAGCGCCTACTCCCTGAGCATTGGAAACGTTGATCTTCATTTCAGAATGATAATCACCGCGGTTTACTACTTGAGCTGACGGTTCGGCTATGTAGTTATCATCTCCTTCAAGATTACCAAGAATACCTACACCGCCGCCAACTCCCCCGAACCCCTGTCCATCGCCATATATGTAATAATTATCTTTCCCCTTCACATCGAGGTTAAATCCGCACCCGAAATAACCGCATCCCTGACCGGAAGATTCCATTTTATAATCATCATCGCCTTCTTCATCAAGTAGAATGCCGATTCCCAAAAGGCCAAACCCCTGCGAGACCTTTTTGCTGCGATAAATATCATCGCCTTTTACGTCAATTAAAATGCCACAGCCAAAAATACCGGCGCCCTGCGATGGCGCCAGAGAATCTTCGCAGATATATTTATCTTTGCCGTCAAGATCAATGCAAATTGAAACAGGGATATCGGGATTTGAGGTTGCCGCAATACTTCCGTTATAAGTATCGTCTCCACCAAAATCGATCAGCAGACAGCAGTCATCGTAATGATGCTCATCGGTCGCATTGCCTGAAATCACAATTCTCCCGATAGGAGTATCGAAATCAAATTTCGCATTGGCAAAATTGATTTGTTTATCCTTCAGCAGCTCTGCCAGTCCCCATCGTCCGCTTTCGGCTGCCTGCGCCGCCTTCATACACCCATAACAAAGCGACTGCTCATCGATGACTTTCATAACATCATCAAACTCTGGAAAGTAAATGGTGCCGTCGCCCTGTGATTCGGCAAAATCCAGATTAGAAAAAACTTTCTGCAATAATTCGGGGCGAACATTCCTCAATGCCAGATCTCTCCATCGGACCGCATCCAGGATATTGAGCATAATTTTCGCCGCTTCAATTTGGATGCGAGGATGCAATCCCGAAACCTGCTTTTCAGCCTCATTTACCAGATCGTAATCAGCTTTATTGCCAAAAGAATAGAACTGCATTTGTTGATCCTTGTAGGCAAATATCTTTTTCAGCGCATCGATAACTGGCCCAGTGGAATCGATTTCAGCATGAATATTGGTGGAATAATTGCGAAAGCCCCCTATACGGCGATCCACACCCAAAATATAAATTAGCCGGTGCAATGAGAATTGCTTCTCTGCCATCATCTTAGGATCCAGATAATCCTCTATGACATTTCCCATAGAGACCGTAAACTGGTAACCCATCAAGGGCTCCGCAAAAAGGTCATCGAAATGGGGCATCTTATAGGGTATCAGATCAGGATTAGGATAACGATTCCAATAGCCTTTAGGTTGGTAACCCAGATCCGAGCGCGTGAATCCTATTTCAGTAAGCGCCCGATTGAGAATGTCTTTTTCCTGTGCCGTAGCGTTCCCGGCGATTGATAAAGCGGATAAAACCGTCAATAAAATCCTGCGCAACATCGAACCTCCTTAATTTATATCTCACCATATATCTAATTCTGGAGAATTGGTAAAGCAAATATATTTGTCCAACCTGCTTTGCGATTTGCATTTTTCTATTATTCATAATACATTATTGAATTGGCAGGTTGTTGGAATTAAGGTTCTTGGAATAGTATTCATTCTTGTTAGAAAGCTCATGATGAGCGGCAATTCCTGCGATAATTAGAATAAGGAGTCTCAACTTAATGGCTATTTTATTTAAAACCGCGAAGCTCCTTGAAACTCAAATTGATGAGTTTCTGGATGCTGTTAGCCAGGGAGCCCTGGTCTTTGAGCAGGGCATTAAAGATTATCTTGGGGGCGAGGAAGCAAATTTTGAAGACCATATCGAAGCTATCTCCAAATTAGAGAATAATGCTGATGATTTGCGCAGGAAGGTCGAAAATTACCTTTATAGCCATTCTTTGATTCCCGAACACCGGGGTGATGTGCTTGGGCTACTGGAGAGCATGGATGAAGTCATAAATACTGCCAAGAAGACTTTAGTGCGCTTCTCGATTGAATCACCAAAGATCCCGACATCCTTGAACAAGGAATTCCTCGAGCTGACCGAGATGTCAATAATGGCCGCAGATTCCATTGTCTATGCAACCAGAGCGTTTTTCCGCGACATTAATGCCGTCAAAGACCACCTGCATAAAGTTATGTTTTATGAAAAAGAAGCTGACAGGATTGAAGAGAAGCTCAATCGCAAAATATTCAAAATGGATATCGACCTGAGCCAGAAAATCCACTTAAGCTATATCGTTTCCCATATCGGAAGAGTATCGGATATGGCGGAAACAGTCGGCGACAGATTGGCAATCTATACTATTAAACGCACTATCTAAACACAGATTCGGCAGATGCTTCTGATTTTTCTATCAAGTGGACTATTTCTGGGCTGGTCATTAGGAGCCAATGATGCCGCCAATATCTTTGGCACAGCAATCGGAACCAAGATGATTCGGTTTAGGACTGCCGCCATGATTTGCAGTATCTTCGTGATGATCGGTGCCGTGAAAGGCGGAGCCGGCGCAACCTACACTCTGGGATCCCTTGGTTCCGTTAATGCCATCGCAGGCTCATTTATGGTGGCGTTGTCTGCAGGCCTTACTACTTTCGGAATGACAAAATTGAAACTTCCGGTTTCTACTTCTCAAGCTATAGTGGGCGCCATCATTGGTTGGAATTTCTATGCCGGTTTGGGCACAGATCTCAACTCATTAACCAAAATCGTGACCACGTGGGTAGCTTCGCCGATCCTGGCGGCCATTTTTGCCATCGCCCTATTCACATTTTTCAAATATATTTTTAATAATTACAAAATCCACCTGCTTCGCAAAGATGCTTACACCCGCTTCGGATTAATACTGGTGGGGGCATTTGGCTCGTACAGCCTCGGGGCCAATAATATCGCTAATGTAATGGGGGTTTTTGTGCCGGTCTCGCCATTCAATGATATTAACATCGGTGGCTTGATCACGATCTCCGGCGCCCAGCAATTATTTTTTATCGGTGGAATCGCCATTGCGATTGGCGTATTTACTTACTCCTTGCGAGTGATGCAGACTGTCGGGGATAACCTCTTTCGCCTGTCGCCGGTGACCGCTCTTGCGGTCTTGTTGGCGCAGTCTCTGGTTCTTTTCATTTTCGCATCGGAGGGAATTGAATCATTGCTGATTTCGATCGGCCTTCCTCCTTTGCCACTGGTTCCGGTCTCAAGCTCGCAAGCTGTTATCGGGGCAATCGTTGGGATTGCCCTAGTGCAAGGCGCCAGAGGAATTAGATATAATGTATTAAGCGGTATCGCCGCTGGATGGGTGACAACGCCCATAATCGCAGGTGTTATGGCCTTTATCTCTCTTTTCTTCCTTCAAAATGTTTTTAATCAGGAAGTAAGCCGCAAGACGGTCTATGTTATCACTCAGCCGGTGCTATATCAGCTGTCAAAAGAGGGGATTATCGATCCGGGATTGGGTCAATTATTGGACAAGAGATATGATAACTCAACTAAATTCTACACTGTCCTTAAGAAAAAAACTGAGCTGGGCGAAAAGCAAAGGAACCAAGTAAGATCCTATGCTCAAGCTGATAGTTTTTATTTTGATCCGGCCCTCATCGCCAGTAAGATTAACTCGGAATGGTTTACGTCGTCTCAAATAGAAGCAATCAGGGAATTGCAGGGACTTTCATTCATTTATCGATGGAAGGTGGCTGAAACCCTTGAATCATCCTCGCCGGATTGGCACTACAAGCCGGGAATAGGACTAAATAAAAAATATAATCGCGATCTTAAAGCGAAATATCAATATGTATTCGATACTTTCAGGGCATTTGAAAGCGAAGATTGACAATTCGAGAAATTAGGAGTTGAGGATGATTTATGAAATTGTTGATGATATATATGCATAATTTCGCATTCAAACCGAATATCAAGACCATCGATACTGCAAAAGATGCCATCGATGGGGGGGAGGCTACCGATGCTCTGGTGGGCCTCATTCACGTGGAAGCTGAGGATGCAGAGAAATCCATTTATGCAGAAACCAAATTGGTGAAAAATCTCAAATGGGCCGCCAGAAGAAATAACACAAATCGCATCGTCCTGCATTCATTTGCCCATCTCTCTGACAGCAACTCGTCACCGGGATTTGCAAGTAAGCTATTTGATAATGTGGAGGCGAGATTGCGCAACGCAAGTTACGAAGTATTACAGACTCCTTTTGGATACTTCCATGATCTGAAGATTGACGCCCCGGGTTATTCCTTCGCCCGGCTATTCAAAAGCTTTTGATAAACTAAAGGAGAAGCGCAGAAATCTATCTGCGCTTCTCCTTCTTGCCGGATAGACAACCCGGATGATTTCAACATCGATTTATCTATCCGAGACTATTCCTCAATTTCGATGCAACTTTCAGGACAGCTATCTACCGCATCACGGCAGGCATCTTCCGCATCTTCGGGAACCTCGTCCACAATGACAGTGGCTTTGTTCTCATCGTCCAGTTCGAAGACCTCAGGACAGAGCTCCGAGCAAATACCATCGCCGCTGCAGAGTTCACGGTCTATCTTGACTCTCATTATGTGACCTCCAGTCTCTATTTATTATTTAAATTCAATTCGTGCAATAAACTGCTTAAACCTTCGCGCCATTATAGAAGTTGGACTTAAATTCCGCAAGAGTTTTAACTTGGTTTTTTTCAATATTTGTTCCCTATTCTTGGGACTAAAGCTTCCCTTGCCTAAATCATCATCTGATATCTCAATTCACAATTCCAAAGCTACATGGGCGGATAGATCAGAGTTACCATTCCACGATTGGCCGCACGATACAATGTGAGCGCTTCCGAAGATTCGATCTTCAAGACGATTATCGTTTCACCAAATGGCATGGAGAGAGCCTGCTTGATCTGGACGATAGCATTTTGTAACTTAGAAATAGGTTTGCCGCTAATGTCAGTGCGAATTTCCAGAATCAAACCATTGCCCCATAGTAATTGAAAACGCTCAGGAAGATCCCTTTGGAGCAATTCCGGATCAACCCTAATGGCTTCTCCCACGATAGCCAGCACTGAATCCGGCGTCCTATCTTCAGCCGCGAACAAATATTTATCGGCAACAGGCCGGGCGAATATTCCTTCATTTCCACGGAATCTCTTCATGAATTCCTTCACTTCGTCTGAATCTGTGGAGGCGAAATCCATCGGGTAGCTCCAGACCACAGCTCCTTTCAGTTTCAGCTTTAGTTTGTTTTCCCTTAGATCCAAAACCATATAAGGCTGATCAGCCTTCGTCAATTTTAGCTCGGCCTGGATAAGCTTATACTCATTCTCGGCATGAAAACGATTCCATTCTCCGTGGTTTTTATCCGCTTGTTCTGTTCTTTCGCTTTGCCCTTGACCGCACGATAGTATGGTAACGCAAACAGCAAGAGCGGAATTCAAAATGGCCAACCGCCAAAGACTGACTCTGATAATCAGAAGATCAGAAGATATAGACTGGCGTGCCGATCTTGACTTTATCATAAATAACTTTTAGGTCCTCCGAACCGAGTCGCACACATCCATGAGTGACGCTGATTCCCAGCAGACGTTCATAAATCGTTCCGTGGATAAAATATCCTTTGCCGAAGCCGAGTGCGTATTCCCCCAGCATCTCAGGGTCGAGTCTTTCGGCTTCCGTTTTTGGAATATCTTCATCCTCTTCGATAAAAGCCCAATCCGGTTTACGCCACCAGGGCTCTTTGACCTTGCTGTTAACCTTGAATACGCCGCGGGGAGTATTGAATATCCAGTGACGGCCCGTGGCGCTGTCGATCAATTCCTCTCCCGAACCGGTAGAGCAGGTGCCTTCGACTAATATGGAGTCTTCAGTGCGCAAGCAGAGTTTGTTGGAATGAGTATTTATAACAATATACGGGACAGCTGGCTCAAGCTTCAAAAGGGCATTTTGGGCCTTCTCAAACTCTTTTTCCGCCCGTTTAACGTCCGCGGGCAGATTGGTTAGCAGTGAATCTGCGATTACGGCGGAAACATCCGGCAGAGCATTTCTGCCTTTGATCAAAACTGTTATCACCATTGCGCCGATTAAAACTACCAGCGGTATGATGACATATAAAATCCATCTTCTCATGGCCATCTATCGGATCGTCTAACAATTGTCACAGGAGTGCCGACTGCCGCATATTGCATCAGGCGATCCATATCCTTGTTTGTCAAGGCGACACAACCCTCAGTCCAATCCTTCCCTCGGCCGCCATCACCGTGAATTTCGATCAAGCCCCCTATGCGAGCATACCTGGATATAATACCCCTCGCTCTATTCTCGGCGAATTTACTCTTATCCTGTTCATTGGGATAGTTGATGAGCAAGGCTTTATGATACTTGCTGCCGGCTGGTCTCGTTTTCGTAATCTGGTATATCCCTTCTGGAGTGGCGCCATCGCCGGAAAAGAATTTATGCCGCGCTGAATTATATCCTAATTCGCAATCAAACGAATGAAGTAGTTTACCTCCCTGCACCAAATACAGTTTGTGCGCCGATTTGTCAACAATAATCGCAGAGCCCTTGCTAATCCTTGATTGTTCGAGAGTATCATTTACCCATCGCCGCCAAATCTGAATCTTGGTGGCAATATCATTATCATATTCAGCAAATGTCTGGCTCAATTTGACAAGCCACCGCCGGCCCTCGGATACGGCCTCAATTGCGGCTATATATTCATTCTCCAGAATCAAGCGCTCACAGGTCCTAAGCGCCAAATCGGCGGATGACCAATAGCTCTCAGCATTATTAAGCATCAATGTATTATCTAGGGCGTCCCGCCATGCTCCAAGTTCGGTCTGAAACCCCAGTTGCTCTTCTTTGAGTTCAGTTTGAAGCTCGCTGATTCTTGCTTGTGCTTCCTGCACTGCTCTATCGGCTGTTTGAATGGACTGGTGATATAACGAATCTGCAGTTTTGAAATTCCGGAATGGTCCCAGCCGACCCTTCTGTCGCGCCATCTCTATCAATCCATTCTGTAGTAACGATTCCGCCTCCCGATAGACCGGTTCGGCATACCTGAGCGCCCCAGCTCTTGCGGCTGTTTCAAGGGCGGAACGGGCATCTTCAAAGGATTTTAGGGGAGGATCCTGGCAACCCAGATAGAATAATGATAAGGAGGACAACAGCCCAATTAAGATATACCTGGAAATAAAGGTCAATTTCAATTTAGTGCTGAACTTAGGAAGCTTAGATGTAATGTCAGTATTCGTAAAAAGGCCGCCATATTACGACGGCCTTTTTCCCTTCTGCAATAAGTCCAAAACCCAGATTAATGGCTACTTGCCCATCTTCTTGGCTTTAGCTTGCTCGATTTCGCTGATAATCGCCTGCGCCTTCGCCATCACAGATTCGAGCTTCGCCTTGGAGGCCAGGAATTTCCCGGCATCGAATTCGGCTTTGGCTTCGGCAAATGCGGTATTCACAGCGGTGAGATCATTTCTAATCATCTCAATATCGGCTTTGCTGCCTTTGCCGCGAGGAGCCTTTTTCAATGCAACGGTGGCGGCGTCAATGGCGGCCTGCGCATTGGTCATCATTTCCATAACCTGCGCTTTGACACGCTCTTTTTCGGCCTGAGCATCACCTGTGGCTTTTTCCATCAATGATTGAGCAGAAATGAACATCGCCTTAGATTTGCCATAGCTTCTGAAAAGCGAGAACTTGGAATCCTGCTCTTCTTTGGCGGCCTTGGCCGCATTCAGAGTATCCATGGCTGTACGGAATGATTGAGGCGCATACTGCTCAGCTTCTGCCGCCTTCGCCGCCTGCATTGCGGCCTGGGTATTTTGCATTTCAGGCTCCGGTGGCTTGCTGCAACCTACAACTAAAAGCAATGCAAGCACTGCCAGAACAATTGAAATACGCTTAAACACTATAAGTTCCTTTCTACCGGCTTTCTCTTAGTAAGAATCTACTTAATTAAGATATGCGCAAATCCGGCATATTTGCCCATATCGAATTTTGGTAAAATTAATTTGCCTGAGTCGTTAACAAAGTTTAATTCACATTTATTCTATTCGATATTATACTTACTCCTTCACGAAAGTGTTAATAATTTGAATCTTGATTTTGAGAGCTATTAATATGCGAACCGCTTTTTGAATGTCAAGTAATTTCTAAATAAATTATTATTTCCGATAACTATGGCTTAACCCCCAAATCTTATACCATAATGCCCAATATTTCAAGCACTATTTTAGAAATTTATTCGAATTTGTGTGAATGCCTCAGTTGGCTGGCAGGGACCAAATTGACTGATTTTAATAATTGGAAACCAATTTTGAAGCGATTGATAATAATTATTTGGCCTTATTTCGCAGGAAGTCAGGAAAAAGCGGCATCTTCCTTCGAAGTTGCCCAATACGGGTTGGTAACTACCCCCGCCTGCAAACCCGCGGCGCGAGCCATACGAATACCTTCCAGCATCAATGGATAGAATAGAAATGGCTTCCCGCCCTCGAAATATACATTGTCGATGCTCCGAATCTTTTTGATTTCCTCAAGAACCTGCTTAAGCTGACTTATGGTAAATGTCCCCTTTGCCTGCGGGCTGCAATAAAGAAAACAGTGATCGCACTTATAGGTGCAGGTATAGGTAAGGAGGAAGTGGATGGAGGTTAGCATGATCTCTTTGTATCTGTTAACAGCCTTATATTCGGAACCAGTGACAGGGCCGCGGATCTGGACTATTTGCCACCTTATTGGAGTTCTGTTACTTCAATATTGCTAATGCCAATCCTACAATGACCAGCAATGAGCAGGACTCGCCCAGCCGTAAATACGTAAGGCAAATCCGACAGGGCCATCCTCCTACTGAAGCCATCAACTCTGATGCAGAGTCCGTTATCATCGATCCGTATATCAAAATGAACGAATTGCTTGATATTCAAATCTGCTATTTTGCCCAAATCCTCATCATGCCATTTTCCAACATCATCCTCTCTTTCATTCAGATAAACCGTGCCATCCTTTCTTACAAAGGCCAAGTGGCCACAATTCCCTAAATAGCTTTGCCCACGAACCATCACACCCATGTACGGATCACGATTCGGTACTTCCATGGTCATTTTCATATCAACTTTAACATGCACTTTAGCCAGTCTGATATCCCCAAGACTCATCCAAGAATAGCGGTAATTCAATGGCGCGCCGAATTCAAGGCAGTCGTTCGGCAAAATACGCCGATGAGTGATGTCTTCAGTATAGAGTTCAGGAGAGTCAATACTGTCTGTTAGGGTTGCGGCAAACGGTAGTTTAACTTCACGTCGTGCCGGAGTGTCAAACGGAATTGATGCGAGAGCCTTACCGATAGTAGTTCCAAGGTCCCCCATAAATTTTTGTATTCCAGAAAACGAAATCTCATACTCAAGGCGTCTTGCGGGATTTATATCAAATGGAGGAGGCTTTTCATCGTTTCTATCGCGAAGTATAATAACATGCTCTTTTCTCCTCCACGCAGAAGCGACACCAAGTTCCAACATGACATTGCCGTTCTGGCCCGATACATCAAAAATGAGAAAATCAGCAGTTCTTAGCTCTCTCCAGATTTCCGAGTGTATAACGCCAGCACTGGCTATATGATCGGCTCTATAGCACTTAACTTCTAAGCCAAAAGGTGTCGCAACCGAACGCACGACAGTTTCTATCAACGAGAATAGGTCGTCCCATCTCTGTCGAGGCTCAAATGGGCAGGCAACGAAATATCTTATGGAACCGATACTTCCATCTTCTATAGGTGGTTTAGGTTCTTGGTAACTATCAAAAGGCCAGATTGAATTTGACATTCTAACTTCCTTAGAATCGGTATTCTTTTTTATTTAGGTCATGCATTTTGAGTATGAAGTCATGCGTTATCAATTATCCCACGGCAAGCTGTGGTCACTAGTCTCTGCAACTTCATGGAGTAGACTATACCTCATAACAATCACCGCGAAATTCTAGGTATAATCTCATAAGCTTTTCATTTCTCTCCCATAAATCCGAGAGCATCTCAACGATTTTGGTCTTTTCGGTAATTTTCGGAAATTCGGTATCTACATATTCTCGTAAGATTGGAATCCCAATAATTAAAATGCTAAAAACCATGATTGGTCTTGGATCATGCCAGCCGGAATCAATGACATATCCGTTTTTAAAATCGCCTTTCAAATGAAAACTTATCAAGTCCTGCCAATTCCCATGAACTGCATGGCTATCCATTAGCCAGCCTGTCGGAAATAAGTCCATCAATCCCAAATCTTCTAATTTGGCATACATACTTTCCCCCCATCTACGTTTATTTGAGATCTTAAGTTCCTCTAATTTCCTTCCCGAAGACTCAATTGCTCTTAGAATTGAAAATTTAATTCTTCTATCGAAATCAGTTTCAAACCCGCGCCTCTTAATGTTCTCTTCGATATAATCGTACAATTCCTTTTCTACGGATAACGAGTAATCAATGTAATCATCAGAGAGACTTGTGTCATTTCGATGTCACAAAAAATACGCGACATTCACAAGCGTTTCATATAAGCATCTTGACAAAATCATGACAATTTCCACTCTTCTTTCGCAGAAGGCGTCTTTCCATGCTATGATTAATTTAACGCTTCGAATCATCAGCCCGCGAATTACGGCATTAGTTCCCTTTAATCTTAAATTGGCTTTATCTGACGTAAAAAATGAATGGGATGCAATATTAAATATTTTCCCAAACTCATTTAATAGTTCGATTCCGTCGAAATTAAATTCCTCATCATTCCGATAATTTTTTATCTTCGACTCGGCAATTTCATGACGTGGAACTTGAAAGTCATCGAGCTGTAACCATTCTTTACCTTCGGGCATTGCAGTTAATTAAAGCAAATGGGTCAAAAGCACAGAGTGTACCATAGAAACCAAAAAGCCTAAACCCTCAAGTACAATATATCTTATTGTTTCCAGCACTTTTGATCAATCCAGCTATCCGCTTATGACTTTTCATTAGACCAGATTCTGACCTACTTCTCAATCATCCCCCCACCTTCACTCCCCTAAACCTCGCTGGCGAGCAACCCTGGGCGACACGGCCATTCTGCGCCGGTTGGCCCTTGCCGCAATTGGGCGTGCCCCAGATTCTGTATAGGTCGGGGCCGCCAATGCCATCGCAAGAGTTCCAGAAACGGATGGTTTCATCAGAATAAGAGGGGCTCTTAATCATTTCGCCCAGCTTGCCGCCCTTAATCTCCCAGCCGATTTCAGTCCCCATCGTGAATGATTCGCGGGCATCATCAATCGACCAGCTCGCCACAGTGGCCATATAAATGCCATCATCGACTCCGGCAATCAAATCCTCCAAACTATCTTTGCCGGGCAGAAGGTTTGTGTTGGTCATTCTAATTATGGGGATATTTCCCCATCCATCCGCGCGTGCGGCCCCCGATGATTCTCTGCCGATACGGGCCGCAGTTTCGCGCGAAGATTCATATCCGACCAGTATGCCGTTTTTGATCAAGTCAACTTTTCGAGCTTTCACTCCTTCATCATCATAGCCGAAAGTCCCAAGTCCGAAAAAGGCTGTGGCATCTGAAACGAAATTCACTAATTCAGAACCGATTTTCAATTTGTCCAACTTTTCCGTGGTGGCGTAGCTGGTGCCGGAAAAATTCCGCTCCGAGCCGAAAACCCTATCCAGTTCCAATGGATGCCCAATTGATTCGTGGATTTGCAGGCTCAGCATAGGTCCATCAAGGACGATGTCTTTTATTCCCGAAGGACATTCCTTGGCGGAAAGCAATGCCACTGCCTCCTGTGCGATTCTGGGTGCATTTTCTTCAAGTCGTAATTCCTGGATAAGTTCGTACCCCTTGCTCTCGAATTGGCCTCCGGAGGAATTGGGGTAAGAGCGCACTGATCTCCCGCGATGCCCCTTGCCGGCGGAACATTCTATTCCGGCGCCCGAATGAATGATATTCTGGCGGATCATAACCCCTTCCGAAGAGGCGAAATATTGGAACATCCTCTTGAAATTCATTGATGCCGATGCTTGTGCTACACCTTCCGCTTTGGTCATCAGTAAGCACAACTCTGTCATATATTCTAACTTTTCCTTGAGAGGAATTTTGAATGGATCGATCGTAAGTGGAGTTGAATATTCTCCTCGAAATGATATCGCCCTCGCCAGTTCCACCGGTTGCTTCATCAATTTCGCCGATGCTTTGGCTATTTCGACAGCTTTAATGGCTGTTTCACGAATCGCCTCCGAGGTGGCATCAGCGGTGGCCGCGAAACCCCAAGCTCCATCCGCGATTACCCTTATGCCCATCCCCGAATCAAATGTATTATCGATCAGCTCTGGCACACCATTAGTAACTTCTATATTCTCATATTCCGATTGGACAAACCGCACATCGGCATAGGTAGTGCCATGACGGGTCGCAAAGGTCAGTGCTATTTCGGCAAGAGTTTCATAATCAATCATCGATAGCTCCTATGCTTTATTTGAATGTCATCGCCGCTTTTTTCCACGATAAAAGTTTGGCTGAGGTTGGTTCATTCTGCGAAATGTTCCGTGATTGGATTCTGGTGTGGCGAAGTCTTGATAATAATCTTGTCCCCCGGAAATCTCAACCTTTCTTCCCATCATTATCGTCCATAACTTCGAAATCGGCATCAACCGCACCCTCGCCGGCCTTCTTTTCATCTCCCTGCTGCTGTTGCTCAGCAGCGTGGTCAGGACCCTGCTGATTGCCGGCAGTTTCCGCCTGTTGCTGGGATGCCGCCTTGTACATCTCCTCAGCTAATTTATGAGATGCCTTTTGGACCTCCTCAATTTTTGTCTCTATGATTTCGGCTGATTCGGTCTGCATTGCCCCCTTGAGTTTGTCAATCGAATCCTTAATCTTCTGTTTGTCATCATCTGAAATTTTCTCACCATAATCCTTCAGCGTCTTTTCAGTCTGATAAATGACCTGATCGGCCCTATTGTGCATTTCAATCAATTGTCTTTTCTTCTTGTCGTCTTCTGAATGCGCATCCGCATCATTGACCATCTTCTTGATCTCTTGTTCGGTGAGCCCTGATGAAGACTGAATTTTGATGGATTGTTCTTTGCCGGTCCCCAGATCCTTTGCCGCAACATGCATAATGCCGTTGGCATCGATATCAAAGGTGACCTCAATCTGAGGTATTCCCCTTGGCGCCGGAATAATATCTACCAAGTCAAATCTCCCCAGTGTGCGATTGTCAATCGCCATCTCTCGCTCGCCCTGCAGGACATGGATGGAGACTGCCGGCTGATTGTCCGAAGCTGTAGAGAAAATCTGGGACTTTTTGGTCGGTATGGTAGTATTGCGCTCGATCAATTTTGTCATTACACTCCCCAAGGTTTCAATGCCAAGAGACAACGGAGTGACATCAAGTAATAGAACATCCTTTACATCACCGGCGAGAACTCCGCCCTGAATGGCGGCGCCGATTGCCACCACTTCATCCGGGTTGACGCCTCGATGCGGTTCCCTGCCAAATAGGTCTTTCACCATCTCCTGCACCTTGGGCATGCGTGTCATTCCCCCCACCAGAACCACTTCGTCAATTTCCGAGGGATTGAGCTTGGCGTCAGCCAAAGCCCTTTTGCAGGGACCGATGGTCCTTTGCAACAAATCCTCGCAAAGTTGTTCCAATTTGGCGCGGGTCAGCGTTAAATCCAAATGTTTCGGACCGGAGGCATCTGCGGTAATAAATGGCAGATTAATTGAACTCTGCATCGTAGTTGACAATTCGCATTTCGCCTTTTCCGCGGCTTCTTTCAATCGCTGCAACGCCATTCTATCTTTCCGAAGGTCGATTCCATCCGACTTCAAAAACTCCTGCGCAATCCAATCAATGACCTTTTGGTCAAAATCATCTCCGCCAAGATGAGTGTCTCCGTTGGTTGATTTAACCTCGAAAACGCCATCTCCCAAATCCAAAATCGAGATATCGAATGTTCCGCCTCCGAGGTCATATACCGCAATTTTCTCATCCTTTTTCTTATCCAGTCCATAGGCGAGGGACGCCGCCGTTGGTTCATTGATAATCCGCTTGACATCCAAGCCTGCTATTCGTCCTGCGTCTTTCGTGGCTTGCCTCTGGGAGTCATTGAAATATGCCGGCACCGTTATTACCGCTTCAGTTACTTTCTGCCCAAGATAAGCCTCCGCGGTTTGCTTCAAATTCTGTAATATCATCGCGGAAATTTCCGGCGGTGCATATTCATTCCCGCCAGCCGATGCCCGGCAATCATCCGATGCCGCTCCCACCACCTTGTAGGAAACCAGCTTTTCCTCCTCCGCCACCTCGCTATGGCGACGCCCCATAAAACGCTTGATGGAAAAGACTGTGTTTTCAGGATTGGTGATTGCCTGACGTTTGGCCACCTGTCCTACCAACCGCTCGCCGCTCTTGGTAAATGCCACTACCGATGGCGTCGTCCGCGATCCTTCCGCATTGGGTATCACCTTCGGTTCACCGCCTTCCACCACCGCCACGCACGAATTAGTCGTCCCCAAATCAATTCCAATTATCTTACCCAATTTTATTCCTCCAATTTTCTATTCATTCCTCTTAAAACGCCAAATATAGAATAACCCGATTCATAACGCAAGTGTCAAGCATTTTGGGAGAAATAAAAAGGGTTGGGAATTATCCCAACCCTTAATGTTAAAGCGATGATGGCTTGAATTAGCTATCTTCGCCCCTTTATTTAATCAGC
>PFXJ01000028.1 GCA_002791595.1 candidate division Zixibacteria bacterium CG_4_9_14_3_um_filter_46_8
AGACATTGATCTGACTTCCTATCACTCCAAGCGTTTCCGCGAAGAAACCCGCTTGTCATCGGATTTCGTGCCAATCTTCTTTCAAGCGGCTGACGAACAGAAACTCAAGGACCAGATTTCGCTCAAACATAGCATTGTTGATACCAAACTCATCGCAAGCGGAAAAATAACGGATGTAGATAAAGAAACGAAAAGTATTGAGAAAAAAGGCACGCTGGATATTCCAAAAAACGAAGTTGAACTACAAAACGCTTTTGACTCCTTCGCGCGCGAAAATCTTGCTCCGTTTGCGCCGGAATTACGGTCCATCAAGCGTATCAACAGCTCTATTTATCGTTTTTTCGATAAAACGTTTAAGATGAGCGTTGATGATTGGCCGAGGGTTCAGGCCGTGGTTTTGGCGGATGAAAACCAGCCGCTGGTTATTGATGTCATCAATCGGGCAAAGGAGCTATATCAGGATTTGGTTGGCCGAGGAAAACACGAACTGCTGCAAAATGATGAGCCCTGGAATGTGCCGGCAATTATCAACTACAATCTGACTTTTGTTCAAAAGGATCACAACAAGTCGATCATTCGGCCATATTACGCGAAGACAAAAGGGGCTGACAATTTCTCGCTTTTTGAAGAAGATAGTGAGGTTGAGGTTGCTTTTATCGATCATTTGGAACGAGCCAATCAGGTTAAATGGTGGTTTAAGAACGGAAAGCAGGACGCCTCGTATTTTGCCGTGCCGTATGTCGAGAATGGAATTGAAAAGCCGTTCTATGTCGATTTTATCGTAATGCTCAATGATGGCAGGATTGGCTTGTTTGATACGAAGGGTGGAATTTATGCCAAAACCGCGAAAGAGCGCGCCGAAGGATTGGCTGAATATATTGCGGCGGAAAACAAGAAGAGCAAAAAATTATTCGGCGGCATTGTTATCAAAGAGCAGAATAGTTGGCGATACCACGACGGCAAAAAATACGCTTACGATCCAAACAATCTTAAAGATTGGAAGTTTTTGTATTTGGACTAGGTGAGAGAAATTGTGGGTCTTGGTATTGTCGCATGCTCATCTGAAAACCGGTTTCATCGATTTTGCGTTGGGGTCGCGACACATCATAGCATTTTATGATTAATACTTCTCAAGCCCGCACCCTCCTCCTCATTCCCGCCTACAACGCGGGACAATACTTGCCGGAGCTGCTGGATAGGGTCCGTAAGATTCATCCTCTGAAAGATACCGTTATCGTTAATGATGGTTCAATTGATGATACTCAAACTGTCGCTGTAAAATACGCGGTCAAGGTCATCATACATTCCCATAATCGTGGCAAGGGAGCGGCGTTGGTGTCAGGATTTCAATACGCGCGAATGAGAAATTATGGCGGGGTAGTTACCATCGATGCCGACCTTCAGCATCCGCCGGAATATATCCCCAAATTGATAGCCTATGCGCTGGAAGGCGGTTTCGATATGGTCATTGGCTCCCGTCGGCAGAGGATGAACGAAATCCCATTGAGCCGCAGAATCTCGAATTATACTTCATCGGCTATCACCTCGATGATCACGAAAACCAATATCCAGGACTCGCAATGCGGATTTCGCTATATATCCCGGCTTTTATTGGAAACTATCAGCTTGACTGAAACAGGGTATTTGATGGAAACCGAGATCATAATCAAAGCCGCCCGCGCCGGAATGAAGATCGGATTTATGCCGATACCGGTGATTTACAACGACTCCGCCAGTTCGATCAACAAGGCATCAGACACCCTCCGCTTTATCCGCTTGACTTTGCGTTCGCTTTTCACTTGATTTGCCCCAATGGCACGCAGACCGCTCATACTTTTATCCAATGATGATGGCGTTGAAGGGGAAGGGCTTCGGGCAGTTCACCCTTATTTGCAGAAAATTGGCAGGGTGGTGGTCTGCGCACCGGATCGGGAAAGGTCAGGAACCGGCCATTCGCTGACCTTGACAAGGCCTTTGCGGGTGAAGAAATTGGCACGGGATGTTTATGCTGTCGATGGCACCCCAACCGATGCCGTGATGGTAGCAGTGCATGGCTTGTTGAAAAAGCGTAAACCGGATATTCTGGTATCAGGAATAAATTGGGGACCTAATCTCTGTGATGATATAACCTACAGCGGCACTGTGGCGGCGGCAATGGAAGGGATGCTTCTGGGTATCTCTTCAATTGCAGTTTCATTGGCTACTCGGAACCATCGCAAACCGAGTTGGGGGGTGGCGGCTCAATTTACGGTGCGATTAGCAAGATTCGTCCTTAAAAACGGGTTGCCTGAGGATACCTTCCTGAACGTCAATGTCCCCAATTCCCGAAATGCCAAACCGGATAGATATGCCATTACCACCCAAGGTCGTCGGATATACGAGGACGTTCTTTACGAAAAAATCGATCCCCGAGGCAAGCCATATTATTGGATTGCAGGCTCGGAAGGGAAATTGCGGGGCGGAAAATCAAACGATTTGCTGGCAGTTAAAAGAGGAGTAATCTCTGTAACTCCGCTTCACCTCGATTTAACCCACTACAAGGTAATGGATAAGCTCATCCATATAAAATTGTGATTTTAATAAAAATCCCTTGACATAATTTGGAAATATTTTTAGAATGTAGATTGGAAATGCTGATATCTTGATTTGGTCATTTTTTTATTCAAGTATGTGAAACATTTAACAATCTCAAGACGAGGAGTTTATATATGCCATCTCTAAAGGAAAAATTTGCTTCTCAGATACCGGGTATCCGTGAAGAACTGAAAGTGCTGCACGCCGAGAAAAAAGATAAGGTGATATCTTCGGTAACTGTCGAGCAGGCTTTTGGCGGGATGCGCGGCGTAAAAGCTATGATCTGCGATACTTCTGTTGTTGATCCTGGCAAAGGGCTTATCATCCGCGGCATTCCCATTCTTGAGGGTCTGACTGACAAATGGCCTGAGCAAATCTTTTGGCTTTTGCTAACCGGTGAGATGCCTAATGATGCCGAGGTGAAATCATTGCAGAAGGATTATGCGGATCGCTGTGATGTGCCTGATTATGTCTGGAAGGTTTTGAAGGCTATGCCGAAGGAATCGCACCCAATGGCAATGCTGAATACTGCCATCTTGGTTATGGAGTATGAATCGCAGTTCCGCAAACGTTATACCGAAGGGATGAAAAAGAGTAATTATTGGGAACCGGCATTGGAGGATTCCCTGAGATTATTGGCGGTAATGCCGGGGATAGCAGCCGGTGTCTATCGTATTCGTTACGGAAAGGGAGACCCGATTCCTTATGATAAGAATCTCGATTGGGGCGCGAATTATGCCACTATGTTAGGAATCCCGGACCCGAGCGGCGAATTCAAAAAGCTGATGAGATTATATTTGCCCCTCCATTGTGACCATGAGGGCGGCAACGTTTCCGCATTCACCTGCCATACCGTCGGTTCTGCCCTTAGCGATCCGTATTATTCCGTTTCAGCAGGCCTTAATGGTCTGGCTGGCCCTCTGCACGGTTTGGCGAACCAGGAATGTCTGGGATTCGTATTGGAAATCAAGGAAAAGTTCGGCGGCGCGCCAACAGTGGAACAGTTGAAGAAATTTGCTTGGGATACTTTAAATGGCGGCAAAGTGATTCCGGGATATGGCCATGCGGTGTTGAGATGCCCGGATCCGCGATTCATTGCTTTTCTTGATTTCGGCAAGAAGCATTGCCCTGAGGACCCTGTGTTTAAGATCGTGCAAATGATTTTCGAGCATATCCCGGCAGTGCTGATTGAGCATGGCAAAGCCAAGAACCCGCAACCGAATGTCGATGCCGGTTCCGGCGCTTTGCTGTACCATTACGGGCTAAAGGAGTTCCCCTATTATACCGTATTGTTTAGCGTATCCAGAGCGATGGGAATGTGCTCGCAACTAATCATCAATCGCGCCATCGGCACGGCTATCACTCGTCCCAAATCGGTATCCACCGAGTGGGTCAAAGCCAACGCATAGTAATTTCCTTAATCTTCTGATTTGGGCCGCCATCCAGCGGCCCTTTTTTTCTTGATAAAAGGGATGCGTATTGCTACTATCTGGTTGTGGCTTTCATTGAACTCAAAGGATTGACCAAGCATTTCGATGGTCGAATGGTTGGCCTCGACCATCTTGACCTCCAAATCTCCCAGGGTGAATTCCTGGTGATTCTCGGTTCTTCGGGATGTGGCAAATCTACATTACTGAGGCTGATTGCGGGACTGGAGCAACCGACCGAAGGAGATATAATGCTTGACGGAAAATCAATGCTGGGGGTTCCACCGAAGAATCGCAACGTGGCTATGGTTTTTCAGGAATACGCCCTTTATCCGCATTTGACGGTTAAAGAGAATCTTGCCTTCCCTCTAAAGATGAAGCAAATGAAGCGAGCGGTCATTGAGTCTGCAATTGCCGATACGGCGAAACTGGTTGGCCTCTCAGAGCTTCTTGCGCGCAAACCAAAACAGCTTTCTGGCGGCCAAAGACAGAGGGTGGCTCTTGGGAGAGCATTGATCCGCCAGCCAAAGGTATTTCTTTTTGATGAGCCCTTGTCCAATCTTGATTACAACCTTCGCGTAAGTCTTCGTCGCGAAATCGCCGAATTGCATCGTCAAACCAAAATAACCATGGTCTATGTTACTCATGACCAGCAGGAAGCCCTCGCCCTTGGCGATCGAATCGGAGTGATGAGGGAAGGCAAATTGATCCAATGCAGTATTCCTGATGAATTAATCTCCAGGCCAATTAATGCCTATATAGCGGGTTTCATCGGTAATCCACGGATGAATATGCTTGAGGGTATGATCGATCAGAACTTGAAACTAATCATCGGCCAAAGAGAGGTTTGCGATTTATCTCAATATGGACAACTTTCTGCCTTTAGGAATATGCGCTGCATGGTAGGGATGCGCGCTCATCACATAAAACTTGCCGATAGAAATTCCTCATATCCCGCAAACTCCATTACCATTCCCGCTGTATTAAAGCGGATTGAGAATCAAGGCGACTCTTCCCTGGCTGAATTCGACTATGATGAAAGCATACTTATGGCTAAAATTCCGGAACAGGCGGAATTGATTTTGGAAAGCACTTATCACCTTATCGTCGAAATCAAAAACATTATGCTATTTCATCATCCGGGTGGCGAGAGGTTTTTTCCATAGGATTTCAAACGTCTATGATCTTTTTTCCAGCAGTAAATCCCAAATAATTGCAAAGAGTCTTGCTCGGGATATCAAGAAAAAGTATATTGGCTTTCTGAATTTGGAGCATTTAGTAAAAGATAAGGATTCAGGTGAAGTTAGACAAAGGGACAATCAAGAAGTTTATATCCAAAATTGATGGCAAGAAAATTATGGTGCTGGGGGATGTGATGCTGGATTGCTATCTTTGGGGTGAGGTGTCTCGAATAAGCCCTGAGGCGCCAGTGCCTGTTGTTAATGTAAAAGAGCAGACCTTTACACTGGGAGGGGCGGGGAATGTGGCCAAGAATGTTGCCGATCTTGGAGCATGTCCGCTAATTATTGGCGCCAGGGGAGATGATGACCAGGGGAAGGGACTGATGAAGATTCTGAAAAACGGCGGCATCGATGCCCGAGGGATGATGGTGGATCCCGAGAGGCCTACCACAGTCAAAACCAGAATCGTGGCGCATAATCAGCAGGTAGTTCGCGCTGATCTTGAAAATGCTAAGGAACTCTCCGATGCAGTCCAGGATAAGATAATCAAATTTATCAGGCGCAATTGCGCCAATATACAGGGTATGATAATTTCCGATTATGGAAAAGGGGTTATAAGTTTCAGATTGCTCACTGAGATTATCGATTTGATGAATCAAAAAGGTATATTCATCGCAGTTGACCCCAAGGAAACTCATTTTATGAACTATCGACGGGTTTCCATTATCACCCCCAATCATCACGAGGCCGGTTATGCGTATCGCAAGAAAATCGTGGATGAAGAAAGTTTGCTTCAGGTGGGATTTGGGCTTGTTGATTTATTGGAGGCCCAATCGGTATTGATTACCCGCGGCGAGAAAGGAATGTCGCTGTTTGAGCCCGATTCCGAGGTAACTCATATTCCCACTCAAGCCCGGCAGGTATTTGATGTTACCGGCGCAGGCGATACTGTTATCGCCACTTTGGTGGCTTGTAAGGCCGCCGGCGCCACCATCAAGCAATCCGCCTATATCGCAAACCTGGCGGCAGGCATCGTGGTCGGCGAGATCGGAACCTCCACCATTTCAAAAGATAAGATGCTCTACGCTCTCAAGAACGGCATTAAATCTTCCAACACTCGGCTGAAACTTCAATAGCGATGGTTGTTTCTCTGAAGAAATTTCTTGGCATCCGCAATATGTGCACTGAAAGCGGCAAAAGAG
>PFXJ01000035.1 GCA_002791595.1 candidate division Zixibacteria bacterium CG_4_9_14_3_um_filter_46_8
GAAATCCTAATCGGGGAGAAGACATACAAGCATCTTGATGGTTCGGTAGCCATAGTTTCCGCCGGTAAAATGATGGTGAAGGGCAAGAACCAGCCAATTCAGGTTTACCGGCTTAAGTCATCACCAGAACCGCGCGAAGGGGAGGAAATGGCAATGGAGGCGATTTCGGCTCATAAAGGGCCGATGGTCGGGAGGAAAAAAGAAAAAGAAGCGCTGGAAAGAATTGTCAAGAGTGTTTTGTCAGGAAAATTTTGTCCGGTAATAATTGAGGGGGAAGCCGGAGTCGGGAAATCTCGATTGACAGCTAATTTTGTGGAGCTTGCAGGGGAAAGTGAAATCAATGGATATGCCGGAGCCTGTCAATCTTATGGTCGCTCAATTCCATTCTTGCCGCTCAAACCGGTATTTGAGAGTATTTTCGGTGTAAAGGGGAAGCGATATAATGCCGGGGCCCTCGAGGCCATAAGCGGTTATGCTAAACTCAATGGATGGGAATCACTGCTGAATGATATTCTGGAACTCGGAATCCCTGAAACAGCAGAGACAATGGCTTTAAACAGCCGGGTGAGAAGACAAAGGTTATTTGATCTGCTTTATTCGGCATTGAAATATCGTGCGAAAATTGGCCCTTTTTATATAATTCTTGAGGATATTCACTGGATAGATGAGACCTCGCATGAATTTCTCAATCATCTGATGGAGGAAGAACCGATAGAAGGATTATTGGTCTTAGCGGTGACCAGGCCGGAAGAGGCCATTAAGAAATCTTCCATCTATTCCAAGGCAGAGGTT
The DNA here is from genome assembly GCA_002791595.1 of candidate division Zixibacteria bacterium CG_4_9_14_3_um_filter_46_8. Taxonomy (GTDB): domain Bacteria; phylum Zixibacteria; class MSB-5A5; order UM-FILTER-46-8; family UM-FILTER-46-8; genus UM-FILTER-46-8. The sequence continues at coordinate 793 of PFXJ01000035.1, forward strand.
TTCAAGCTGGAAAGTCTGCCGCCGGAAGAATCCGCAGAACTGATAGCCTCGATGTTAGATTTCAAGGAAATTCCGGAAGCGCTCAAGTCCCTGGTAATTGAACGGTCACAAGGGAACCCATTCTATGCAGGGGAGATCGTGCGCACTTTGATGGATGAGGGCTATTTTTCCAAAGATGAAAATAGCGGCCTAATGAGTTTTTCGGGGAATCTCGAAGATATAGAATTGCCCGACAACATCAACAGTCTGGTGCTATCTCGTATAGATCGTTTGCCGGAAGCAGTAAAGGATGTGATAAAAACGGCCTCAGTAATCGGGCGGTCATTTAGTCTGGAGCTATTGAAGCAGATATTTCCATACCCCATTGAAAACGGGCCGTTATTGGATCATCTGGAAAAACTGGCGTCGCTGGATCTAACGCCGATTGACAGAAGAGGCGCTGATCCCAGCTATGTTTTCAAACACATTATGACCCAGGAAGTTGCCTATAACTGCCAGGCATTTAGAGAAAGAGAGATGCTTCACGAGAAGATTGGGACGCTGATCGAAGCGAAATACACAGAGAATTTGCATCCTCATCTCGAAATTCTTGCCCATCACTTTTCTCGCAGCGCAAATAAACAAAAGGCATTCTTGTATCTGGCGGAAGCAGGCGACAAAGCGGTTTCGATATTTGCCAACACGGAAGCAATAAGATTTTTCGATGCGGCAGAGAAAATATACTCAAAACCGGGACGGCTCCCCAAATATGTAACGAAGGAAATGATTTATCATATCCTCAGGACGCGGGGGAATGTGCATCTTCGGATAGGGCTTTACGACAAAGCGGTGGATGATTTCTCGATGCTGAGCGAAAAAGTCAGCCGCTGGGGGGAAATGAACCGGGTGCCGGTTGTTCTTAATCGGATGGCGGAGGCGCTGTGGTTGAAAGGCGAATATGAGCAAGCATTGAAAGCCGCTGATAGAGGACTACGAATCGCTGAAAAAGTCGATAATCCTGAAGGGCGGGCAACAAGCCTGTTCTCATTTGCCGAGATAGCTCGCCGAAAAGGTGATTTTAGGACCGCTGTAGGGAGGTTCAAGGCCGCCATCGGGATTTATCGGGAAATGGGAAATGATGCGGCATTGGCCATGAGTTTGAATAGCTTGGGGATAACATTGGGCGCTACCGGTGAATTGGAGCAGGCGCTTGCTATTTATGATGAGGCATTAGAGGCGCGCCAGTGCCTTTCGGATCTGGAGGGAGAGGCCAAGATATTAAATAATATGGGCCTTATTTATATGGACACCGGCAGAATAAAAGAGGCGCTTGAGAATTTTAAGAAATCGGCGGCGGCGTTTGAACGGATAGGGGATCGTCGAAATCGAAGCTATTGCCTCGGGAATATCGGTTATATCCACAAAAATTCCGCGAATTACTCGGAAGCGGAATTGGCATTTTGGGAAGCATTAAAAGTGCTGGAGAGAATCGGCGATACTGCGGGAACGGCCTATACATATTCTAATCTCGGCGATCTTTATCTGCAGATGAATCAGATTCCGAGGGCGCTTGAAAATCATGGCCAAGCATTGGAAATAGCGCGGTCGCTGGGTGATGAGGAGTTGATTGCCGAATTGCTGGCAGGCCTGGCCTTTGATAATCTGGCCATCGGAGAAATAGAGAAAGCACGAGAGCTGGCCCAGAAAGCTTACGAGACCGGCAACCGTATTGGCGCCAAGATTTATATAATCAAAGCATTGAATGCTCTGGTTGAAATTGATATGGTTGCCGGTAGCCAGCAGGTCTGCAATTTCATCAGCAAATTGGAGGAATTAGCATCAGATAATAATAGCGAGTATGGGTCTGCCGCCAGCCTGATAATAGGCAGGCATTATAAAGCGTGCAATAATCTGGCGCAGGCAGAAAAGCATTTCAACAGGGCGTTGGGGTGTGCCATAAAGGGAGGTTTCAAGAGGGTGGAATGGGAATCTCGATTTATGCTTGGCAAACTTATGACAGCGCGCGAAGACAATGAATTTCTCCGGTTGGGCTTAAATGAATTGGAGTGTGCTGCAAAACTTCTTCAAGAAACCGTTCAGAATATAAATGCGCCTGAAAGATTGACTGCATTTCTTGAACTCCCTTATGTCAAAGGTATTCTCGAATACAGACCTGCGCAACCCTGCTGAGCATGCTGGATTTCAGGGGTCTGGCCAATAACTTTCGTAGGCAGAACTGCGTGTTGCGCGTTTTGGGCGAATCCCGCTTAGGGCGGGATGGCCCCAACGAGGCATAATCCCTCTTTTCCCGTAGGGGCGGGCCTCTCTACCTGCCCTTTTGATTTCGTTCAATTACCCTCGTATTTTGATGCGGGAATATGTTGTAGGAATGTTGAAAGAGATTGGCATTTGTCGCCTACTTGAGCAGAACGATCAATTCGATTCTTCATTCCCGCATTTCCATTTATTGTTGCATCCTCCTGCACATTTATTGTCATTTTTCAACAGCCACACCATTCATCGTGGCTGTCTAATGGCTCTTATCCTAATACCTAAAAGCGTTATCCTCCAATAATTGACAAACCGCTTTGATTCAATCCTTTCATCCATGCTCTCATTCTATCTCCCCCGTCCTTTCCTCGCACTATCAATGGGATACCTTCTACCTTCCCTTTCCCAAACCTAAGCAAGATTTTGCTTTACAGATGACGGATGCCGGATTATATTGCCGAATTAAGGAACAAGAACTAAGCTTATTGAGAGTAAGGAAGGTGTTATGATTCTTATGAGACGAATGGCTCTGGTCTTACTGCTCGTGACTGCCAGCATAACTATTGGAATTTCAACAGCTTTCGCCGCCGACTACGGGATTTCCTATCTGCGGATTCATCCTAGGATTATCAATCCCGGGATGGAAGTTGCCGTCAACGTGATGTTAACGGGGGAATTCACTGATGCCAATCCGATAGTGGCGATTTTTTTCAATGGAGAAAAGGTGGCGGACAATGCTGAGCTGGCGAAGGGGGCGGTATCGTTGGCTCCCGGATTCCAACTCAAATTCGTTGCCGATGAACGATTTACCGCCGGTCGGCAGGTGGAGCTGAAGGCCGTGATGTATTACCAGGGGAAGGAATACACCTACACCTACTATCCCGACAGCGTCTACAAAGATTTGTGCGCCGATGCCCCCTGGAGAGTTCAGGGATGGTCGGCGAACGTGCCGGTGGAAGTTACCATTTTCGATGCGGATATGTGGTCCTGCGAACTCGACTGGATTCAAATCAAGGACGCCAATAACAACAATTCCGTGGTCGCCAGCCATGATTTCGGCAACATTACCATCGATGACCCCCGCTGGTCATACATATTCAACAACATAAATGTCAACAATTTCGTGGTTTCGGGCGGGTATATCAATATCCTGGTTCATATGCGCTACTGGGAAATGATATTCTTCTCCTACGACTTCTATCAGTATCTGCGAATTAAGGTCGCCAATGAGCCTCTGCCCGACGCGGCGGGATGGTATTACGGCGATACTCACTACCATACGTCATACACCGACAATTATTACGAGGAAGGCGGCTCATTTCCGATGATCGCCCGGTGCGGGGCGGCGATAGGCCTCGATTGGACTACGACTAATGACCACGCCTCCAACAATTCCGGCAATCAGGCTCCGATAGGTGAATTCGCCAATGATCTCCAGACTGGCGAATGGACGCCGTTGGGAGATAGCTGTTCCCTCAATTCCACTTCCTCTTTCAAAATCATCCGCGGAGAAGAAGTCACCGTCAAGAATGATGCCGCCTATCCCGGCGACGATGGGACGAACGACAACAGCGCCCACCTGCTGACGATGGGAAACAGCTATTACATCGAGGGACCGGTAGGGCCGGATGCTTACTTCGAGGATGGCGACCATTCCAATTTGAAATCGTTGACCTCACGTTTGCAATTGTTGCAGGGTCAGCCGGCGGGTATCGCCTATGCCGCTCACCAGTCGGAGGCCTGGCCGGTCCCGGTATTCGAGGACATTATCCCCTGGTCAAGCGACATGTTCAGTACCGCGCTGGGATTCTCCAGTTTCAAGGGGATAGAGCTATACAACGAGCGGAATTTTTTCTTCACTAATGACGGTAATTACATAGTCCCCGACGAATATGTGAATCCTTTCCCCGTTTTCCAAGCCCAGGCGGACTGGGACAGTAACCTCGTTAGGGGAGTTGCTCTGTGGGACAGCCTCCTTTGCACTCATCTGAATCCGATTCGCAAAGTTTTCGCGGCCGGAGGCTCGGACGCTCATGGCGATTTCAATTACCGTTACACCGGCCTGACCCTCCTGTTCTATAGCAACATTCAGATTACCGATGACGCCTTCGGCAAAGTGCGCACCGCGGTGTATTGTCCCAACGGGATGGGACAGAATGGCGAGAACGTCATCAACGCTCTGGCTAATGGCGTGAGCGTGGTTACCGATGGCCCATTTATTATATTCGGGATTGACGCCGACGGCAACGGTTCGGTGTTCGGTCCGCATGACGCCGTCATCGGCGGGACAGCTACGCCGCCTTCGCTGGAGGCTAATCCCAGATTGGTGAGCTACTGGAAATCCACGTCGGAGTTCGGTCCGATTCAATACGTGAAGATGATCGTTGGGTCGGCAAATGGCACGACTACCTACACTCAGGCCTTGAACAACTATTCCGGCTACATTTCCTTTGATTTGACCCGGTTTGTTCCGCAAGGGCAGAGCCGGTTCTATTTCCGTTTGGAGGCGCAATGCCCGAACATTTCCGGTTACCCCAGCTACCGGTGTATCACCAATCCCGTCTGGGTGGATTTGACCGCGAAAGAGAATACTTCAGCGCCTAAGGAAATGACGGAAGCTGATAGAATTATGGACAACCTATTGTTCAAGGGAACTGAACGGTAGGCCTAACAAAGAAGGTTATTCTTGTTTTTGTGCCCCCGTTTCGACGGGGGCTTTTGTCTTATCTTGATAGACAACTCATTCCAACTTGCGTTCAAAGAAGCCGCATTCATAGGGATATATCGAAACCCCAAGCATGGCGGGCAAGATTTGGTTGCCGTCAGGTTACGCCCAGACTTGGTCCGGACTAAGACCTGACGGAACACTAAATGCATTATCATTCCGGACTCGATCCGGAATCCAGACAGATTTCTGGATATCAGTGTCCGCTGGTATGACAATATGGAGATTGGATGGTCACGTTTCATCGTGACCATAGATCATCGGATGCGACCCCGATAATTGCGGGGCGTCCCTCCAAGAAAGAAAAAGAATTGCGGGGGGTGACCCCCCCCTATGATTATTTGGCCATTTTCTGTTGTGTCCGATCTTGGCCTCCCGCTTTGGGGCTTGTTGAAAAAGCTGGGTTGCCATGAAAAAGAAAGTGCTTTAG
>PFXJ01000117.1:0-23929 GCA_002791595.1 candidate division Zixibacteria bacterium CG_4_9_14_3_um_filter_46_8
CTATCCTTCATTTCCCCTCTCCAGAGGGGCAAATACTCCGGCAATGCAGGAAGATTGGGGTGTGTCATTTCAATATCAATAACCGCTTGGTCTCTTCCAGATTCCCCATCTTCACCCGCACCAGATAGATGCCGGAAGGATATCTTGAACCATCCCAAGAGGTGGAATATCGCCCCGGCTCTTTGTGCACTGCTGTCTGCTCATATATCCTCTGCCCCATGATATTGTAGATGGTGAGAATCACTTCACCAGGGTGCCCCACAGCTTGCTGTGGATTTTGATTTTACCAAATAAAAGGGCGGGCACTGAGGCCCGCCCCTACGCGGAATCAATAAGCGGTTTTGAAAGAAGTGATAAACCGCGAACGAAAATTACTTCAACAACGTCATCCGCTTGGTGAATACTTTATCACCAGCAGATAGTTTATAAAAGTAAATGCCGGACGAGAAATTAGCGGCATCCCAGCTAATACTATGCTGGCCGGCTTCGATATCACTATCAACCAGTGTAGCTACTTTCTGACCCATAAGGTTGTAAATGTCGAGATTCACCTTTCCGGCGGTAGGCACCTCAAAGATGATAGAGGTAACCGCATTGAATGGATTCGGGTAGCTTCCCAGAAGCGCATAATCGCTTGGTGTTTCTGAAGCTACATCCCATCCGCCATTAAGTGTCCATTGGTCAGCCCCATTTTCCAAACGTGCGCCTGCCACGGTGAATTGAAATACCGCGGAATCGCACTTAGTCGGTTGGTCGCCACAGTAGGCAATATAGTCATAAGTTCCAAGGGGAGCGTAAGATGGCACAGCCTGATTGAGATGCGCATTCAGATATTGACCTGGATTAAGCGGAATATTTGGGAAATTCCAAAGTTGGATAAAATTGCTTAAGTATTTCACGCCGACCCAGACATCAGTAGTGATGGCACTGCCGTTGGGATTTCCAATTGTACCGGTCAAGCCAAATGAGCCGCCAGGCGGCACAGAGATCGGATAAGTGTCAGGAGTCATATTGACATCGCCGCATAGCGAAGTGCCGGTAACCACTATGTCTTCGGCTCCGCTATAACTTCCCCATCCAGCCTGATTGTGGCCGCGCACATGGTAATAATAGGTTCCAGGGGTCCTTCCGGTAACATCATAACTGTAGCCGGTAATGTTACTGCTCAAAGTTACAATATTGGTGAAAGTTTGCACTGGATAGATTTGGTCGATCCAGACACCCGGGTTGGTAACATAAACATCGGTGTCGTAGCGAAGGCGAATGAAGATTTGCTGGCCGATGTAGGCATTAAGACTATATGACTTGGCGACCCAATTTGAATATCCATTGAAAGTTGCCAAAGTTGTAAAGGTGTAGCCATCAGTGGAAACTTCTACATAGGCATAATCGTAACCGACTTCGGTGTCGTATTTTATGTAAAAAGTCAGATTCATTGGACCGGTGACATTGACCGGCTGAGCCAAAGTCATTGTGGCGTGGTAATTATCGCCCTGTCCGGAATAGAAACTGTAAAGTCCAGATTGGTGCTGGGCATTGGTGATTGTAAAATTGCTCATATTCCAATTGCCAGAGCCGCTTTCGGCACCATCAGTGACGACTGCAACGCCGGTCATTTCCTGCAATTCGAATTTGTCAGGAAGAGTATCACCGCCGGTGACATCCCAGCTGATGGTGTAATTACCATCGGGGTCGGTGGTCATCGGGGTAATGACCGGAGCATAAGGAGGTGTGATTGTCCACACATTAGCCGCCAATTGAGCAAAGAAAATATTCACTGGGCGATTTAAGGTGATAAGTCCTGGAATAGAGTTTGGGGCAGGCCAGAAATCATTGCCGACTTCCGGAGTAAATCCCCAGATTCTGTTCTTGGTGACAATTTCGCCATAAGAATAATCGCAAGCGTCACCATTGGTGTTATAGAGCAATTGCCAGGGAGTTCCGGAGCTATACCCATTAATTGATGTTGCTGAGTCTGCAATTGCCGTGAATAAACTATTATCGGGTGTGAGAATATCGCTATAGCCCCAAGGGTAGATGAAAAGGCCGCCATAGCTGTGATAATGAAGAACCATCTGAAAGTTATGAACCTGGCAGAAGGTCATAACTCTTTGGTTTTCCGGCTCCGAACCGGCTGATGGCCCACGGTAGGTCTCATCATCAGGGTAAGGGGAAGAGCCATTGTTGTCATAGCCCCACATATAAGTATAGTTGCGGTTGACATCGACGCCATAAGAGCCGCCACCGTTATTACGACGATTTTTGCGCCACATCCCGCCGCCATTAGGATTGGTCTGCTGATTGTAAAGATAACCATCGGGGTTGACAATGGGGATAATCCAGACTTGACGATTATTGACGATGTTCTGAGCTGTAGGATTGGAGGCGTAATTTGTGAGAAGCCAGTTAGCGAAATCAAGGCAAATCTCCATTCCGATCGGTTCGCGGGCGTGTGTCAAACCGGTGAAAAGGACTTCGGGCTCATCCTCCTCGAGATTAGCATTATCGGAAACCTTGAAGGCCCAGACAATATTGCCATTGGTAGTGGTTCCGATATTCACCTTCTTGGTCAAGGTCGGATATAGGGCAACCATTGAATCCAATTTCGCCGCGCATTCTACATAAGTTCGGAATCCGCCCATAGTTAAGCCGGCGCTACGACTGGCATAGAATTGCTCCAAATCGGGGACGACAATATTGAAGCTATAACCGAGCTGAACAACATCCATCAATTCGGACTCACTCAAGGGCATTTCGACGTAGCCATTGGCGGGATTATACTGCAATCCACAGATGTCGGCGCCTGTGGCGTTCATAATTTCTTTTACAGCCGCATGGTTAGGGACGTCGATTCTTACCAGTTGATACTTCCCGGTGGCCAGACTATTAGAAGCGGCGGCAGATAGCAGGAAGACCAAAGTAATTACCCCCCACAACAATACGGAGATAAAACGCTTGTGCATCATTAGGATGACTCCTTATTGGGAAATTTGGGTTGAAAGAAACAGATGAAAACTTACCTATGTGATTTCAATATAATAAAAAGTCGCCGAAATTCAAAGCACAATTTTCCTATTTTTGCTAAAAAAGGGGTTCTTGGCCCCCGCCAATCAAATATCGGTGGCAAGCCCCATAGGTCTGTCCCTGCAAATACACACCGGCCTGGTTACAATCATATTGGTTGAGACGCTTGGAATAGCGATGCCGTTGTTTAGGATAGAATGGCATCACAGGAAAACCGTGATCAGAATATACTTAGAGTGCGGGAATGAGTCCTAATATGACAACCTATCTTGCCTATTTTGCCACTGTTCATATCCCCAAATGCTCGCGGCAGACCTGCCTGAACAATTTGAACGCTTTCAGCCGCCGCTGTTTGGAGATGCTCATAATGATTTCCACCGCAATATAGAAACCGTAAACCCAGAGTATTTCTTCTCGCAATGCCGGATATATGAATTGGGCCAGCCATAACAGGAATAACCCCAATGCCTCATACCAGGTAAAGATCATATTGGACAGGATCAAGAATCCCAAAAGCGATTGCATCGCGGTCATCAATATTTCTATACGATGCATATTATCGAATTCGATGGTGTATATGCCTCCCCGCGAAATGCAATAGACAATCGGAATCAGCCCGATAAGAAGGGTCAATTCGGCGATGCAGGAGGAGGTCATATTCATCAACGCCATCGGCGCTTTCTTGACGGTCTTGGCCCAATAGAATGCGGATACCTTTTCGGGAAATTCTGATAAGAACGGAGCCACCCATTGCACAAAAACGAATGTGGACACACCCAGACTTATCGACAACCCCAGCATACTGTCCAGAAACGGCTCGGCGATAAAGAGCATTCCGCAGCATCCGGCAACAAAGCATGCCCAGACAAGGGTATTGCGCAACCATCGGGGACGAGTCAATATATAGCGCGGGACCGGTTCGACCTCCTTGATTTTTTCCGCTTCTTCAGGCGGCATCTTTAATAGAATGGTTACATAGGCGCCATATAAGAGATATAAAATAACTGTGTCAACCAGGTGAAGCGTTCCTTTGGCGGCGATGAAGAGAGCGTATAAGGTCGGCACAAATAATCCCATTAACTCCACCGAATGATGCTTCTCCAATTTGATGGCGGCATAAGGCTTGCGGTTGTGCTTGCGGATATTAAAGGCGAAAAACACAAAGTAAATCAGGGGCCATCCCAAGCCGACCAAAAGCCGTAATGCGCCGGTGAAATTGGCAGTCATCAATCCGATATTTTCTACCGTTGGGAATTGGCCGGCACGATAAGCGATAACACCTTCGATGGCGAATTCGGGCAGGGTTTGGATGAGGGCCAAGAATGTAAGCGCCAATCCCTGTGACATTAGAAATTGCGCCGATTCCGCACCCCAGGCGATGACGATGGCGGAGAGAAGGATGCCGGGGAAGGTCCAGAAGGCCGATGTTGCCTTAGCCGCCGCCGCCTCTTTGCTAAGCTCTGCTCCTCCAGAGATGAGAGCCCCGTGCAGATATGTTCGGCATCGTCCCCTAAAACTCATCTATGCCCGATCTTGTCAAGGAAGAATTCCTTATCACAAAGGGGATTGAGAGGGCGCGAATCATAATGGTATGAGCTCTCCCGAGTCCAATTTCATATTTATTCACTTGAACTCATCATAAAAAAGGTAAGGCCTCCTGTCAATATATTTTGATGTTTTCAGATGATAAAATCGGTTGATAAGACAGCCATAAAGGAAGCGACAGGAATGGCATTTGAAAATATCAGCAACTCCGGGCTCTCCTTTATTACCGATTGCGCATTCCTCGAATTCACCGTGGTGAACGCTATCGCAGGCAACAGCAATGAGTGGGAAGCTTATCCCTGGTTTAAGGATGCCGCCCAGGATGTCCCCGGACAGATTCAATTGATGGATAATTATCCTAATCCCTTCAACCCCACTACCACCATAAAATTTGAACTGCCATCGGCTTCAGATACCCATTTTGAAATATTCAACCTCCTGGGCCAGAAAGTGGCGACTCTGGTCGATAGTCGAATTGAAGCCGGGTATCACGAGGTGGAATGGGACGCCAGCCATTATTCATCAGGGATTTATTTCTATCGGCTGACGACCGGGGAATTCACGCAGACGAAGCGGATGACATTATTGAAGTAGGGGGGGGTCTTGACCCCCACATGTCGTGGTCAAGACCACGACCTACCCACATTAGCGGGCGATAAGACGTTCACCGAGCGGATGACGTTGTTGAAGAAGCTCCCTCACCCTCAATCCCTCTCCCAGTAAATGGGAGAGGGAAGTGTCATAACCGCAAGGCCTGCCTGCCGCAGACAGGGTTTTGACCTACCAAATCGCAGAAGAATGTCAAGCCCCAAGTTGGCTTGACCTACTGACCGCCCCCGATATCTGAATAGTGGGGGCAAGCCCACCGACCTGCTATATAGGGGAGGCGCCTAAAAATCGACACCTTTCTGAGCCAGTATTCCCTTTTGATACGGATGCTTTATCTCTCTCATCTCGGTGACCAGATCCGCCTTCTCAATCACTTCGCTATCAGCTCCACGTCCAGTCATTACCAGATGAACTTTCTCCGGCTTGATGCGAATCAATTCAAGAACCTTTTCCACCTCAATCAACCCCAACTGCACCGCCACATTTATCTCATCAAGGATTACAATATCGTATTTTCCGGAGGCAAGTTTTTCTTTGGCGAAGACAAGCGTCTCCATCGCAGCTTTTTGATGTTCTTCGAATGGCAACTGGTCATCGATTATTCCGACAAATCCTTTCCCCATCCGATAGAATTCCACTTCCGGCTCCAGCCGTTTTATCCCGTCGATTTCGCCGTATTTCCAGGAGCCTTTCACGAATTGGATGATACATACCCGGTAACCGTAGCCAACCGCGCGGAGGCACATCCCCAAAGCGGCGGTCGTTTTTCCTTTTCCATCACCGGTATAAACTATTGTCAAGCCAACGGGTTTTGCTTGCTCGCTCATATCAACTCCTCTGATTTACAATTCAAACTCCGAATGGCATCTTGCTGGACCAGCAGAATCGGATGAACACTCTCAATACCATTCAACTGAAATCCAAATTGAAGGATGCAGGTGGGGCAGCAGGAAGCCACAATCTTTGCTTGAGATTTTTCCACCGACCTTTTCTTAATCTCGAAAATCTTTTCAGATTCGGTGGGATTATTAAAATAATGAGTGCCGGCAAATCCGCAACATCGACTTGCATATTCCATTTCGACAAATTGCACACCCAAGCGCCTTAGAAATTCTCGCGGCGCAGTTTCTACACCTGCGCATCTCAAATGGCAGGAATCGTGATAGGTAACTTTTTCCTTAATACTCGTCTCCATCTTATTCCCGAATTTCAGCAGGAACTCCGTAACTTCATAAACCTTCGCCGAAAGCGTTTTTGCTTCCGAATGGAGCCGGTCATTTTGCGAAAACAAATGAGGATAATCTCTCAACATCAGCAGGCAAGTTCCACACGCGGTGATTACATAATCATAACGATTCAACGATTCGATGTTAAGAGCCGCAGATTTTGCGGCGTGTTCGTTAAAACCATAACTTTCCGCCGGCACCCCGCAACAGACCTGTTCCGGAACCGCCAGAGCGATGCCCTGATTCTGAAAAATACGAACGATAGCATCCGCAGTCTGGTTTTCAAGATAACCGTCGGCGCAACCATAGAAATAGGCTATCCGCGCCTCTTCGGGAGTAGGGTTAAGGCGGACATTTGATGAGAATGGCTTTGCGGCGGGAGCAGGCAGTTGGGCGCGTTTATCGATCATTAATGCCGGTCGGGAAATAAACTCCAGCATCCGCCGCGGGTAGCTATGTTCTATCAGGCTGAAGCCGAGCGAGCCGAGAGCTGAAGCCCGACGCATCAATGCCGGATAATTCAGAAGGCCAAGCATCGGTTCGAGCAATGTTTTTCTGTGCTTGCCCTTGAATTGCAGGGAATCGGATGAAGCATCGCATCCCGAGGGACAAATGGTGCGGCAATTCTTACAATTGATGCAGGTTTCCAGCGAGATAAATTTATCTGAAGTGGGGATTCCGGGATAATTACTCATCTTGATGCGTCCGCGCGGACTGAATAGCTCGCTTTTTCGCGCCGCAAATGATGGGCAGGAAGGCACACATTTCCCGCACTGGGAACAATCCCAATTCAGCCGCGGGACATCCATCGACTCAGTAATATCGGTATGAGCGCTCAGCTTGACTCCGGGATTGAGAATTCCCTCAGGATCCAGTATCTTCTTAATCCGGACGAAAATCGAATAAACTTCCTCACCATAGACGTAGCGTAGGAATGGAGCCCGCACCCGTCCATCGGCATGCTCCCCCGAAATAACTCCGCCCATCCTCAATATCTCGTTATAGATTTCCGATGAAATCAGCCTCATTTTCTGGCGGTCAGAAGCATCTGAAGCATCAACCAATGGCTTTATATGGATATTGCCATCGCCGATATGTCCGAAACTGCCATATTCCATCTCCAACCTACCGAAAGTGCGCTCCAGAAATTCAAACATCTGGGGCAGTTTCTCCGGCGGAAGGCAGGCATCTTCCACAAATGATAGCGGCTTTTTCTTGGGATGATATTTGTAAAGCGAGGGCAATAGAGCTCTGCGAGCCGCCCAGATACTATTTTGTCGGGTCACATCGCTTTCCAGAACCGGATCACCGCAGGTTTCATTACGGTTTATTATTTTGTCGAGAAAAGCCCCAATTTCCGTTTGTCTCTCCAATTCAAACTGCATCAGAAGCATCACAGTGGCATCATCAGGCAAGCCATATTTGCGGCGGCCGATCATATTCATCGAATTGCCGTCCGCCACTTCCAGCGAATATGGTTTCAGGTCCAATAGATGGGGTATTATCTTGCCGACAGCTTGATACTCTTTATAGAATATCAGCGCCGTGAAAAATTTCGGCGGAAGCGGTTCGAGGGCCAATTCGGCGCTTTCGAAAATGCAGAGGGTTCCTTCTGATCCGACGAGAATCTTGGTAAAGTCAATCCAGCCATCTTCATATCTGTTGAGAAACGACCAGAGGTCATAACCGGATGAGTTTTTGCGCACATTTCGTCGGCGAGGGAGGATGATATCCCTGTTGGCCAAAATTAGCTTCAAAACTTGAGCGAAATCAGGATTGTCTTTGAGAAATATTTTTGCTTGGCCGCTTCCGATCTCCAAAGGTTTTACATAGAGCTTTTTGCCTTGCGAAGTAATGATGCTCAAGGCGCGGGTATAATCTCGGGTAGTGCCATATCGAACCGTCCTGGCGCCTGAAGAGTTATTTCCCAGCATTCCGCCGATGCGGCAGGAATCTCCCGAAGATGGATCCGGGGGAAACATCAAACCAAACTCTGCGGCTTTAAGATTCAAATCGTCATATATTACCCCGGCAGAAACCTTTGCCAGCCTACTGGCGGAATCAATTTCCATCATCTTGTCGTAATCACAAAAATCCAAAATCACGCCATTGCCGACAGCCCCTCCCGCCAATCCGGTCCCCCCGCCTCGGGCCGTAATCGGCAATGCGAATTTGCGGCAGGCGTTCACAACCGCGGTAATATCATCCGAACGCCCCACGGTGATAACCGCGGATGGTTTTATGCTGTAAATGGAAGCATCCGAGCTATATACAGCCAAATATCTATTATCGGTTTTTATTTGGTCGGCTCTTAGAGATTTATCGGCTTCCTCTCGGAAAAATCGTATTTGGCGGTTTTCTATCATATCACTAAATTAATTGAGAGATGGCACAGATTACCAATATTATCTTTGGAATCTAGATACTATAATACTGTGCCAAATCCACCAATATGTACATATTTTAACGGCAATAAATTGTGAAAAAAATAACAAAGTTAATGGTTTTCTATTGACACCGGGAAAATAATTAACTAGATTCTAGATTATTGAGTTATTATTGAATGTATTGATTAAACTGCAAATACCCATCGCAAGGAATTAAGTAATGACAGTAATGCCCGATAGCTGGATTAGGAAGATGGCCATAGAACATAAAATGATTGAACCTTTCGCCGATCGCCAGGTGCGGGTTGGAACTATCTCTTTTGGTCTTTCTTCCTATGGCTACGATATACGAGTGTCGGATGAATATAAAGTATTTACAAATATCAATTCCACCATAGTGGATCCCAAGAATTTCGATGAGAAGTCATTCGTCAATTATCGCGGTGAATATTGCATTATCCCGCCCAATTCATTCGCGCTCGCCAGAACTGTCGAATATTTTAGGATTCCAAGGGAAGTTTTGACCATTTGCGTGGGGAAATCTACCTATGCCAGATGCGGGATAATTGTGAATGTTACGCCATTTGAACCGGAATGGGAGGGTTTTGTTACGCTTGAGATTTCGAATACTACCCCATTGCCGGCGAAAATTTATTCCGGTGAAGGCATCGCCCAAGTCATATTTTTTCGGGCAGATGAAATCTGCGAAATATCTTATGCTGATAAAGCCGGTAAATATCAAAAGCAGATTGAAATAACATATCCAAAGGTGGATTAGTGTGCTGTTTCACAAATACTAATACGGTATGGAAACCAATGCGTTTAGCAATGTCCTTCCTGCGGAAGGGAGTGTTGAAAAACCTCATTTGGTAAAGAATAATTACTTAACTGTCATTCCCACGAAAGTGGGAATTGGGCTGTTAACAAAATGGCGGACATTCTATTGAATCTGGCTATTGGAGCCAAGCCGGGATTAAATCATAGCCGAGATCCCCTCTGTAGAGGGGTGGTTTCTCAGACAAAGTCGGGGAAGACGGAGTGTGTTTGGCGCCATAAAATAACACATCCCAGCCTTCGGCCGCCCCTCTTAGCCAGAGGCTCACAAGTCCAGAGGGGAATAGGATTGGATTCGTTTGTCAACAATCTGATTCCCACGAAAGTGGGAATCCAGGTCAATCAAGGAGATAGATTCCCGATTTCGCGGGAATGACATGTAGAGGAAGACAGGCAACGGCATTTTCAACAAGCCTTTTGACGGGATGACTGGGTTCAAGAGCGCCAAGAAGCGTTCGGGACAGGAGATTAGTTTAAAGAAAGATAATTAAGCTCCGCAGAGGATGAATGAATTAGCCCAGAGATTGCGGAATTAGCTTTTTAGGGCGTATAACCAATAAATCCAAAATACTTATTTGAGTATGACGGTTAGATAGTTAGGAGGAATTTTGAAAGAAATAAGAATACATGGGCGCGGTGGTCAGGGGGCGGTGACGGCGGCGGTGCTGTTGGCTGATGCCGCTTTCAATGATGGTTTATATTCACAGGCATTCCCGTCATTCGGCTCTGAAAGGATGGGTGCGCCAGTGCAGTCATTTGTGCGGGTGGATAATGATATCATCAGGCGTCGGGATCAGGTGTACACGCCGGATTATCTGATAATTCAGGATTATACCCTGCTCAGCGCCATCAATGTCCTTTATGGCTTGAAAGAGGATGGCTTGTGCCTGATTGACTCCGAAAAAACCCCAGAGGAATTTGATTTGGATACTAAAGCGAAAGTAGTAACTGTGCCCGCTACCCGCATAGCCCGCGAGGTCATCGGCAGGCCCATCCAGAATACAACTTTGGTCGGGGCGTTGGCTGGAGCCACCGGATTGATATCGGTGGAGGCGATTAAAAATTCCGTAAAGAATCGTTTTCCCGGCGCTATCGGGGAGAAGAATGCTGAAGCGGTACAGGTCGCTTATGATATGTTGAAAGGAGGTCGCTGATATGGCCAGACCGATTGGGACCTATTCAAAACCCGGCTCCAGTAAGGCAAACAAGACTGGAAGCTGGAGGACCGAGAAACCGGTATTTTTGCATGACAAATGCACCGACTGCCGGATATGCGTAATCGTCTGCCCGGATGGAATCATTTTCGGCGCAGACAAAATATATGACCCGGATTATGATTACTGCAAAGGATGTGGGATATGCGCCAAAGAATGTCCGGTCGATGATATTAAGATGGTTCCGGAGGTGAGGTAATGAGAAAATTCATAGAAGGATCGATGGCAGTAGCTGAAGCGGTCAAACTTTGTCGTCCCCACGTAATTTCAGCATACCCGATCACTCCCCAGACCCATATCGTGGAGCATCTATCCCAGATGGTGGCTGATGGAGAGGTGAACGCCCAATTCATAAATGTCGAAAGCGAATTTGGGGCGGCGTCAGTGGTCTTGGGAGCATCGGCGGCAGGCGGAAGAGCATTTTCCGCAACTACTTCGCAGGGTCTGTTGCTTATGGGTGAAGTCATCTTTAACATAGCGGGATTGCGCCTGCCGGTGGTTATTACTGTAGCCAATCGTTCCATTTCCGCACCTATCAATATCTGGAACGACCATTCTGATGCTATGGCCATTCGTGATGCCGGCTGGATTATGCTATTCGCCGAGGATAATCAGGAGGCGCACGATATGCATCTCCAGGCATATAAAATCGGCGAAACGCCGGAAATCAGTTTACCGGTGATGATAAATATGGATGGCTTTATTCTCACCCACGCCTTTGAAGGTGTGGATGTGATTTCGCAGGAAGAGGCAGATAGTTTCCTTCCGCCATTCAAGCCGGCCGTTCATCTTGATGTGAAAAATCCCGTGACAATGGGGGTGCTGGCAGAACCTCAATGGTATATGGAGGCCCGCTGTCGAATGCAGGAAGCCCTCTATGAGTCACGCCCCGTTATCAAACAAGCGGCGAGGGACTTTAAGGGAAAATTCGGCCGCTGGTACGGAGATGTTATCGATACCTATCGTATCGATGGCGCCGAGACTGTCTTCGTTGCGATGGGATCGTTGATTGGAACACTGAAAGATGCCGTGGATGACCTCCGCGGCAAAGGGGAGAAGGTTGGGCTACTCAAAATCAGATGCTTCCGTCCATTCCCGGGTCAGGAAATCGCCGAGGCTCTTAAAAATACCAGAAGGGTTGCCATTATGGAAAAAGCCTTTTCCCTGGGCGCTTCCGGTATCCTTGGTGATGAAATCAAGGCGGCCCTTTATGCGACACCTTATAGGCCGGAGATATCGACTTTCTTTATTGGCTTGGGTGGACGGGACATCCCCAAATCGTCGATAGTCAATGTTTACAATCAGGTCAAAGCCAAACAGCAGAATAATGTTTTCGTTGATCTCAAGACCGAATTGGTCAAATAAAACCGATAAATCAAATGGAGTGAGGATATGAGAAACTTAGAAACCAGCACCGAGAAGGCGCCAAAACCGAAGAAAGAGAAAGAGCCGGTTGTCGAATGGCTGTTGGCCGCAGGTCACCGCGCCTGTTCGGGATGCGGTGAGGCGCTCGGAGCCAAACTGGTGATGGATGCGGCCGGACCCAACACTTATGTCGCCACGGCGACCGGATGTTTGGAGGTATTTTCCACGCCGTACCCGGAATCTGCCTGGAGGATGCCTTGGATACATTCTCTATTCGAAAATTCAGCCGCAGTTGCGTCGGGAATCGAAGCATCTCTGATCGCCCAAGGACGGGACAAGGACGTTAATATCATCGCCCAGGGTGGGGACGGCGGCACTGCGGATATCGGCATAGGTTGTTTATCAGGAATGCTCGAAAGAGGGCACAATATCCTTTATGTCTGCTACGACAATGAAGCTTATATGAATACCGGAGTTCAACGGAGTGGATTGACCCCCTTCGATGCCCGAACCTCTACCAGTCCTTCCGGAAAACTCTCCTGGGGAAATAAGACAAATAAGAAAGACCTGCCGGCGATAGCCGCCGCCCATCATATCCCGTATGTGGCCACCGCCACTGTGGGTTATCCCAATGATTTGATGGCGAAGGTGAAGAAGGCGCTTTCCATCAGAGGCCCCAAATATATACAGGTGCATGTCCCTTGCCCCTTGGGGTGGATCCACCCTTCGGATATGACCATAGAAGTGGCAAAACTTGCGGTGCTCACCGGTTTGATTCCGATATATGAGATGGAGAACGGCGTGGTAACCAAAGTCCGCAAGATTGGCAAGAATAGAAGGCCGGCGGAAGAATATCTAAAGGTGCAGGGACGATTCCGTCACCTTTTCGCCAAAGGCGCCGATGCTGAGGAGGAATTAGAAAAGATCCGCCAGATCGCTGAAGCCAACATCAAGAGATTCGGGCTGGTTTAACATGACGAAGCTGTATGAGTAATAATTGCATCTTCCCAGCACCGATGCCAGGGAGTCTCCGGATCTGTCGGGATTTCCGTCTTGACCGCCGGTCAAGACGACCGATGCCTAATATCCCCGCTTATAACGCTATAGATAGTTATTTCGCTTCTGAACCCTTGCGGACCTTAACGCTTAAGATGTGATGATATCATTTATAGGAGTGTGACTGTTATGATAACGAAACAACAAGCTCTTGATTATCATTCCAAGGGCAAGCCAGGGAAGATAGAAATAAATCTCACCAAGCCCTGCACTACCCAACTCGATTTATCCCTGGCATACACGCCCGGTGTCGCTCAACCCTGTTTGGAAATTGCCAAGAATCCTGCGGATGTTTATAAATATACAGCCAGGGGAAACTTGGTGGCTGTGGTTTCTAATGGCACTGCAGTATTGGGTCTGGGCAATATCGGCGCGAGCGCGGGCAAACCGGTTATGGAAGGGAAAGGGGTCCTATTCAAAAGATTTGCCGATATTGATGTTTTTGATATTGAACTTAATACCGAAAATCCGGAAGAGATAATCAAGGCTTGTCAGTTGCTGGAGCCTACTTTCGGCGGCATAAATCTTGAGGATATCAAATCCCCGGAATGTTTCCAGATTGAGGAGACGCTCAAGAAAACCATGAAAATTCCGGTTTTCCACGATGACCAGCATGGCACTGCCATCATCTCCGCCGCCGCTTTGCTAAATGCTCTGGAACTGGTGAAAAAAGATATCAGCAAAATAAGGGTGGTCTTTTCGGGAGCGGGGGCGGCAGGTATTGCCTGTGCCAAGCTGTACTGCAAACTGGGAGTTCGCCACGAAAACCTAATGATGGTTGATTCCAAGGGCGTCATGTATGAGGGGCGTGGTGATAAATACAATAAATATAAAGAGGAATTTGTCCGCAAAACAGACGCGCGCACGCTGGGCGATGCCTTGAAAGACGCCGATGTATTCATGGGGGTCTCCATCGCCAATACTGTAACCCAGGATATGGTCAAATCTATGGCCAAAGATCCCATCATATTTGCGATGGCCAATCCGGATCCGGAGATTACTTATCCGGATGCAATCGCCGCCCGCAAGGATATCATTATGGCTACCGGCCGTTCTGACTATCCCAATCAGGTCAATAATGTCTTGGGATTCCCCTCCATATTCCGTGGAGCACTGGATGTTCATGCCACCGCCATCAACGATGAAATGAAGATAGCGGCAGTTAACGCTCTGGCGAGTCTAGCCAAGGAGCATGTCCCTGATGAAGTGGCGCGCGTTTATGGAGTGGATTATTTAAAATTCGGACGCGATTATATTATCCCCAAGCCATTTGATCCTCGGGTGTTGGTATGGGAGGCCTCGGCGGTCGCGAAAGCCGCCCTCGACACGGGAGTTGCCCAAAGAAAGATTGATATTGAGGAATACAAGCAAGAGTTAGCCAAGAGAATCGGCAAGGGGCGCATAATAATGAGCGCGCTCACCAGCAAAGCCAAGAAAAACCCCAAGCGGATTGTTTTTCCTGAAGGTAACTCCCGTCGAATCTTGCGCACCGCCGAGATAGTTGCCCTTGAAGGTATTGGCAAACCGTTGGTGCTCGGTAATCCTAATGACATTGAGAAAATCGCCAAAGAATATGGCATAAGCTTGAAATGCACTCAAATAATCGACCCGGCAGTTTCCGAGAAGCGGGAATATTATGGTAAGATGTTCTACGAAAAACGTTGTCGCCACGGTGTTACCATGGAAAAGGCGCTCTCGACTATGTTGGATCGAACTTATTTCGGGATTATGATGCTGGAAGCCGGCGATTGCGATGCAGTTTTATCCGGAGTAACCTCCGAATACCCGGTCACGATTCGCCCTGCCCTGCAAATAATATCGCTTAATGAAGGAATCACGAGGGTATCCGGATTATTTGCGATGCTGGATCGTGATAAAGTGTATATGTTCGCGGACACCACGGTGAATATCAATCCCACTGCGGAGGAATTAGCGGAGATTGCGATCTGCTCAGCCAATGTCGCTAAAGCATTTAATATCGAGCCCCGGGTCGCTATGCTCTCTTTCTCGAATTTCGGCTCTGCGCGATACCCGGATTCGGAGAAAGTTGCCAAAGCAACTGCACTCGTAAAGGAAAAAGCGCCGCATCTGTTGGTAGAAGGTGAAATGCAGGCCGATACCGCCTTGATGCCTGATTTCATCGAGCGGTATTATCCTTTCTCGCAATTAAAAGAAGAAGCAAATGTCTTTATCTTCCCGGATCTGAATGCCGGCAATATCGCTTACAAATTAGTCCAGCGTCTGGGCGGTTTTATGGCGGTCGGTCCGATATTGATGGGTTTATCCAAACCGGTCCATATCCTTCATCCAACTCTTGATGTCAATCAAATTGTCGATATGGCCGCTATCGCGGTGGTCGATGCCCAGCGCAAATAAATCAAATATCACAGGGTCAAAATCTCTTTGGTTTTGACCCTGACTCATTTTTTTGTCTTGCCCCACCCACGGGAGTGTTGAAAAAACAGAGGTGGGTCGGGGTCTTGACCCCGACCTGGACGCCAATGGTGTCCATAAATTATTCGATTGCAGGGGTCAAGTCGAAGATCCCGATTAATCGGGGACTTCTGCCTACCCACCCTCATTCCCAAACGCAAGTGCGAATACCTTTTTCAACAATCCTTAAAGGGGGAATCCATATTAATCAAGGACATAGATTCCCGCTTCCGCGGGAATGACATGTGGAGGAAGTCCGGAAACCACTTTTTCAACGCGCCCCTAAAATTGGTAATCAATTTACGCTAAATTGCTTGCATACTTCCTAATTGCTTGCATAATTTTCGGCGATGGAAATTTGCACAGACAACATTTCATTCGCCAATAAAGTTCTTTTGACCGAGCCCAGGTGGCGCCATTATGATTCCGGCGATTACCCAACAACGCTCAGGGCGTTGGTTCAAGCATTGTTTAGCTCGCACGAAATCTACGGGCAGTCCATCGATGGCAATTACTGCTGGAAATATCTCTTTATTTCAGAATTCGCCAGCAGCTCTCAATATGATCAATTGATCCATCTTTCTAGAAACCAGGTCCCGTTACCCGATGGCATTTTATGCCTGGCGGGTTCTGGAGGTGGATTTCATGGTTTAGAGAATCGCCCCTGGATTAGTTTGCCCGGTAATATCCATCTTTCAGCATTTTTATCACCGATGCGCGCTATCGCCAATTTCAATGTCGGCTTCACCACAGTGTCGGCAGTGTCGGTGATAGACACTATCGATTCTATCGGCGGTTTGGAGAATATGGCTGGCATCAAATGGGTAAATGATATTTTGATGCACGATGCCAAAGTCTGCGGGGTCATCGCGCACTCACAGACACAGGGTGATACGGTGACCGGTGTTGTCCTTGGGATTGGGTTGAATGTGTTGACCGCCCCCGACATCGAAACGACTCCTTTTGTTCCCAGGACTGGATGCCTTCGTGATTTCGCCAGCGATGATCATGTCTGCGGCCAACGGTTGGTTTTGGGCAGATTAATCCATCATCTCGACCGCAATTACCGACGGCTTCTAAGCGGCGGTTATTATGATCTTCTGAATCGCTATAGAAATCGCTCCCTCATCATCGGCAAAAAAGTAATGATCCAGCAGAATTCAACCGATGGCGGCAGAATTGAAACTGTCGAGGGCGAAGTGATTCGGATCGGCGATAATTTAGAATTATATCTCAATAATATTGACTCCCCCATCTACAAGGGGCGTCTTATCCTAAAAGGATAAGGCTTGGGGGCTTCAGACTGTTGACAAAATGGCAATGCATCGAAAATTGAATCTGAGTTTTAGCCAAGCGAGAACGGAATAGCATTTGAATCCCCTCTTTTGAGAGGGGTGGACCCCCGATGCAATCAGGGAGCCGGGGTGTGTTTTCCCATAAAAAGAACACACTCCGGCCTTCGGCCACCCTTCTCGAGGGCGTGTTGAAAAAGTGGGGGTAGGTCGGAGTCTTGACCCCGACATGGACGCCATTGGCGTCCATAAATTATTCGATTGCAGGGGTCAAGTCGAAGATCCCGATTAATCGGGGACCCCTGCCTACCCACTTTCTCTTTTTCGCCCATTAAATTGGGAGAAGGAGTCGGAGGATGAGGGAGCTTATGGGGTCACACCCTCATCCGTCCCCGCTTTGGGCGGGGCCAACTTTTCCCGACGAAGCGGGAGAAGGTAAAAATCATTTTTCGAGTTTCCTGGCTTTTTCAACAGACCCTTGGCAACCGCCCTCGAAGTCGGCTTTCAGAAATTCAGTGAATGCACGGCTCAATCGATCGGATTATTTGCCAGCCAGCTTTCGAATCCTTGTTTCCCGAATCTCTTGCGCTTGAATTCATTAAGCCAGGCATCAAGCTCAAGCTTATCTTTGGGGGTGAGCATCGGTTCTCCGCGGCACACCAGTTTTCTTATCTCATCCGATATTCCACCCGGCAAACTGGGACTATGGCTTGGCCGGCATTCTGTTCTTCTGGTCATTTTTTTACCTCTCTTTTTATCTATTTCGGTAAAAGGGCAAAAAATATTTAATGCTTCCATCGCCGCATCTTATTATATATTGGTCATTTTGAACAGGTATGTGTCTGCGCCTAAATCCGGGCCTTCAAATCGCTTGACAATCCACGGCCTCAGCCTTAGCTTTAATAGTCAAATTGGCGGATTCTGGGAAATGTTGCACAATCAGCGCCAGGGTGTAGATGGGGCCAGCACAGGTCTTGCCCATTAAAGAAGTGTGTGAATGTTCAAGGAGGAATAATATTTTCTCTGGCGTCATCATTCGCAATCTTATTAGTTGAGGATACCGGCATTGGTAATCTTATGGCTTGTTCCGACGTGTAATTACTACCCATAAAATATAATCTTGTAAGTATTCGGTTTAAATGAAGTTAGGCCAATTGGAAGCTGAAGTGAAAAGTAGAAAAGGATTCTGGATGAATATCAAATTACCTCGAAAGCTAAGACAGGCTTTGTTATCTATTAAGGATATCTTCAGATTAATTATTTACTCAGTGTTTCCCCGCCTCGAAGATATCCGGAAAAGGCGGGGTTGGAGGAGACATTATGACAGGATATTCGGCGAGGTGCAAGATGACTTCCTGACGTTTATGAATTGGGGGTATGCTCCGCTTGACAAGCAACAGGAAGTCCTTCATCTTGAGCCCGAAGATGAACCGTGGCGGTCCTCGATTCAGCTCTATCACCACTTAACCAGTCAAGTTGACCTGAGAGGTTTGAAAGTTCTTGAGGTTGGGTGCGGCCGCGGCGGCGGATGTAATTTCATTAGGCGATATTCAAAACCAAGCCAGATGATCGGTGTAGATTTAATGAAAGCTAACATTGAATTTTGTTCAAATAAATATGCTATTGATGGCCTGTCCTTTCGCCAAGCAGACGCCGAAGCGCTTCCGTTTGATGATGGTTCGATCGATGTGGTCGTCAATATCGAGTCGTCCCATTGCTATCCAGATTTAGACCGATTCTATCGAGAGGTCGCTCGCGTTCTCCGCATAGGTGGATTTTTCCTTTATGCGGATTTCGGATCGGAATGGGAAATGGCCAAGCTCAAACATATCCTGAATAATCATTACGAATTAAGTCTAATTAGGACACAAGACATCACCGCCAACGTTGTGGAAGCGCTAAGAAATTGTAGCGCCCAGAAAAAAAAGATGTTGCTTAAAGAGTTCCAAGATGATAAGCAAATACAATTCTTTTCAGACTTGGCACGTTTGGAGGGGTCTTGGGGTTTTAATAGGTTTCGTGATCGCATGGAGGTCTATTTCAGCTTTCTCCTTCAAAGGGTAAATTTAGGATGACGGACCGGCAGTGGATGTTATTCATCGATTAAGCCAGAGGCTTACAAGTTCCTTCAGTCTCTCCGATTGCCTCGGCATCGGGAGTGTTGAAAAACTCTATTTGGTAAAGGAAAGTTGCTTAATTGTCATTCCCACGAAAGTGGGAATCCATATTAATCAAAGAGATAGATTCCCGATTCCTCGGGAATGATATATGGTTAAGGTTTCCAAGCGGCTTTTTCAAAAAGCCGCATCACCCCTCCCATTTGGCGGGAGAGCAACATACCAGGGGGTCAGGGGGTGAGGGAGACAAGCAAGAGTTGCCAATGGTCCAATTCCTGAAACTCCAAACCATTTGCCGCATATAAACAATATGAAAAAATTCGCCATCAAGACCATCGGTTGCAAGCTCAACCAATATGATTCGCAATCGATAGCCGAGCCATTTCTGGCCAATGGATACGAGTGGGTTCGCTTTGAAAGCTCTGCGGATGTCTATATAATCAATTCCTGCACTGTCACCAGCGGCGCCGACTATTCCAGCCGCCAGGCTGTCTCCCGCGCCCTCAGAGCAACCAAGTCCCAAGGCTCCAACGACGCGGTCGTGGTTTTAACCGGTTGCTACGCCGAAGTTCAACAAAATGGCCTGAAAGGCCAGCTTGGCGTGGACTTATTGGTGGGCAATAAAGACAAACTTTTCATTTACGAGAAAGTCCACGATTTCTTGGAGGGCATTGAAAGATGCGATGAAGCATCATATCCTCACAATAATATCCAACAGTGGGGAAAGGCAATTACCGGAATGAAAGGGTATTCTCGGGCTTACCTCAAAATTCAAGACGGATGCAATTCATCTTGCTCGTATTGCATTGTGCCGCGCGCCCGAGGCCCAGAGATAAGCCGCCCTCCCGAAGAGATATTTGATGAAATGCGAAGGTTGGAAAGCGCCGGTTATCGGGAGGTGGTTTTGACCGGTGTTCATATCGGGCGTTATCAATTCAATGGATATCAATTCCACAATCTCATTGATGAGTTGCTGGATGGAGATGGCCCGCGAATTAGATTTTCATCAATGGAGCCGAATGAAATCAACGAAAGCCTGCTTAAAACTATTGAAGGCAAAAAACGGTTTTGCCGACACATACATCTGGCGGTGCAATCGGGATCAGATCGAATCCTGGGCCTGATGAATCGGCCGTATGATGCCAAGTCCATTCGGGAGGTTGTTTCTTTGCTCTGTGGGTCATTTCCCGGCATCACCGTTGGAGCCGATTTTATCGCCGGCTTTCCGGATGAGAGCAATCAGGATTTCAAGTTAACCGAAACTATTGCCAATGAATGCGGATTCGGATATCTTCATTGCTTTTCCTATTCCGACCGTCCCGGAACCAAAGCATCGATTATGAGTCATAAAATAGATCCCAAATTGAAATCTGCCCGCGGCCAAATCCTGAGGGATTTGAGCAACAAGCTCCTGCGCCGCCACCTTGAGAACAGCATAGGCTGTACCGGCGAAATCATCGTAGAGTCCAGAAAACATCGCCCGACCGATTTGCATACCGGCCTAAGCGACAACTATCTCAGGGCCGTTTTTTCCGGCAATTCCTTAGACGCCGGGGAAATCCTAAAGGTCAACTATCGATCTTGCGCCGGAGAAGGGAAATACCAATATTTAGTGGGCGATAGGGTCGATGAATAACGGATCATCCCAAAAGTTCTACCTGCGGACCTTCGGTTGCCAGATGAATGAATACGACTCCGAGCTTCTCACCGACCAGCTTCTCTCGGCTGGGTGGCAGAGAATCAAACACCCCGATGATGCGGATTTAATCATCTACAACACCTGCTCGGTGCGGGAAAAAGCTGAGGCGCGGGTCCTGGCGCACATTATGGAATCGGCGGCTCTCAAGCGGCAGAATCCTGATATGAAATTGGCAGTTATTGGCTGTATGGCGGAGCGGGTGGGTAAAAACCTGCTCGAATTCTGCCCGCAGGTTGATTTTATTTTGGGGCCGGACTTCGCCTTCAGACTCCCGGAATTGATAAACAACGGTTTTAAGAATGGCGCTGTTTTCATAGCTTCTGAGGAAAATGAATTCTTAATCATCACTCCCGAATCAGCTTCACCAACCGCCCCGAGAGGCATTAGCGCTTTTGTGGCTATTTCCAGAGGGTGCGAGAATTATTGCTCCTACTGCATCGTCCCCTACGTCCGGGGGCCTCTCAGAAACAGAAAAGTATCCGATATATTAAACGAAGTTCATCAACTCGCTTCAAACGGAGTTAAAGAGATTACGTTGTTGGGGCAAAATGTGAATTCGTACAGCGATGGCAATATTGATTTTGCGGATCTCCTCGCTTTGGTTAGCGAAATCGATCGAATAGTCAGGATTCGTTTCACAACCTCGCATCCCAAAGATGTCAGCGAAAAGCTATTCAGGACAATGGCAGATACGCCCCAAGTATGCGAAAACCTCCATCTCCCAATGCAATCCGGTTCCGACAGAATCTTAAAGCTGATGAACCGAGGCTACAACTTTGGGCAGTATCGGGATTCCATTGACATCGCCAGGAAGATCATCCCTGAACTGTGTCTGACGACCGATCTCATTGTCGGATTCCCAACAGAAACCGAAGATGATTTCCAGAAGACTTTGGACGCAATCACTGAAATCGAATTCGACGCCGCTTTTATGTTCCGCTATTCCAATCGTCCGGGCACGGCGGCAGAAAAAATCGAAGACTCCCTCACCGACCAGATCCGAATTGAGCGCCTAAACCGTTTGATTGACCATCAGCAGAGATTGGCTAAGAAGAATAATCAACGGCTGGTCGGGAAACAGGTGGAGGTTTTAGTAGATGGCGTGTCCAAGCGCAACAAAAGCGAGTTTAAAGGCAAAGACCGCGGGGGACGGACGGTGATTCTCCCCGATTCTTATGGAATCGCCATCGGCGATATCATAAATGTCAGGATAACTAAAGCTGATAGCTGGACTTTGTTCGGCGACAACTTATAACAAATAATGATTCAACTGCACCATGATTACATCAATGAAGAGTCCCCAATGAAGAGAAAATTGAAAATATTGATAGTTGACGATAATGAAGCGCTATTATCCACGTCGAAACTAATGTTTGCGGCGCTCGGTCACAATCCTGTGGCGGCCAATGATGCCCGGCAGGCATTGGACATTTTGTCCGAAGAAAGCAATATTGATCTGATATTCACCGACTTAGGCCTGCCTTATATCAATGGCTGGGAATTTATCAGGATGGCTCGTTCGCACGGTTTCAACAATCCGGTAATTGTCGTCTCTGGAGTTTCCAACGCCCCCAGCGAACCGATGATGGCTCAACTGAATATACACAAGAAAATCGGGAAACCGTTCAAACTCAATGACCTCAGGGAGGTTCTGGAAAGCGTGGAGAAAACCCTTGCCCCCTAAAAGCAATTCGACCGAAAAATATCCTTCCCCCAAAGATTTTAAGTTTAGCACCAAGTTTCGAGTACGGCTTTATTTCTGCGACTCCTACGGCATCATTCACCACAGCAATTATCTAAAAATTCTAGAGGATACCCGGGTCGAATATTTCCGGGGTATCGGTTGGGACTACGAAGAATTCGAATCAATGGGGAGGATGTTTTTGGTGGCCGATAGTTATTGCCGGCATCTTGGCAGCGCCCGTCGTGATGATATTATCACGGTTTATTGCCGTGTCCCAAACTACAAGCGCAGTTCCGCTCAGCTGGAATATCTGATAACCCCGGATACGGATGACAATTTAATTCTCTATGGTCTTATCACTCTGGTCTGCGTGGACTGCCAGACACGCCGCCCCCAGCGCTTGCCCGATCAACTAATCGAAAGCATCGACGAATTCGAATCGACCGGCAAGAAGCAATTGCGATTTTAATGAGGATTGGAATAGAGCTCCAGTAAACATAAACTTCAGTGAAGGTAAGTGATCTAATATTGGAAAATGATTTTCTGAAAACCCTATCGCAGAAAATTTTGATCTGCGACGGCGCCATGGGAACGCTTCTTCACGAATACGGCATTCCCTTCGACCGCTGTTTTGATGAGCTTAATTTATCTTCGCCCAAAACCGTAAGCAAAATTCACCGCGATTATATCACTGCCGGCGCGGACATCATCGAAACCAACACTTTCGGCGCCAATCGCTCCCGGCTGGCGAAATTCGGTTTTGAAAACAAGGTGCGCGAAATCAATCGCCTGGGAGCACGAATCGCCAGAGAAGCGCAGGAAGTAAGCGGTGAATTCGTCTGGATCGCCGGCTCGATCGGGCCATTGGGAAAACCCTTGAAGCCGATCGGCCCAGTAAGACCGGAAGAGGCGCAATCCTATTTCGCCGAGCAGGTCGATGCCCTTCTTGAGGGCGGCGTGGACCTTTTCATCATCGAGACTTTCTCCGATTTATCGGAACTTGGAATAGCGATTGCGGCGGTCAGAAAGGCATGCGATAAACCGATTATAGCCGAGACATCTTTCACCGAGGAGAACAAAACCTTTCTGGCTTTCACGCCGGAAGAGGTGGTTCGCACGATGAGCGATTTTAATGTTGATGTCATCGGGGCTAATTGCTCGGTCGGTCCCCAGCAATTGTTGGGCATTATCGAGATTATGTCGCACTGGACCGACAAACCGCTGGCGGCAATGCCGAATGCCGGCCTTCCGAAATATATCGATGGCCGATTTGTTTATCTATCATCGCCGGACTATTTCGCCGAACATGCCCAATCATACATAAAGCTTGGCGCTCGTATTGTTGGCGGCTGTTGCGGCACCACGCCTCTGCATATCAGGGCCATAAAGGAATTGATCGATCGTCCCGAAGAACCAAAAACAGAAAAGGCGGAGCGGCCCCGAA
>PFXJ01000117.1:23939-26596 GCA_002791595.1 candidate division Zixibacteria bacterium CG_4_9_14_3_um_filter_46_8
TTGGCAACAAGCAATTTCTGATCTCAACTGAAATCGATCCTCCCAAAGGCGGCAATCCTGCCAAAATTCTTAAAGGCGCTATGCTCCTCAAAGAGGCCGGGACCGATATCATGAATGTCGCCGACTCTCCGATGGCGCGGGTGCGGATGAGCGCCGTTACCGCCGCCTATCTAATCCAGAATACCACCGGAGTCGAAGTTGTTCTCCATCTGACCTGCCGCGATCGTAATCTTATGGGCCTCCAATCGGACTTGCTGGGATGCCACGCGCTTGGGATCCGCAATATCCTGGCCATCACCGGAGACCCGCCCTCCATCGGAGATTACCCCAGCGCTACCGCCGTATATGATGTTGATTCTATCGGCCTGACTTCCATCATCAAGAAGCTCAATTCCGGGTTCGATTATGCCGGCAATTCGATCGGGAAACCTACCCGTTTCAGCATCGGCATCGGCATCAATCCCAATGATAATGATTCCAATCGGGAATACGACCGTTTAATGCGGAAAATTGAAGCTGGCGCTCAGTATGCTTTTACCCAACCCCTTTATGAGCTTGATCCGTTGCTTAGCTTTTTGGACAGAATAAAAATACCTGATTTCCCGGTTTTTCTGGGCATACTTCCCTTGCAGAATTTCAAACATGCCAGTTTCCTTCATTATGAGGTCCCCGGCATCAATATCCCCGCTCCCGTCCTCAAAAGAATTCAAAATGCTCGCGACCAGGGCATTGAAGAAGGCGCCCATATTGCTTCCGAACTAATTCTGCAGGCGGCAAACCTTGTCGCTGGAGTTTATTTTATGCCATCATTTGGAAGATATGCTCAAATAGCAGGCATCATCAAAGAAATCAAGCCAAAGCTAATAGATATCAGAAAAAAGGGTAAGAATTAGGGATTTCGATCATAGACAGGTTTAGTATCTTATTTATATAATATTTTATATTTATTGCGAACGTTTTTGTTGTCGGGGGCGTAGCATTATTATTAGCTAAACTGATTAGCGTTCAAAAAGATAGGTGTTTATATGAATCACATAGAACTAATAGATTCACTGCTTGCCGGAAATAAGCCGTATCGAACACCGGTATCATTCTGGCGGCATTTTTTCCGGATGGAAACAACTGCTCATGAATTGGCTAAAGCAATGTTGGACTTTCAGACTGAATTCGGTTGGGATCTGATGAAAGTCAATCCCCGGGCTTCCTGCTTCATAGAACCATGGGAAGCAGAAATTGAATTTTCAGGCGACAATCTTATCAAACCTCGGATCATAAAATTCCCGGTGAATTCCTCATCAGATTGGGCTAAAATCATTCCGATGTCCCCCGATTCTCCCGCTTTCGCCGAACAGATACAGGCTTTGCGTCTAATCTCCAGCGGCCTAAGGCAATCGGTTTATTTCCTCCAGACCGTTTTCTCGCCGCTGTCAATTGCCGGCGATATGGTGCCTCGGGCGGAAATCCTCATCTATGATATGAAAAAATCGCCCAAGGTTATTCATCAGGTATTGGAAAATATCACCGAATCCCTGATTTATTATTGCCATGAAATACTTAAAACCGGCGCGGCGGGGATATTCTTCGCCACTACCGAATGGGCCTCCCGGGATACAATTGCTGAGGAATTATATGCAGAGTTTGGGAAACCATACGACCTGAAGGTTTTGGATGCGGCCAAAGATGCCAAATTCAATGTCCTCCATGTCTGCAAAGCCCATAATATGCTCAATCTTTTTTCGGACTATCCATTTCGAATCTTAAGTTATGCGGATACCGACCATGGCAATATGAACTTGGCAGAGGCACACCGTCAATTCCCCGACAAGATAATTTTGGCCGGTATTGATTACAAGGGCCTGCTACTGAATGGCTCTCCGGGAAATCTTATTCACGAAGCTGAAGCCAAATCCTCCCAGATTCCGCCGGAGAACTGGATTGTCGGCCCCAGTTGCGCCATCCCGCCGGAAGTCCCTATCGAGAACCTTCGGGCATTACGACGTTGGGTGGATTCGAAAATAGTATTATAATCCGATTAAATCACGCCTTGAAGCTCTTCATCAGCATTCGAATAGTGGCTTCGTAGATCAGACCTCTGTATCTTGACGGATATTCTTAAGGAATCAAGCCCCAAGTGGGCTTGACCTACTCGTCTGCGCTACCTCTGGGAATGGTAGGCCGGACATTCCTGTCCGGCACCACCATAAATCGCGGACAGAAATGTCTGCGCTACCAAAAATAATTTCCCCTCTCCCATTCATTGGGAGAGGGGTAAGAAGGGGTAAATGAAATTACTTCAACAAAGCCATCCGCTTGGTGACAGTATTTTCACCGGCGGTTAGTTTGTAGAAATAAATACCGGAGGAGAAGTTTGCCGCATCCCAAGTAACAGTATGCTGGCCAGCTTCCATATTGCCATTGACCAGAGTAGCCACTTTCTGACCCATCAGGTTGAAAATGTCAAGATTGACATTGCCTGCGGTCGGCATACCGAAAGTGATATTGGTCTGGGCATTGAATGGATTCGGATGAGCATCAGCCAAACCGAATTGCGAGGGTATAATACCATTCCGCTCAGCTATGACCTCAGTCGCAGGACGGGAAGTATTGGCAACTTTCATGGAAGATTGCACCTTGCTCGGTACTAATAAATATTGTGC
>PFXJ01000121.1 GCA_002791595.1 candidate division Zixibacteria bacterium CG_4_9_14_3_um_filter_46_8
GCAGGGGTCAAGTCGAAGATCCCGATTAATCGGGGACCCCTGCCTACCCACTCTCATTCCCTAAATCAGGTAGCCCCGTTTTCATTAGATCAGTAGGATGGGTCAACGCCCACTCAAACGACACCACCAATCAAACATGCTCTGAACTTGGCTTCGTCTATGTTGATGGACAAGCTGACCCATCTGTTCCCATTGGCGGTCAGCCCTCCTGGGCTGACGCTTCTGTTCGATGGGGATGGGGCAGACAAAAGCACCCTCTGAATGTTCTGGGCTGGCACAATAATCACAGAGTATTCCCTATACATGCTAATTGACCCATCCTACTAACAGCAACCTTTTTGTTTCTGGATAGGTGGGCATGGTACGTTACCGTACGAACAAAACACACAGCAATCGCCCGGCTTTGGCCTTATCACCTCTCCGCAACCTTTGCACTTATAATAAAACTGGCAAGCATCCTCTGGCATTTTCTCTGTCTCGGAGCGCCCGCATTGTGGACAAGTGACAGTGGATTCAAGAATTACATTCATTTCAAATTCCTCTCTGGTATCAAACACCTTGCTTGATATGGATTCCTGTAACATAACGCCACGCATGACCGTTTTCTAACCCGCCTGCGTGCGGGTTGAAATCAAGTAACCCACAGCTTGCTGTGGGATAACTAAAATTCATACGGAGCCAACTTGACGGAAACATCAACGCTTCTGCTATCCGGAAATCTTCCCACAGCAAGCTATGGGTTACCGGTTTGAGTCGATGCTATTGAGGCAATAGCTTAGATCGGCTGCTCAGGAACTATTTGCACCGCCCTTATTTTGGCTTTTACAAGCCCTGGCTTCGTCTGAACTATATCCACAAGATCCTCTGCATACTTGATAAGCTCATTGTTCATTTTCTTCAAGTCGGCGACAAGGTCCTGGTATTGAGGAAACTCCCGCTGCAGATCCTGAGGAGCTTTCTCCAAATTCTCCGCAGAAATCAGAGCTCTTTCCCACCATGTCCGGAATAGAGGATGCCACTGTGTCAAATGGGGCCGAATTCCATCGTTGAGAACCCTCAATACGAAATCTGAAATGCTTTTTTGTGTTTCCAGATAATGAGGACAGCATTCGGATAAAATGTCACGGGTTAAAGGAAATATTTCATGTAAAGAATCATATACTTGAGAGATAATATCGTGGGTTTCATCAAAGAGCAAAGCTGCCTTTCGAGTTTTTAATTGAACATACATCTTCCAAGCAAGGACTCTGTCCTGATCCGAGGCATCGTAGACGATGTTCCCTAATCCAAAAGGAATATTGAGTGTAATTTTCGATTTCTTATACCTCTTGTTCACAATAAACCAAACACAAATGGGAAGCGTCGCGCCAATGCACATACCGAGCCAAAATGCCCCTAGACTGACAACTTTGAGTGCTGTGTTTATGACAATCGATAGATTTTCGATTAAGGCAAATGTATTCGGCATCTCATGCCTTTCGGTTCTGGAATGCCCATTCAATCCAACCCGGGAACTTTTCAGGCTGCCAACCACCTACTGCGTTTTGGGGAATGCCCTTCGGAATCTGGCCAAAAGTCCCTTGAAGCCTGATTCCGAGAATTCCCTTCCCTTGCTTCAATCCTTCAGCAATTTCCCATTTTACCCATTCACTTTGCGCAGTCTTATTCCCGATAAGAACTACTATCACAGAGGCTGGCTGAATATACTCATCCCGAATTATATGGCATACGTAGTTTGTATCGTTGCTCTTTATGCGATGATCCAATTTATGATTGTAGAATTCAAATCCGTCCATGATATTTCGCAGACCGAGAAAACCATTTACCTGATGTGTATCATCATGGTCGAAACTTATAAAAATCCTACGCTTTGTCATACCGACGCCTCCGCTCATTGAGAGCTCACGTCTATCTGGCACTTGCATCGTCTAAAAATCATATCATCCTCATAGTCAAGAAATCAGGTTTGCAATAAGTAGCCCCACTTTCTGGAGGGCTCCAGTGACGCCGTTGATCGTGGCTATTGCCTGTAGCGAAAACCGAAACTCTCCATACATATAATCAATCACGAATAAAATCTATACTATCCGAAATATTAAAGCAACCCATTTTAGGGGTGTGACCCTGCAACGAACAAAAAGGAAATGGGCGGGGACTTGGTACAAATTCCCTTCACAAATTCACCCTTAAATCCCCAGAACACGGCGACAGTTAGTGTTTGCTAAAATTGTGCTATGAAAATATTAATTCTACGATATTCGGCGATACTCTCCGCCATCAAACGAATTTGGCATATCCCGCTAATAAACAAGCCATTAGGGGCTATATGAATATCCTCTAACGGCTTATGAAACTATGCGGGAGGCGGGACTTGAACCCGCATGCCTTTTGAGCACCACCCCCTCAAGATGGCGTGTCTGCCAGTTCCACCACTCCCGCAATCCTTTGTGCCGTCAGGTGGCTTCACCTGACAGAACGAATGCCACTGTCAGGTGGTCCCACCTGACAGCACCTCCAAATCGACTACGGCTATTTGCCTCCGCCACCGCCGCCTGATGGTGGTGGTTGTTTGGGAGTTATTTTCTGTGTGCCTTGAACTTTGCTGTTCGGTGTTTCGCCCAAATTAAACTTCTTCTTTATTTCCTCTTGCATCCGCTTCTGGTTGGCGGCTTTTTCTTCAGGAGTCTTCCCCGCTATCTCGGCAGTTCCCTGCTGACTCCCGGACGGAGGAACCACTATCGGTTGGGTTCCCTGCTGAATATCAGAAGGAGGGACGCCAGTCGGTTCGCCCATCGGCTGGCCACCGGTGTTCTGGCCAAGTTCTTTGCGAACAGCCGATTCCTGCGAGGTTCCACTGGTTGCCGGAGAAACGAAGGTCAATCCCAGGCAACTGATCATAAATAAAATTGCAAGGTAAGTAGTTGCTTTCGAAAGAAAAGTTGCGGCGCCTCGTCCGCCGAAAACCGCGCTGGTGAGCCCGCTTCCCCCAAAAGCTCCCGCCAGACCCTCGCCTTTGGATGACTGCAACAGCACTACCATTATCAATGCTATGCAAATCAAAATATGAATGATTATTAATAATGTGAACAACTTTCCTCCAGATTTTTATTATTCGCTAGTTATTTGGAAGCGCTGCGCGCTATCTTTTCGAAACTTTCCGCCTTGAGGGACGCTCCACCTACCAGGAAACCATCGATATTATTTTCGGCAATAAGCGCATCAGAATTATCGGAATTGACTGAACCGCCATAGAGGATGGTCAGCTCGTCCGCAACTTGATTCCCAAAATCCCTGGTCAGCTTCTCTCTGATAAACTTATGTGAGGATTCTGCTTGTTCCGGAGTGGCGGTTTTTCCGGTTCCTATGGCCCATACCGGTTCATAGCCGATAACCATATTACTCATCCAATCGGTCGGGAAACCCATCAAAGCCCCATCGAGTTGGGATTCTATCACCTTTTCGGTTAGACCCGCTTCCCTATCTTCAAGCTTCTCCCCTATGCATAATATCGGAATCAGACCAATTCCGAGGGCGGCTTGAAGCTTTTTGTTGATTAGCTCATCGGTATCCCCGAAAATGGCTCTGCGTTCGGAATGCCCTACGATTACATAATGGCAACCTGCCGATTTCAGCATCTCGCCTGATATCCCACTGGTGAATGCCCCGGATTTCTCATAATACAGATCCTGGGATCCCAGTTTAATCACCGATTTTTCGATGACTTTATGCACAGGTATCAGGTTTATATATGGAGGGCAAATCAGCAACTCCGCACCATTGAAACCCGTCAATCTGGCTTTTATCTCTTTTGCCAATTTGACAGCTTCGTCAGCCGTCGTATTCATTTTCCAATTGCCCGCAACGAGCTTTTTCCTCATTTTGTCAGGGTTCCTTTCATTTCTTATCTGTAAGCGCTTCCACCCCAGGCATCGCTTTCCCCTCCAAGAACTCCAAAGAAGCTCCGCCGCCGGTTGAGATATGGGTCATTTTATCCGCAAAACCCGCCTTCTTCACTGCCGCCGCCGAATCCCCGCCGCCAATGATCGTAGTGGCTCCTTTCCCGGTGATTTGGGCCAAAATCTGGGCAACTTCGATAGTCCCTTTGGCAAAAGCTTCTTTTTCGAATATACCCATCGGCCCATTCCAGAGCACCGTCTTGGCATCCGAGAGCTTTTCACGGAATAACCGTCTGGTTTTCGGCCCAATATCGACCCCAATCCAGCCTTCTGGAATTTCATCCGCAGGCGCGGTTTTGGTGTTGACTGCGTTGCTCTCAAGATCGGACGTTATGATGGAATCCACTGGCAGGACAAATTCACATTTCTCGGATTTGATCCTTTTGAGGATATCCTTGGCCATCTCCAGACGGTCTTCTTCCACCAACGAATTGCCTACCCTGTAACCTTTTGCCTTAAAAAAGGTAAAGGTCATCCCGCCACCGACCAGAATCCGATCGACTTTGGAAATCAAATTATTAATGACATCGATTTTCCCCGATATCTTGGCTCCCCCCAGTATGGCCACGAAGGGCCTTTTCGGTCTGGTTACGGCATTTCCCAAATACTCGATTTCCGCCTTCATTAAATAACCGGCTATTGATGGCTGGATAAGCCCCGGCACCCCCGCAGTGGAAGCGTGGGCTCTGTGCGCAGTCCCGAAGGCATCATTGACATAGACATCACCAAATTTGGCCAATGCTCTGGCCATTTCGGGATCGTTTTTCTCCTCGCCCGGGTAGAAGCGAAGGTTTTCCAAAAGAAGGCATTCCCCATTGGCAAGTGATTTGACCGTAGCATCAACCTTTTCACCAATGCAGTCATCGATAAATTTTACTTCATGGCTCAAAAGTCTTCCAAATGCGGCCGCCACTGGTCTCAATGAGAATTCAGGATTCTTTTGACCTTTTGGTCGCCCCAGATGGGACATAAGAATCGCCTTTCCGCCGGAATCGATTATTTTCCTCACCGTGGGAATAGTGGCGATTAATCGAGTATCGTCGGTAACTTCGCCGCCAGGTCCTATCGGGACATTAAAATCCACGCGGGTCAAAACCCGTTTACCCTTCAAATCAATATCATCGAGCGTAAGTTTCCTGAATGACACCCCAACTCCTCTATCTTGATCCACCCAGAATCCTAAGCATATCAACTACTCTGGCCGAAAAACCCCATTCATTATCATACCAGGAAAATACTTTCAAGAGGTTTTTATCCTTCACTATAGTTAAAAGGCTGTCATAAACTGACGAATGAGAATTGCCGACCACGTCTGATGAGACAATCGGATCAACACAATACTGGAGAATGCCTTTCATTCTTCCTTGCGATGCCGCTTTCATCGCATTGTTGACCGCCTCCACGGTGACTTCCTTTGAAGTCTCAACCACGAGGTCAACCAGAGAGCCGTCGGATACGGGTACACGCACCGCACAACCATCCATCTTGCCCTCCAATTCGGGTATGACCAACGAGATGGCCTTGGCGGCGCCGGTCGATGTAGGAATCATTGACAAGGCGGCGGCACGTGCCCGACGAAGATCTTTATGAGGCAGGTCCAGAATCCTCTGATCATTAGTATATGCGTGAATCGTGGTCATAACACCTTTAACAATACCAAAATTATCATAGATGACTTTGGCCACCGGGCCAAGGCAATTGGTAGTGCATGAGCCAATCGTGACAATATGGTCAGAGCCATGATTATATTTATCTTCATTAACTCCAATCACGAAAGTCGGCAACTTATCTTTGGCCGGGGCTGATATCAAAACCTTTTTGGCGCCGGCGGTTATATGCTTGCCGGCAGTACCTGCGCTCGTGAAAATGCCGGTAGATTCCAGGATAATCTCAGCGCCCAATTCCTTCCAAGGGAGATTCTCAGGATCTTTTTCGGCTGTCACCCGAGATCTTTGCTTCCCAACGACGATATAATCGCCATCGACCTTGACTTCATCCTTGAAAACGCCGTGAACTGAATCGTACTTAAGTAAATGCGCCAAAGTCTTGGCGTTAGTGATATCGTTCACCCCAACTATGTTAATGTCGCCTCGGGCAACGGCGATCCGGTAAACTAATCTGCCGATACGCCCAAATCCATTAATACCAACTTTCAAAGACATCATTCCTCCAGAAATCCTCAAGTTGAAATTTCCAGTTTCAAAGTTGCTAATAAAACTCAAATTCCTAATCATTGCAAGAAAAAAAAGCAGTTTTTTGCCTACTTCAAATCCAGCGCAAACCCGCAAAACCACTATGAAATTCGAATTTGCTTTAAATCGGGATAATGAACGAATGCCAGCTCAAGTTGGAGTTGGAATGAGGACGGAATAAATCCGTATGTATTAAGAAATGTTGATTTTGAAAAGAGAATTGGTTATATTAAAAAGCTTTTTATGAACAGGTTGATTATCAATTGACAAGGAGGAATCTTGGATAATATAAAAACAATGCGCGACTCCACATTCGGATTTTCGCGAGTTCCTGATGAAAAGATACTAGAATACGCCAATAATTGCGGGGCCAATCACTATGGGAGATTGGACTTGGTCGTGAGGAAATCCGAAGGGGTCTGGCTGACAAATATCCAAGGGGGAAAATATCTGGACTGCTTAGCCGCATATTCGGCCGCCAACCAAGGACACCATCACCCAAGAATCGTTCAGGCGGTGGTAAATGCCCTTCAAGGAAACTATGGTTCGGTGATTTCAAACATAGTTTATTCCGATGCGGCGGGGCTTTTTCTGAGGAAATTAGCCAATATGATTCCGCAGCTCGGCCCTCGCTTTGGAAATAATGGGAACAAAGTTCTCCCCAAGAATGGAGGTGTGGAATCGGTGGAAACTTCATTGAAATTCGCGCGCTATTATGGTTTCAAAGCGAAGGGGATTCCAGATGGGATGCAAGAAATTATCGTTTTCGATAACAATTTTCATGGCAGGATGATAACCACAATCTCGTTTTCCACTACTGAGAAATATAAGAAGGGCTTTGGACCGCTTACTCCCGGTTTCAAGTCGGTCGCGTATGGAAACCTTGATGCTGTCCAAAAAGCACTTACTAAGAATACTTGCGGCATTTTGGTAGAACCGATGCAGGGCGAGGGCGGGATGTATCAACCTCCAGATGGATTTCTCCGAGGTTTGCGGGAGATTGCAGACAAAAACGATTTGATGCTTATTTTCGATGAAATTCAGGTTGGTCTGGGCCGCACCGGCAAAATGCTCTGCTTCGAGCATGAAAACGTTATTCCCGATGGGATTATTTTGGGCAAAGCCCTTTCGGGCGGCCTATTGCCCCTCTCGGCATTTGTTACAAACACCAAACTGATGGATCTGGTTTTCCAACCCGGTTCGGATGGTTCCACTTTTGGCGGCTATCCATTGGCATGCGTGGCTGGAATCGCCGCGCTGGATGTTATTGTCGATGAAGCGCTTCCCGCACGCTCCGCCGAAATGGGGAGGATATTAAGGAACAAGATCGTTGATATTGCCGGGCGCTCTTCCCACGTAAAGGAAGTGCGAGGCCGGGGGTTGTTCATCGGTATCGAAGTCAAAGACGGCAATGCCATGGATTATTGCCGAAAGCTACTGGAACTTGGCGTCCTTGCCAATGACAGTCATGGGCATACTATCAGAATATCTCCGCCGTTGATCATCAATGAAAATGAAATTGATTACCTTATTGAAAAATTGGAAAAAGTCCTGGTTAATTAGTGTAGCTGGTCAGATATAAAGAACAAATTCCCGCAGTCCCTGATATGTGGGAATTTTTTATTTTGGCCGGCCGTGATAAAAAATAGATTCATCAAAAGCAACCAACTGCCGCCGTATCGATTCATAATTGATACTACTGCTGATACTTCGCAAAAACAATGGCGGCATTATGTCCACCGAAACCGAAGGAATTTGAAATGGCGATATTGATTTCCTTCTCGGTGAGGCGATTGGCGCAATAGTCCAAATCACATTCCGGGTCGGGAGTCTCCAGATTTATAGTTGGATGAATTTTATTATTTATTATGGATAAAACTGTGATGACAGCTTCAATAGCTCCTGCCGCCCCCAGGAGATGGCCAAGCGCCGACTTTGATGCATTAATAGGGATCCTATAGGCATAATCCCCAAAGACTTTTTTGATGGCTTTGGTTTCGGCCGGATCGCCTATCAACGTGGCGGTTCCGTGGGAATTGATATAATCAACTTCGTTGGGTCCAATGCCCGCATTTTGGAGCGCGGCTTTCATAGCCAAAGCGGCCCCACTTCCTTCCGGGTCAGGAGCTGAGATATGGTAAGCATCGGCAGACATCCCATAACCAATCATTTCCGCATAAATCCTCGCCCCTCTTCTTTGGGCATGCCCCAATTCCTCCAGGATTAAAACCGCCGAGCCCTCACCCAATACAAAACCATCGCGGTCCTTATCGAAGGGTTTTGAGGCCTTCTCCGGTTGATCATTTCTGGCAGAAATGGCCCTGATGGCGCTGAAACCCGCGATGGCAAAAGGGACAATGGGAGCATCGGTTCCACCCGCAACCATTATATCGGCTTCGTCGCTTTTTATAATCCTGAAGGCATCGCACAAGGCATTGGCGCTCGAGGCGCATGCAGAGGAAATGGCATAATTCGCCGCCTTCAAATTGAATTTTATGGAGAGCAGTCCGGGGGCCATGTCAGTGAACATCATTGCCACCAAAAAAGGAGATAACCTTCGATACCCTTGACTCAGATAAGTATCATATTGCCCCAGCATAGAGGTTATGCCCCCCGACTGATGTCCGATTATCGCGCCGGCTCTTTCCGGCGTAAATCCTTTTTTCATAAGTTCGCTGTCGGCAAACGCCTGACTGGCCGCAACCAACACATACTGATGGCTCAAATCAATACGCCGGATTTCCTTTCGGTCCAAATAATCCAGGGCATTGAAGTTCTTGATTTCAGCCGCAACTTTGGATGGTAAATCATTTGTATCAAATCTGGAAATCAGGCAGGTGCCGGAATGCCCGGCCAAAAGCCTTCTCCATAACTCATTGACATCTAAGCCCAACGAGCAAACAGCCCCAAGACCGGTAACAACAACTCTTCTTCTCTGGTTTTCCTGCTGCATATCCCTTACAATAACAATCTAACGAATTTTGCCGATGCCGGCATCTTCAATACGAATCGAATATCATTAATAATGATAATATCGACCACAATTATAATGCTTATTCTAAAGATGTGCAATACAATTGGCTTAAACCTCAAAAACATCGGTCAAATTACTTTAGTCCCAGCCGGAATAATTTTAAGAATAATTCCACCTTTGGGTTATTATGATGGCCGATAAATTCGACAATAATAATGGGAAAAGGGAAATATGGCTTATAGACAATCCTATAGATGAAAAGTGACGGAGAGTCATTGATGAACGAAAAAATCGCGATTATTGGCGGAGGCAATATTGGCAAAGCTATTGCCAAAGGCTTATTAGGATCGGGACAGGTTGATTCTGCGAATATGGCAATTACCAGAAGAAAAATCAATTTGCTGGATGAATTCGCTGAAAAGGGAATAAAAATAAATCAGGACAATAAGAAGGCCGTTCTGGAGTCAGAAATAATTATAATAGCGGTTGAACCCAAGCATCTCGTGGGAGTACTGCAGGAAATCAGGGGTGACCTTGATCATACCAAACATATCGTGGTGTCGATAGTTTCAGGGGTTTCTATCAGCGAAATTGCCAAGCAGATCGGTCAGGAGATACCGGTAATTCGGGCCATGCCCAATACCGCCGTGGCCATTGGTGAGTCTATGACCTGTCTTGCTTCTTTAAGAGGCAACGACCATGCCTTAGAGACTGTAAAGGATATTTTTGATTTAGTTGGGAAGACCATCATAATAGATGAAGAGCAGATGGTCGCGGCAACAGTTTTGGGAGCCTGCGGAATTGCATTTTTCCTGAGAGCAATTCGCTCAGCCTCTCAAGGAGGGATCGAAATAGGCTTCCATTTCGATGAGGCTTATGCCATTGCGGCGCAAACTGCCAAGGGAGCGGCATCCTTGCTTCTGGAGCAGAAGAACCATCCGGAAATAGAAATCGATAAAGTCACTACGCCTCGGGGATGCACGATATCGGGCTTAAATGAAATGGAGCACCGGGGATTTAGTTCAGCAATGATAAAGGGGATTACGACTTCGGCTTCAAAGCTAATCAAGATTAAAGAGAATGACTGAGGGCGGCCGCCAGGTGATTTCAATGAGGACGACATAATAGCATTTTTATTCCAATACCGGAAACCTCACCCCCGCATAAATAGTTGACATAATAATTACAGTTTTATATAATGTAAAAATGGAGTGCAATTTAGCCAATCCCGGATGTAAGCTAATTTTCGGAATAACCTCTATATTTATTCTTAATCTCTTACCTGTCTGATGAGTAAAATATCATTAAAGAAGGCCCGCGTAGTGTTATTGGGTTTGGATGGGGCCACATTTGATCTGCTGTTGCCCTGGATAAAGCAGGGAAAACTTCCCCACATGGAAAAACTCCTCAAAGATGGGGTTAACGCAGAGCTTGAATCGACCATCCCTTGCACGACGCCGGTAGCATGGTCAACTGTCTTCACCGGCAAGAATCCCGGAAAACATGGCATTTTCGATTTTCGGGAAAGCTTCCATCGCAACCCCGGCCGCCCGCTGATTTCACTTAATTCGATTCGGGCTACACGTTTATGGAAAATGCTGAATGCAACGGGAAAGAAGGCCATCTTATTGAATGTGCCCTTGACCTTCCCTCCTGAACCGTTGGATGGGATTATGGTAAGCGGGATGATGACGCCGTCCGAAAAAAGTAAATTTACCTATCCCTCTGAAATTAAAGGCGAATTATTGGCTCGCTTTCCTGATTATACTGTGGATATTGATATCCCAAAGTATGATACCCAGTTTCTTAAGGATGGCCTTGAATTCCTGGGAGATGTTGAGAAATCCTTCAAGGCCAGGAAAGATGCCTTCTTTTACTTTCTGAATGAAAAGCCCTGGGATTTTCTTTTCGCGGTCTTCATCCTCTCCGACCGTATCCAGCATCTCTTTTGGAAATATATCGATCCTAAAGATAATGAATTCCGGCAAACGGAACACGGTCAACAGTTGCATAATAGGATACTGGCGCTTTACCAGATGCAAGATGAGATGATCGGTGAGATTGCTTCAACCCTTCAGGAGTATGATTCCTTATTCATAATATCAGACCATGGCTTCGGGGGGACCGAAGCATATATCAATGTGAATACTCTGTTGGAAAAATGGGGCTATTTGAAATTAAAGCCGAAGGCCTTTGGGAAAAGAGTTTTTTTTAAAATATGGGAAATCGGCGAGAGCAATTTCGCCAAAAAACTCATTCCGGATTCAATTCAGCGCCAAGTCCGTTCGAGGATCCGAAAGACCCGAAGCTCATTCAAATCCGATTTGGAGGAACTAATAGATTATGATAACACAAAGGCGATATTTGCCTCGATACCATGCCAGGGAATCTATATAAACGCGACACTAAGCGATGGGACCTCTATGCCCGCTGAGGAATATGGGCGCTTACGTGATGAGCTAAAACATAAGCTTTTGGAATTGATCGATGATAAAACTGGCGAGAAAATAATGGATGCTGTATATTATCGGGAGGAGCTTTATAGCGGCCCCTACGTAAAATGGGCCCCAGATATTGTATTCATTGCCAGGAATTATGCTTATCTGGGCAGACATCATATTGGAGCGCCCAGTTCTATCAGCGATTACAGGGCGTTTCCGAACGGGTTTCACCGTCCCCAAGGGATATTTATCGCCTGCGGAAACGGGATCAAGACGAATGTCCGGCTTGAAAGATTTCACTTGCAGGATATAGCTCCCACCATACTATATAGCCTGGGCAACCCGATTCCCTCAGATATGGATGGTCGCGTGCTTGAAGACATTTATACCTCGGAATACCTTTCTGATCATCCGATCCTGAGCACTGATGAAAGCGATTCCCATTCCGAGAGTGAAATTGTATATTCCCAAAATGAAGCCGAGGAAATTCAGAGGCGATTGAGAAGCCTGGGATATATCGAGTAATTTTGACAGTTAGAAAGAGAGTATGAAGAAATTAATAGTAAATCTGGTCAAATTGTCTGTAACTGTTGTCATTCTAATCTTGATCTTCAAGAAATTTCAGATCGGTTGGGGAGACATCTCCACCGCAATTGCAGAAAGCAATCCCTGGTGGTTCGTAGTCGGGATACTCACTCAAGTGGCGGCAATTACATTCTCCATACTAAGATGGAGGGTTTTATTGGAATCGCAAGGATTAGCGGTTCCTTCTGGTCATTTAATCAAAACCTATCTCGTGGGACGCTTTTTGGGAACGTTTACCCCGACCGGGGTGGGGCTTGAAGCCTACAAAGCTTACGATATAGCCCGATATACTTCCCGTGGGACGGAATCTGTGACGGTAGTTTTTGTCGAAAAATTCCTAACGTTGCTGGCATTGAGTATTCTAATGCTGGTTACCCTGCCGATGATAAAATTGAATACGATGTTTATTGCGGTATTTTTCATCTTTTTCCTGGCGATACTGCTCATACTCCTGGTACTGATATTCAAGGCTTCAATATTAATGGGTATCCTTAAAATCCTTCCTCTTCGGAATAAGACCGAAGGACCTGCCAGCAAGGCGGTGGCCTCATTTGAGAATTTTAAGCATTCAAAAGGCGCCATGGGAATGGCGATTGTTTATGGGGTTGCCGTCTATCTTTTCCTGTTTTCCACTTTTTATACTAATGGCATGGCCTTGAGGATAGGCAAGAATCAGCCGGGAGACCTTTACCTGGCTCAATCAACCGAGAATGCACGGAATACGCTTCTAAAACATCATATTGAATTTATTGAGCAAAAAGAGCCAGGCAGT
Organism: candidate division Zixibacteria bacterium CG_4_9_14_3_um_filter_46_8; assembly: GCA_002791595.1. GTDB lineage: Bacteria > Zixibacteria > MSB-5A5 > UM-FILTER-46-8 > UM-FILTER-46-8 > UM-FILTER-46-8. The sequence goes on from PFXJ01000121.1 coordinate 12,921, forward strand.
GGCATGATTGAAGTATTCCTGACCGATATTGAGCATCGGCAATTATCATCTGCTGACACCAAGTTTTCCACGGCAAACGATTCCAATTATCAGCGCAAGGGATTGGGTTTAAGCGATGTGCTGAAAGTCGGACCATTAACACAGATTGCGACCATGATTCCTCTTTCTATTGCCGGTATCGGGTTGCGGGAAGGGGCATTTGTGGGACTCCTAAAGTCTATGGGAGTATGGGTCGGTCAGAAGACAGTTTTGGCGGCAACTATGTGGTATTTCGTGTCAGTGTCGGTAAACATCTTCGGCGCCATCATCTTTTTGACCCGGCGCACCGATTATAAAGCGAAGATCACTAAAGAGGAATTTAAGAATGTTACATCTTAATGATGATCAAGCAATCAATATTTAAGGAATGACAATGTACGATATCAAACGACGGATGAATTTTTCATCTCATTTATCAACCGGTGCAGCTTCAGGCATCATCACCGGAGTCTTGGTTTCCATCTGGGAATCATTCGTAATAGTCGCCACATCAGGTGAGTTGACAGAAATCTGGCTCATTCCGTATGGCTTCATCTTATATGGTTTGGTATGCGGAATCATAGGCTTGATGATTGGCGTGGCCGGCAGTGTGATAGATCGGCTTCTCAAGATAAGACCCAAACTGGGCACAGGATTTCTCATCTACTTTTCCTTTATGTTTCTGATATTAAGCTTTATTGTGGGACGCTATCGCTATTTTCAGATTATTCTCGGTGCGGCTAAAGGGCTTGGCGTTTTGGACTATTCGATTTTACTCGCCGCAGTCATTGTCGGCACTGCCATCATTACATTTGTATGGAAGATATTTTCCGGTTTGGGACCGGTTAGGGCCATGTCTGGGCTGATTGGGGCCTGTATTTGGTTCGTGATACTGGTAATGGTTTCGCTGGCAACTGCTGGAATATACGGCACCAAGACCGTTAATCCCCCCGGCAAACCGGCCTTGGCATCCCAAATACCAGGCACAAATGTGATTTTGATAATTGTGGACACTTTGCGTCATGATAGATTATCGATAAATGGATACACAAAACACCGGACCCCGAATTTCGATGCTCTTGCATCGGATGCAATTAATTTTACCACCTGCGTTGCCCAATCAAGTTGGACAAAACCGCAAATTGCGACAATTCTCACCAGCTTATATGCATCCTCACACAAGGCAATGAGCAAGGCTGATATACTTCCTGATGCAATCGAAACCATTGCGGAAGTATTTTCTCAAAAAGGATATTACACCATCGGGATAGCCGATAATGTGAACATCGCCGAAGCATTCAATTTTCAACAAGGATATGATGAATATTATTTCCTAAAGCCGGAATACTATTTTCATGCCACAGAATCAGCCTTCAAGCTCTCTTTGTATGGGCTGGTTAGGGCAATCCGCGCCACTTTCTTTGCTAACGAATTCTGGCCACAGCATTTCTATCAGCCAGGAGAAGTGGTCAATGATAAGGCAATGGCGCTGCTTGAAACCATCAAGCAGAAACGTTTCTTTATGCTTATTCACTATATGGATCCGCACGATCCATTCTTCGTCCACAAATCTTTAGGTCGTGATTCTTACACCGGCGTAGGTTACGCCCGAGCCGCCAATCAGGACCCGCCAGCTTCGGTAGCAGGCCTTTACAGCGATACCTACGACGGAGAGGTTCTCTATTACGATGATATGCTTGGAGAGCTGGTCCAGTATTTGAAGAAAAACAGTTTATACGACAGTACAATCATTGTGCTGACCTCAGATCACGGTGAGGAATTTTATGAGCATAATAACTGGTGGCATGGCTATACGCTTTATGAAGAGGGGATTAGAGTGGCATTAATGATAAAGCCCGTTGCCGAGACTTTTCAGCCGCACATCGATACCACGATGGTCCGCAGTCTCGATATTGCGCCAACGATACTTGGTTTGGCTGGAATCGACCCGCCACCTTCGTGGCAGGGAGAAAACCTTTTCATGCGGACTGCAGAACCGGAATATATATTTTCTGAAGAAGAGTTAAGCGGCAATGACCTGTTATCAGTGCGCGGCCGCGAATGGAAGTATATCAAAGCCAATCCTGAGAACGGACGTGGCCTTAAACCCCAGGAGTTATATAGAATATCAGAAGATCCCCTGGAGAAAAATAATGTGGCTGAGTTGTATCCTGAGAAGGTCGCTGAGCTTGACCAGCTTCTCAAAGGGATGAAGCAATTGGCGGCAGGTCAGTCGGTCGCCGGCCACGAAACCGAGCTCGATGCGGTGACCCGGGAACGGCTGAAAGCGCTGGGCTATATCAAATGAGTGAATCGTACTGATGGAAAAAGGGGTAAGCAAATTATTTATAATCGGGATCGATGGAGGCGATCCCGATTTTATTTTGGGCCGGCTGAAAAAGCACCTTCCCAATATAAATAAACTCGCTGGAAAAGGGACTTATGGAACAGTGCTTTCCACTATTCCTCCAGCAACCATTCCAGCATGGAACTCTTTCTATACCGGGCTAAATCCCGGGGGGCACGGATTATACGATTTTACCACACCTCCGGACTATCACTACCGAGTGCATTTTATTAATTCTCGCCATAGAAAACCGACGACCTTTTGGCAACTCGCCGGCAATGCCGGAAAACGTTGCGCGGTGCTGAATTTCCCTTCATGCTACCCTCCCGAAAAGATTCAGGGGATTATGATATCCGGCTTCGACTGCCCCCTGCCATCGGGCGCAGACCGGAGCTTTATTGAGCCGCAAAATATTTATGATGAAATTATAAAGTGCTTCGGACCATACCGAATTTCGGGTTTTGACCAGGTGAACCTTGAGCCAGCTACTATGAGCAGTGCGGCGCAAAGCCTTTTGGAGACTGCCGAATATAAAGCAAAGGTCGCCGAATGGCTTCTGAAGAAAGAGAAATGGGATTTGTTTATGGTCCACTTTGGGGAAGTGGATGCCGCCTGTCATCATTTCTGGCGCTATTATGATTCCAATTCGCCAAGGCGACGCGGTGATGAAGGAACGCAGTTGGCTGAGGTCATTCCCAATGTGTATTCCAAGATTGACGAGATGATCGGTCTTATGATGAATTATATAGATGATAAATGGGCGGTACTACTGATATCTGATCATGGTTTTTCGGGGACCAGCAGGAATGTTTTTCACTTGAACAATCTACTTCAAAAAGCCGGGCTTCTTTCCTTCAAACATCAGGGAATCATCAGTGATTCATTTGTGAAGAAAGCCCTAAAATATCTTCCCGTCCCAGCCAGGAAGTACTTTTTTCGCGGATTGCTGTCAAAAGCGGCCGATAGAATCGAAGGCATAAGGCGTTGCGGAAATATTGACTTTTCCGGGACCAAGGCATTTTCGGAGGAGCTAAATTATTTTCCCTCTGTGCGTCTTAATTTGAAGGGGAAATATCATTCTGGCAATGTTGCTCGTTCGGATTCGAATAAGGTCCTTAAGGAGGTTGAATCAGCGCTTCGTGAATGCTACGACCTTGATGGAAATCCAATCATAAAAAACACCTATCGAGCTGAAGAAATCTATTTCGGTCAGTATGTCGATCAAGCTCCGGACTTGATAATCGAGATGAATAATCCGGGCGGCTATATTAATGGCCTATTACCATCCTCCATAGGGGGCCCGATGGCAAGGGAATTGAAAAGTGAAGAATATGCCGGGGGAAAAGGCAGTTTCCCGTGCGGGGGTCATCGCCGCCAAGGATTCTATATCTTCCATAATGCCCCCTATCCTGAAGCGGGCGATAAAGAATTAGAATTATTTGATTTTGCAACATTCATCCATTATATTTTAGACATAAAAGCAATGGAATTGCCTGATGGCTAATATTATCACAAATACTGAGAAAAATATCAATATCAAAATCCCGAGGGGCATTGAGAGCATTTCTGCGGTTCTTCCGGCCCATAATGAAGAAGAGAATATCACTGAAGCGGCTTTGCAAGCTATCAAAGCATTGCAACGTCTTCCTCTTGATGAATATGAAATAATCATCATCGATGATGGTTCATCTGACCACACCGCAGAATTGGTGGATAACCTGCGCGATGATTATAAGCACATTCGCTTGATCCGGCATCCCCAGAATCTCGGGTATGGCGGTAGCTTAAAATCCGGGCTACAGAACGCTACTGGAGATATGGTCTTTTTCACCGATGCTGACTTACAGTTTGACTTGAACGAACTTCCAGGATTTATTGAAGCTTTGGAGGATTGCGATATGGTCATCGGTTTTCGCGCCAAGAGGCCAGAGCATTTCATCCGGAGATTTAATGCGTTTTCGTGGGGATGGTTGATAAGATTTCTGTTTGGCTTAAAGGTTAGGGATATCGATTGCGCCTTCAAGCTATTTCGACGGGAATTGCTTCAATCCATCCACATGGAATCAATCGGGGCATTCATTAACAGCGAGATATTAATCCGCGCCAGAGATAATGACTTCAGGATTAAAGAGCTTCCGGTAACTCATTTTCCGAGAAAGGCAGGGAAAGCGTCCGGAGCCAGGCCAAAAACCATCATTCGTGCATTCAAGGAACTCTCCAAACTCTACAAACAACTAAAACACAACAATTGCCATCGACAGCAAAACCCCGCCTGCTTATCATAGCGGCAGTCAATCCTACCGGACTTTTTGGTTCTCAATTCTTGGTTCGACAGCATTTTGATATGTTTAAGAAAGCAGGGAATACCATTCGCCTGACGACCCCGAAATGTCATGGTGAGTTCAAAAGGAATGGACAGATAGATGAACAATCGGGACCATCTCTAAGAAAAATCGCAGATTTACGAAAGTTGCTCGCTTCCTCAGAGCAAGCCATCGAGGAATTCAAGCCTGATCTGATTCTGGCGCATAATTATGAAGCAGGGCTTATCGCAAAATCCTTGAAAAGACGGACTTCAATCCCTATCATTTATATTCCGCATGGATTATTAGAAAAAGAATTGCCCACTTATTATTCGAACCCGATTAAGAAACGTATTTTCCCGATTGTAGGGAAGATCCTCGACCGCAGGATATTTCGCAATGTTGATTATGTGGTAACCTTGACCGAACCCCTGAGGGAATACATCGGCAGAAAATATAAATTTAACCATATTTCAGCCATATCACCACCTTTCGAACCAATGGGTTGCCCGGAGAGCATCAAAATACCTCGTGATTTGGATGCGATATTTTATAGCGGCAATCCATACGGTTACCAGAATTTCGAATCATTGATAGACGTGATCCGTGCTGTCAGAAAACGAAACTCAAACTCGAAACTCATAATTGCCGCTAATCCCCCCAAACATAAATGGCAGAAAATATTAACTAATTTGAAGAAAGCGATTAGATGTGAAATCCATTATCCCAAAACCTTGGCTGAAACTATGGCATTGGCATCGCGGGCTGGATTGGCAGTAGTTCCCCGGGTTGATCCATTCGGATTTCCCATGAAAATTCACCTTTATGTAAACTGCCGGTTGCCGATGGTGGCGTATGATTGTGGCTGGCCCGGATTGGTAGATGGTGAAACCGCACTTCTGGCAAGCCCCGGCAATGCCAGGGAATTGGCAGAAAGAATTTTGGAATTGCCAAGAGATGAAAAATTGGGGATCGCCCTTTCTTCAAATGCTTATGAGAAATTTGCCAAAAATTATTGTGCTACCCATATTAGCCACAAATTCCACGAAATATTTAATAAATTATAATCCCCCTGGCGCATCCGAGTGATTTATGTTTAACGGCTTGCCGTAAACGGATTGAAACCGGGGGACTAATTCTAACCTTTACCAATAATTACTACCTATGCCTCGAATTTTCCTATGGGACAAGGTGACACTTGTTCCAGCAACATTGATTTCCATCGAAATGCCAAAGAAGGTTAAGTATAGGGCAATAAATGCCGTTATTTTAGTAGAGGCTATCGAAGGAGAGTTGCTTTGGCAAAAAAACTTAGGATACTAAACGTCGTTGGCGCTCGTCCGAATTTCATCAAGATAGCGCCATTATTGCGAGAACAGAAAAAGCTTCCCGGTGAAATCGAGCCAATTCTGCTTCATACCGGCCAGCATTATGATTACCAGATGTCGCAAAGAATATTCGGAGATCTGGAGCTTCCCGAACCGGATATATACCTGGATGTTGGCTCTGGGAGCCATGCCGAGCAAACCGCTCGGGTAATGATTCCGTTTGAAAAATATCTCGTTGAAAAGCCGCCGGATCTGGTCTTGGTAGTGGGTGATGTGAATTCGACCCTCGCCTGCGCGGTGGCCGCCTCAAAAATGCAGATACCGATTGCGCATGTGGAAGCCGGCTTGCGCAGTTTCGATCGAACCATGCCTGAAGAGATAAACCGCGTGGTAACCGACCAATTGGCGGACAATCTCTTCGTGACTGAAAGCGCGGCTATCACGAATCTTATTAATGAAGGCCGGCCTAAACGTGCAATTTCATTTGCCGGCAATGTAATGATCGATTCCCTAATCACGGCAATTGAGAAATCACGTGAAGATGTTTTGGATCAAAACAATCTGACGCCGGGCGAATACGCAGTTGTTACCTTACATCGTGCTTCCAATGTGGATGATAGTGGGACTTTCGCAGGGATAATCACTGCGCTTGTGAAGATATCTGAAGAGATAAGAGTCATATTTCCGGTTCATCCCCGCACCAGAAATAATTTTAAGAAATTCGGGCTTCAGCAACTTATAGAATCAAAGGACTCAAATTTGGTGCTATGTGACCCGGTAGGATATCTCGATTTCGTGGCGCTTCAGAGAGATGCCAGACTCATATTAACGGATTCCGGGGGAATTCAAGAGGAAAGCTGTTATATGAAAATACCCTGCCTGACTCTTCGTCATAACACTGAAAGACCGGTTACGATAGAATGCGGATCCAATCGGTTAGTCGGAACTGACCCTGATATGATAGTCCGATATGCGCTGGAGACCATTGAGAATCCACCCACTCAAATTTCCACGCCCAAATACTGGGATGGCAAAGCATCGCCAAGGATCATTGAGGAAATCCTCGGCAAGTATGGAATTGGTTTCGTAAGTCACAGGGCATCGGCCCAGCATATTCACGGGTAGGATATGTGCGGTATTGCCGGAATTGTCTCAATTGACAATAGGCGAGCATTCGCCCCTTCTCTGTTGGAAGATATGGTCCTCATCCAGAGCCATCGTGGCCCCGATGAGGGCGGGATATTTCTGGCCGAAGGCGCTGGTCTGGGGCATGCCCGGTTATCCATTATCGACCTTTCTACCGGCAGTCAACCGATGGCCAATGAGAATGAATCACTATGGTGTGTCTATAACGGGGAAGTTTATAATTATATTGAGCTTCGTCCCGAACTCGAAAAAAGGGGGCATAAATTCAAAACCACTTCTGATACGGAGGTTTTGATTCATCACTTCGAGGAAAAGGGGCCAAGGGCTTTCAATGATTTCAATGGCCAATTCGCAATCGCTTTCTGGGATATTTCAAGGAAAAGGCTTACTCTGGTTCGCGACAGAGTTGGTGTGCGACCGCTATTTTACGCAATTGTAGAGGATCAATTCGTTTTCGCCTCCGAAATGAAAGCCATATTGTTGCACCCGTCTATCCGTTCTGAAATGGATCCCGAAGCCTTAGATGAAATATTCACTTTCTGGTCGGTGCTGCCGCCGAAAACATTGATTAAGGGGATAAATGAGTTGCCGCCCGGAAGTTACCTGACGCTTGAGAATCGAAAAATCGAGGTGAAGAGCTATTGGCAGCCACAATTCCCGGCGGAAGGATGCGAAGATGGCAGGCCATTATCAGATTTAGTTGACGAATTAAAATCGCTCTTGATTGACTCCACTATCATACGACTTCGGGCGGATGTTCCCGTAGGAGCATATCTCTCGGGCGGGATCGATTCATCCGCTATCACTGCGTTTATAAGAAATTATACTTCAAATCCGCTAAAAACATTTTCAGTGACTTTCGAGGATAAGAATTACGATGAACAAGAACATCAACTGCAATTAGCAAAATATCTTGATACCGAACACAAAACAATTAACTGCGCCTATCAGGATATCGGGGAAATTTTCCCAGATGTTATCTGGCACGTTGAAAAACCTTTGGTGAGGACCGCACCGGCCCCGATGATGATGCTATCAAAGTTAGTGCGTGATAGCGGCATAAAGGTTGTTTTGACCGGCGAGGGCGCCGATGAAATTTTCGGCGGATATGATTTATTCAAGGAGGCGAAGATCAGATGGTTTTGGGGGAAGAATCCTGAATCGAACTGGCGGCCAAAGCTTCTGGAGAGGCTCTATCCCTATTTGGCTCTGTCGCCTGGGAAAACAAAGATTTATCTGCAGAAGTTTTATAGGGCAGGCCTTGAACTGCCTCGGGCTCCGCAATTTTCTCATTTTCCGCGGTGGTCAACAGCTTCGAAAATCAAAGCATTTTATGCCGATGGATTTCGTAATCGCCTCGGCGATTATGATCCTGTCGATAGCTATATCAGAACTATTCCCCCTGCTTTCAAAGATTGGTCTTATCTGGGCAGGGCCCAATTCATAGAAATCCAAACCTTGCTATCATCTTATCTATTGTCATCTCAGGGTGACAGGATGGCGGCGGCCAATAGTATCGAAGGACGCTACCCCTTTCTCGACCATCGTCTGATGGAATTTGCCGCCCATCTACCTCCAAAATATAAGATTAGAGGTTTATTCGAAAAGTATATCCTTCGTGAAGCGGTTAAAGGTCTGATACCTGAAGACTTACGCAGGAGGGTCAAGCGGCCTTATATGGCGCCTGATGCGGTTAGTTTTCTGTATAAGGGGGCGCCAAAATATATCGATGAAGCGCTTTCTTCAGAGTCGCTCAAAAATACAGGCATATTCAAACCCAATATGGTGCAGAATTTAGTGAGAAAGCTATCTAAGCTCGCATCTGATCGCATAGGTTTCAAAGACAATATGTCGTTAGTCGGCATTTTATCTACGATGATCTTTCACGACCAGTTTCTGGTCAATTTTGCTCAAATATCTTCCGACAAAATCAAGAGATGGCGCGAAAAGAATATAATATTCAATTATAGGGGAAAGCATGAACATAGAAGGGACTATACGGCAGTTCATCGTTGAAAATTTCCTGATGGGGGAAGCATCGCGGCTTGCCGGCGACAAGGTTTCCTTCCTTGATTCCGGGATAGTGGATTCAACCGGTGTTTTGGAGCTGGTAACTTACGTCGAAGAGACTTTTGGAATTGCGATCGAAGATGATGAATTACTGCCGGAGAATCTGGATTCCATAGTGAATCTGGCGAATTTTGTCCGCAAAAAGAAAGAGAGCAGACAGCCAATCAGCCAGAAACAGATCTAGTCTGGTCACTCAAATAAGAATGCCACAAGGGCTGGCTTCAGGGCTTGTTGAAAATGTGGTTTCTTGACTTCCTCCGCATGTCATTCCCGCGGAAGCGGGAATCTATCTCTTTGTTTAATATGGATTTCCATTTTCGTGGGAATGACAGTTAAGCAACTTTCCTTTACCAAATAGGGTTTTTCAACACTCCCAAAGCTGAGGGCACCCTGATCTACCAGCTTATTTTACCATCACCATCCGCTTTATGAAGGTCTTATCGCCGGCGGTGAATTTGAAGAAGTAAATTCCGGAGGCGAAGCGGGAAGCATCCCATCGGATAGATTTGTATCCTGCGGGCTGGAATTCGTCCACCAATTCCATAACTCTCTGACCAAGCAGATTATAAACTATAATCCTGACTTTCGATGCTGAGGGCAGATCATACTTGATGGTAGTGGCGGAATTGAATGGATTCGGATAATTTTGATATAAGTCGTAGTGTGAAGGCAAAGCCGAATTCTCATCATCGACATCGGACAGGATGAAACCATACCACAAGAGCATCTTCCGCATCACTTCCACCGCTTGATCGAAGGGGACATAATAAAATGGGAAAGTGAAATATGAGCTTTGAAATGCGTAGCGCGGCTCGCCGCCGATATCGATGACCGGCGCATAACCGACAGCAACGGGCTGCCGTTCAAATTCCGAGCTATCCGGCTGGTATGATTTGAAGGTGAAAAAAGTGGTCGAACCTTCTTTGGGAACCAGATATTCTACGGTTGGCAGATATTCTCTGTTTATTTCGTACCACCATCTACCGGAACCCCGGTAGGCGATTTCGATTACCCTGAGGGTGTCAAAGGTCAAATCATTGAAATCCGGCTCGACTCCGTATGCTCCGACCATTTCTTGATTGAGATTGGTCTGGAAATTCCATCCGGGGTAGGTTCCGGAATGAAGATTGAGATAATCCCGCG
>PFXJ01000120.1:0-5463 GCA_002791595.1 candidate division Zixibacteria bacterium CG_4_9_14_3_um_filter_46_8
CTGGCACCGGGCGCATCCCGACCAATGCCGCGCCAATAGAGCCCCCAGCAATAAATACCTCTGAAATCGGGGAATCAATGACTCGCATTGGCCCGTATTTTTCCTGCAATCCCTTAGTGGCTTTAAACACTCCTCCGTATAACCCGATATCTTGACCAATTAAAAATATGGATTCATCCCGGGCCATTTCCTCATCGAGCGCTTCGGTAATGGCCTGGATATATGTTGTCTGTTTCATAGCCTCTCCGAATACACAGAATCAAACATTTTTCATCCTCATTTCCCGACGAAGCTTGGCGGCCTCGAACTCCGTTTTCTCCTTGTCTGATTCAGGGAGCACTGGCGGAACCTGCACCGGATCCCCGTGGTCATTGATCGCCACCAGGGTTACATAGGCGGTTGATGTTTTCTTGACATTGCCGGTGTTGAGTTCCTCGCTGAACACCTCGACCTTCACTTCGATGGAAGTCCTTCCGGTATAGACCACTTTCGATTTTAGAATCGCCAGTCCGCCCACCTTTATCGGATTCAAAAATGAAAGTTCGCTCACCGCCGCGGTCACCACCATTCTACGGCAATGACGCCTCGCAGAAAGGACTGCCGCCATATCGATCCAGTGCATAACAGTCCCTCCTAGGACATTTCCTAAAACATTTCCATGTCCAGGCAATACCAGTTCAGGCATGGTCGCTTCGGAATAGGAAGCCGGAATTGGATTAAGGTCTGCCATAATCTTCACCATAGACATCCGTTAATGCCTCTTCGGGATCGGCGTATGGGGAGCTTTCAGCAAATTCAATAGCTTCCTTGATTTCATCTTCAATTTCCGAAATTATCCCTTCCCTTTTCTCGGGGGATAATATTCCCTTCTCCATAAGTTTCTTTTCGAATTGAGGAATAGGGTCTTTGGCCTTCCATGCTTGTAGCTCTTCTTGTACGCGATAATCCGCGGGATCTATTTCGGAATGGCCATACCAGCGGTAGGTCAACATTTCAATCAATGTAGGGCCTTCGCCGGCTCGGGCGCGATCAATTGCCTCTTTGGATGTTTTCAAGACTTCAAAGACATCGTTGCCATTGATGGTGATTCCCGGAAAACCATAAGCCTTGGCGCGGTCGGCATAATGCTTGACAGCAGATTGGAGCGATGCCGGCACCGATTCTGCCCAGAGGTTGTTCTGGCAGACATAAACGGCTGGAAGTTTATGCACTCCGGCGAAATTGAGCGCCTCATGCCAACCTCCTCGACTGGTGCCGCCCTCTCCAAAAAAAGAGATGGAAATGCGATTTTCGTTCCTAATTTTAAATGCCAGAGCCGCTCCCGTGGCTAATACGGTTTGGCTGGCCACCGTCGAAGCCGGATTGATTACATTTAATTCCTTTTTGCCATAATGACAAGGATGAGATTTCCCTTTATCGACCGAAGTTTTTCGAGCGTAGATCTGCGCCGCTATTTCTTTCAAAGTGATTCCCTTGGCGATGGAGGCGCCGATTTCACGGTGTGATGGGCCCACAAAATCCCCCTTCTCCAAAAGGTAGCACGGGCAGACTGTAGTCGCTTCCTGCCCAACAGCAGAAAAATAGGTTCCGGCAAACCTTGCTTTGCGGAACAAGCCTCTGAAATGCTCATCTACCATCCTGGTCTTCATCAAGAGATGATAGACCTGTAGTAATTGTTTATCGGAAAAAGGATGTGTATTCACCTTTCGGGCAGCATTCTTCTTAGCTTCCACCATGCATGCTCCTTAGTTCTATATCAGAAATATCATTATCAACTTGATGCGTCCAGAAATATTAGTTCCGCCGCGTAAAAGTACACAAGCACAAGAAGCTTAGTAGATTCAATATGGAATCCCATAGCATCTTAAGCCAAAATATAATAAAACTCAACAAAAATTATGAGGTTCCCTGATATTAATGCCTAACGAGGTTTTTCAGAATAAAGAATATGTTCTCTTTTCTTTCTCTCAACCTTCTGTAGTAATAAGGAAACCAATGAGTACCAAACGGCACATAAATCCGCATCCGAAAACCATCCTGGGCAATCTGCTGCTGGAGACTTCTGCGAATACCGTAAAGCATCTGGAATTCGAATTGATCGGAGCCTATTCCATTTTGGGAAGCATAATCAATGGTAGCATCTACCATTACTTGATCGTGGGTAGCTATTGCAGGATAAGTTCCTTCGGAAAGCAGAATCCTCATTAACTTGAGGTAGTTCTCGTTAACGTCTCTTTTATCCCGGAAGGCGATTGAGGGCGGTTCCTTGTAAGCTCCTTTGCAGAGCCTGACCGGAATTTTGCGGCGGTTCAATTCCTTAACATCATCTTCCGATCGGAGCAACATCGATTGGATGACTATGCCCATGTTTGGGAAACTTTCGTGCCATCGGTGAACCAGTTCCAGGGTCCTTTGGGTGTAATTTGAACCCTCCATATCTACCCGAACGAAATTTTCATATTTCAGCGCAGCCGCCAAAATGCGGGAGACATTCTCAAAGCAAAATTCATCGGAGATATCAAGTCCCATTTGGGTCAGTTTTAAAGAAACGTGCGAATTCACCCCCGTAGAATTAATTTTGCCCAAGGCATCGATGTAGGAGTTCGCTTTGGCTTTTGCTTCAACCTGGCTGTTGACATTTTCCCCAAGAACGTCCACCGTGGTGGTGATATTCATTGAGTTTAATCTCCTAATTTCTTCTAAAGCTTCTTCAAAGTTTCCGCCAGCTATGAAGCGTCTGGCCAAAAATCCCATCATATTGGACATATAACCGCCTGCAACCGTTTCTCCATCTTCTTTTCTAATAATACTTCATACGATTGAAACGGAATATACTCCAGTTATTATTATAGGTCAAAATAATTATAATGATTTTTTTGCCAAGATGTACTAAGATATAACATCTATTTTAATATTATGAATATCAAATTGCTTCGTTGATTATAGTATTGCTGAACTTTCATTGATGATTCAAATTGATTGCCCCAAATTGCGCTAATAGATATATTTGAATTGGAGAGATATTTTTGGCTAAAGATAAATATAGCAAAATACCTGGCGGACTTTTCATAAGTTTTGAGGGTATAGACTATTGCGGAAAATCCACGCAGGTTAAGCTTTTGGCCTCTAGGCTTGGCTCGGAGGGTTATGGTATTCTGGTTGTTCGCGAACCGGGTGGAACGCAGATATCAGAAAAAATCAGAGATATCCTTCTGGATAACGCCAATTTGAAATTGGCCGCGGAGGCAGAATTATTATTATACGAGGCTTCGCGCGCACAATTGACGAGAGAGTTGATTATTCCTGGCAAGGATGCCGGCAAAATAGTGTTATCCGATAGGTATTTTGACTCCTCCACCGCCTATCAAGGATATGGCAGGGGATTGGATATTGAATCCATTCATAAGATGAATATGATCGCCTCTGCGGGAATCAAACCAGACACAACATTCCTTTTCGACCTTCCGGCGGAGACAGCTCAAACCAGGTATGCCAGCGTGCCCCTTTTTAAGGATCGTCTTGAGGAGGAAAAGATTGATTTTCACAGGAGGGTTCGTAGTGGTTTTCTAGCCATCGCCGCTGCTGAACCGTTTCGATTTAAAATACTCGATGCCGATGACGATATAGAATATATATCCGGGAAAATATATACGGAAATTTCCCAATTTTTGAGATAGTCCGGTATAAATCAAAACCATCATAAAGGGGGGGGATGATGCAGCCTCGCTGCCGTCATTGGGGCAAGTTCTCATTATATATCATCATTATTTGCGCGATATTTGGTCTGGTTTACGCAGATAACGATTCAACACCTTATGATGTCAAGAAATTGAGCAGGGTAGCGCTTATAATCGATGAGCGTTATGCGGAGAAACTTGAACCGGAGAAGATAGTCGAATCCGGTATCAATGGAATGGTAACTTCCCTTGATCCTTATTGCCGCTACCTAACCGATAATGATTTCAATGAATTTATGGAAAACACTTTTGGCCAGTTTGATGGCATTGGGATTGAAGTCGATATTCGCCAGAACTGCCTTACAGTCATATCTGTGCTTGATGGGACTCCCGCATACAGGGCCGGATTGAAACCCGGAGATAAGATAATTTCAATTGATGGCAAACTCACATCGGAGATTTCTCGAGATAATGCGGCCGAATTGATGCGGGGCAAAGCCGGCACGGAAGTGAATATCACTACACGCAGATATGGTGCCTCGGAATTGATGAATTATACATTGGTGCGGGAGACAGTCGAAACCGAATCGATCCCGTTCTACTCGATACTGTCGGACGGAATAGGATATATCCGTTTAACCCGTTTTACTGAAACCAGTTATTATGAGATGATCGAAGCTTTAACTTCCCTGCGGAATATGAATGCGAAAGGCATCATACTGGACTTGCGCTCCAATTCGGGGGGGTTGTTGATTGAAGCTGTGAAAATAGTCGGACTATTTCTCGAGAGCGGGAAATTAATTGTCGAAACGAGAGGTCGAGGAGGAAATCTCACCAGCCACTATTCATCAAATGATGGTTTGAGTTGCACGGATCTGCCATTGGCGGTGCTGATCGATGAAGGCACGGCATCAGCCGCCGAAATTGTTGCAGGCGCCATCCAAGACTGGGACCGTGGCGTTTTAATCGGCAGCCGCACCTATGGGAAAGGTTTGGTGCAAAGGATTCTAAACCTCGATGAAAAATCAGCGCTCAAAATTACTACTGCGAAATACTACATACCCTCGGGCCGATGCATTCAGAAGGCAGACCACGCCGGAAGATTGGATGTTTCCTCGGGGAAAGATGGATTTCCTCCGAGTGATTCTGATAATGGATTTTATCATACCGCTTTGGGCAGAAGGGTTCTGGGAGGGGGAGGAATCAAACCAGACATAATAGTCCAGCACATAACAGAGAGCGAAATCATCAAGGCTCTCAAAAGGCAAAGGTATTTCTTCGACTTTGCAGTTGGCTACATGGTTGAAAACCACACTCGGATCGATTCCAATTTTGTCGCAACCAGCCAGATTATTCGGCAATTCCAAATTTTCTTGAAGGGGGAAGGGTTTAATTATCAGCCAGAATTCGAATTGCGCTATGATTCTCTCTTGGCATATCTGCCCCAGGGCACTATCTCGGACCGAGTCCGGAAGCTATTGGATGAATTGGGAGATAGTCTGGATTATCTAAAGTTTGCAGGTCTGGATAAAGAGAACGAACCTGTCAAGTGGATTCTCGCCGAAGAAATACTTTCGATCGAATTCGGACCTAAAGCCCGCTACGGCGTTGTCTGGGTCAATCATCATCCTGAAATCTTGAAAGCCCGGGAAGTCCTTTCATCGATGGAAACCTACCGCCATTCGTTTCTGGCAAGCATCGAATAATAAAGCACAATCATATCAGAATTTCTTTGCGAATACTGCCAGTAAGTTAAAGTATGCAAAGTCAAATCTCGAAAGTCCCG
>PFXJ01000120.1:5482-5972 GCA_002791595.1 candidate division Zixibacteria bacterium CG_4_9_14_3_um_filter_46_8
TGCCGCATTCAATCATAATCCATTAATATCAATACAGAAAGGTCACACTTTGGATTTTGCGATACTGTTTGCGGTCACTATTTTGGCAGGTTTTATCGGCTCGATAATGGGACTTGGTGGAGGTATCATTATGGTTCCGCTTTTCACCATAGTCTTTGCGCTTCCGATAAAAATGGCGGTGGGGACCAGCCTGGTGGCGATCATAATCAATTCGGCGGCTTCATCGGTAATCTATCTGGAAAGAGGGGAAGTTTCGTTGCCAGCCGCACTTCGTTTACAGACATTCACCGTGATTGGCGCCACGGCAGGTGGAGTGGCTGCCGGCTTCTTTCCTGCCAGGCTGATTGCGTACTTATTCAGTGTGGTGTTGCTGTGGACAGCGTATCAGATGGCTTATAAGGCGCTGAGGGTAGCCAAAAGCGAAATCGGCGGCGACGTTTCCCACGGGAATCAAGATTGGGATTTCTATGGGTTGGGGCGCAAATTGCGG
>PFXJ01000087.1:0-12294 GCA_002791595.1 candidate division Zixibacteria bacterium CG_4_9_14_3_um_filter_46_8
TAAAGAGGAAGATATCGTTATCTGGGAACGTTCGGAACGCGAACTGAAAAAAGCCGGATATCAAATTAATTACTCCGGCTCAGGGCCAAAGGTGATTGCCAATGACAGCCCCGGGGTAGGTTATGGCTCGGATTTGGCGGTCTATGGGAAAGTGGGTTCACTTATCACAAGGGCTTTAACCGATATAGTGGATTACCATATCAATTTCCCGGTGCTTAAGGACCACAGCTTGGCGGGCCTTTCCAGCGGCTTGAAGAATTTCTATGGCGCAGTGCATAATCCAAACAAATATCACGACAACAATTGTGACCCTTATGCCGCTGATGTCTATTCTCTGCCAGTCATCAAGGAGAAGAATCGTTTGACGATTATGGATTGCTTCAAAATCCAGTATAACGGCGGCCCCGCTTACAATGGCAGTTACGCCATAAACTCCAATATGATTCTGATTTCTGATGATCCGGTGGCGATTGATGTTATTGCCCTGCAGATTCTGGAGGATACTCGGCGTCAGTATGGATTAAAAGACCTGAAATCGGTAGGCCGTTATCCATCGTATCTCAAAACCGCCGCAGATACTTCCCATAAATTGGGGAATTTTGAAATTGGTTTGATTGAGAAAGTCGAAATAACCGTGTAAATAATATGGCCATTGATAGACGGAAATTTATATCGCGTTGCGCCAAGTGCAGCGCCACCATCGCCGCCGCCTCAATTGCCGACACTTCTTCTCTGATAAGCATCTTCCCAGCCGATGCGAATGCCGAACTACCGCGCGCCGATGATTTATCACGTATCGAAGCCCGCCATTATAAAAAGCTGGAGCATCTGGAAATCGAATGCGGCATCTGCCCGCGGAAATGCAAAATCAGTCCTCTGGAGCGCGGCTATTGCGGAACGAGGGAAAATCAGGATGGGTCGTATTACACGCTGGTTTATTCCCGTCCCTGCTCGATCAATGTCGATCCCATCGAGAAAAAACCGCTCTTCCATTATTTGCCGGGGACAACCGCATTTTCGCTGGCGACAGCCGGTTGCAATGTCAATTGCAAATTCTGCCAGAATTGGGACATCTCTCAAGTCCGACCTGAACAACTGGATAATTACGATTTGAGCCCGGCCGATATTGCCCGGCTGGCTAAGCAATCCAATTCTCCCACTATCGCTTACACCTATTCCGAACCGGTGATATTTTATGAATATATGTATGATTGCGCTGTGGAAGGTCATCGGAATGGCATCCGCAGTGTAGCCATTACCGGAGGGTATATCCAACCCGATCCCCTAAAGGAATTACTTAAGGTTCTGGATGCGGTGAAGATCGACCTGAAGGGATTTACCGAGGGATTCTATAAGGATTATGTCCAGGGAGAGCTCAAACCGGTATTGGAAGCAATCAAGATTATGCACGATGAAGGCAAATGGATCGAGCTTGTTTACTTGGTTGTCCCGACTCTAAACGATAATCCGGAAGATATCAAGCGAATGAGTGATTGGATAGCATCTACTTTGAGCCCGGACGTGCCGATTCATTTCACCCGTTTTCATCCGATGTATCTGCTGAAAAATCTCCCTCCCACACCAATCTCAACTCTCGAGGAATTATTCTCCACCGCCAAGAAGCAAGGGCTTAATTATGTCTATATCGGCAATGTGCCGGGGCATGAGGCCGAGCATACTTACTGCCCTCAATGCCATAGGATTTTAATTCAGCGTCAAGGTTTCACTCTGGAGTCATTCAATATCTCCGATTCCAAATGCAAATTCTGCGGCAATAAGATTCCCGGAATTTGGTCGTAGGCAATGGCCGTTCGTCCCAGGATATATTTTATTCTGGTGGGATTTTATTCTGTTTCACTCCAGACACTTCTTTTGCGCGAATTCATCGCCGATTTCGCGATTAATGAGTTAATCTTTGGCATAATTTTCTTTATATGGCTTATGGGTGGAGCGATTGGTAGTCTCTATGGATTGAAATCGCGCGGACAGTGGATGCTCAACAAAGGATTCTATGTCCTAATTATTATGACCTTTTGGGGAATCCTGATGATCAAATTTGCACCAAGATTACTGGGCCTTTATCCCACCGAAACGGTTCTCCTCTCCACCAAGCTCCTTATAGCATTGATTGCGATTGGCCCGGCATCGATAATAGGCGGAATTTTGTTCACCGGAGGATTTGGGCGGTTCGAAAATGAGTTGACTGCAGATATCGCCTATCTTTATGAGTTGTTCGGATTCACTATCGGGGGATTGATATGCAGTCTGGCCATCTTTCCTTACATTAATAATCTCCAATTCATTTTTATATGCTTTTTGATTGCTGCAATTTATGCGGGGTGGAGTGAGAAAAAGAGAAAAGTCATATCTTCAATGATCATCTTGGGCATGGGAGCGGTCATATTATGGCCGCCTATTGGCAATAAAATTTCAGAACTACGATGGAATCCGCTAAATTTAGAAAGCGAATTCGATACGCCCTATGGAAGGATTTCGGCTACCACCAGCAACGAACAAAGCAATATCTATTTCGACAGCCAGCGGATTGAGACCATACCGGATTATATTGATCGTGAACTGAGAGTTCACTTGCCCGCCATACAGTTAAAGGAATTCGATTCCGCGCTCATTATTGGGGGGAATCCTTATTCGATTTCGCGGGAGCTATACAAATACGGATTTAAGAAAATCGATTCCATCATAATCGATCAGAAACTGTTGGATATTTATCAGCAATATTCCAATGATTATTCCAAACCATCGGGGACATTGAACATTTCAATTGGGGACGCGAGAGCGATATTGACCAATAGCAATCCGAAATATGACCTGATTCTCCTCTGCGGTCAGGAACCGCTGATGGCGGCAGGAAGCAGATACTTCACCAAAGAATTCTTCGCGATTGTAAATGACCATCTTCAGCCCGATGGCATTTTCTCATTCGCTTTTCAGGGCGCTGAAAATGTACTCACCGAACCGAAAGCTCTTTTAGTCAACTCGATAAGTAAGTCTCTCGATGACATTTTCAGGCAAAACTCAATCATCTTTGGCCAATTGATGATTTTCATCGCCTCCAAGCAAGATACAAAGCTGGACATCAGCCCAGCTTACTATACTGCCCGGCTCGATTCTTTGGGCATTCAAAATCGTTATGTGAACAAAGGATATATCGCCGATATCCTTTCTCCTTTCCGGCAAATGGAATCATTTGCTAGCTTACGAAACTATCATCGACCTTGGATTTACAATTCTGACAATTGGCCGGTTGCTTATTTTTATTCGCTGTTCCTTTCCGAGGAGATGCTTCATTTTCCGTCAAGAGATTTCATCCTATCCCGGCCGGAGCATACAGGGTATTTCTGGGTGTTGGCGTTTGCTTTAATACTAATGCTGGTGTGGCTCCCTTCATGCCTCATTTCCGGCACGCATCATGTTTATAAAATATCGCTGGCGATAGTAGGATTATCCGGATTTTCGGTGATGCTATTGGAGTTGATTTCTATATACTTATTTCAAATTGCCTTCGGTTCGGTTTATACCTATGTGGCCCTTATTATATCGCTATTTATGACCGGGAGTATCGTGGGATTGATAATAGGGAAACATTTTATTCTAAAGCGAAAAATTAGGACTCCCATAATCGCCGCCCAATTGATGAGCGTGATTATTATTGCCCTGCTATTCTCGGTCTATGCTTTGAATATTGCCTCCCCAAAAATTGTAGGCGCATTTCCCATAATTTTGATATTGGCCGCCGGTTTAGCGGGCGGCGTAAGCTTCGTTGGCGTTACCGAAATGATATCGACGCATTCCAATAGCAAGAATCCTGCCTCCGCTTATGGATATGAGCTCTACGGGGCTGGTCTGGGCGCAATGATGGGAGCGCCGATTATGCTACCTATATTGGGGATCAATTCGCTTCTTATGCTGATATTGGCATTGAATGCCGCGGTTTTCTTCGCCATACTCTTATTACTCCTACCACGCTTCAGCTCAAGGTAAGCCAAGTGCCATGACAGGGTCCGACAAGTTCGTTTTCAGGACAAATTAGGCAGAGGATGGTTGAACATTAGTTTCAATTGCTTTATCGGTAATTTCCCGGCGGTTCATCATCATCAGAAGATAGGCATATAGCATAATCAATCCATAAAACTTGACCGGTTTCAGCAAATAAAGAATCCTATGCTCACCCATTGGGATTCTCGGAAGAATGTCGCTTTGAGCGATCAATAAAAATGATACTGACAATAACAGAACATCGCTTAATCGGAAATCGACTTTGAGCATTCGATAAAGCAGAAAGACAAATCCCGGGAGCAAAAAAACGAAGTGAGTGTGGTGGCTCATAGGCGAAATTATCAGCATAACGCAAATCAACAGTTGGTAATGGATGAATAATTTTGACCCGTCATTTTTTGCATCTCTAATTCGATAAAATGTAAAGATTAATATTATCGCGCTGATAATCTTATGGAAAATCTGGGCAAATGTCGTGAAATCCACAACTCCGAAGCTATAGAATAGCATTTTAAGAAATCTCATCAGGGAGTATTCAGCAAGGGGTTGCGTTGGGGCATTATCCAGCCCCGGGATATTTTCGGGCATGCCCAGCTTGGGAAACAGTTCGCCAAAGAAGTTGATCCAATTACTCAGTCCACAAAAAGGGAGTGAAATTAGAAACAATATCAATAATGTAATCAGGCAGGCGACAATCGCCGACCATTTCCGTTTGAACGCAAAATAAACCATGAAAATCGCTGGGGACAATTTAATTATGACTGATAGTGCCAGCAAGATCCCAGCCCAGCCCTGCCTCTCTCGCTTCTCAGATAGAAACATACCGAGCAGCAAGGCAGTTATCAAGAGATTAGTCTGGCCACAAATAAGGTTCCGCTCGATAGGAGAATAGACCATGAATATCAGCATCGGGATTACGAAGATTTCTGCGCGGATCTCCCAATACTGCAGAAGTAATTTAATGACCAATCCCAGTAATAATGAGAGCATCAAGTAATCAAAAAGCAGCCAAGCTATTTGAAACGAATTAAATGAGATTAGGGTAACAGGTTTTAGTATAGACGCGAAAAAAGGAGGATAAACGTATGGTAAAATCTTCTGCGATACTTGCTCGTCCTGCCACGCCTTCTTCAATTGCGAATAGTCATATAAATCATTTGATGGCTCGCAAATCTTGGCGGCGGTATAGAATGTCGGCAGGTCCATCCGAACATCATTGTATTTGAACAAAACCCTAAATTGACCGTATATGCCATTAATCACCAATAAAAGAAATACTACTGTGACCAAGACCCGGTGGCTTTTACTAAGTTTTATAAATTCGGTATATAAGGACACTTAGACTAATATCTTGTTTGTCTCCCGAGGGGACATTCTCTTCTCAATATTTCTCTATATCAATCCTTTTCGCCGGGGCAACATCTCTTCCCAGAAACCTATTCCCAACTTGGATAAATTTCTCCGGCGTATCCGAGACAAAATAGCGGTATTTTCCCGGAATCCTACTATGATTCAATAGAGTTCGGGTTTGCAAATCCTCCTTGACCGCTTTCACCGTCCATTCCGCCGAATCCACCAAAAACACTCTATGGCCCATAACTTTGGCAATCACATTTCTCAACAACGGGTAATGAGTGCAACCTAAGACCAAAGTATCAATGCCTCGTTTCTTGATTGGTAGGAGATAATCCTGAACGATTAAATGCGATGCCGGACGGTCGAGATACCCCTCCTCCGCCAGCGCCACAAATAATGGCGTGGCGGCGGCGACCACTTTTATCTTGCCATCCAACTTTTGAATTGCTTTGGTATAAGATGACGAAGCGATAGTTCCCGCAGTCCCAATGACACCGACCTTGCGATTCTTGGTGGTTGATACCGCGCCATAAGCTCCCGGCTCGATAACGCCCATCATGGGGATATCGAAATTCCTTCTTATTGCATTCAACGCCTGCGCCGAGGCGGTATTGCACGCCACGACCACATATTTAACTTTTTGCATCAAAAGAAATCTAACATTCTGCCGCGAAAATTTCTTAATGACTTCCGGAGATCGAACCCCATAAGGGAACCGTCCGATATCGCCAAAATAAACGATATCTTCATTGGGAAGGCGCTTCATCATTTCCGCCACCACCGTAAGTCCTCCGATGCCGGAATCAAATATGCCAATTGGACGTTTAGAGGTATCCTTCATATTTTACTTCTTAGTAAGTTGATATTTGCGTTTGAATTCAAGTATGCCATTGGCTATATTTTCCGCAACCTTTTTTTGAAACGATTCTTTTTTTAATAACCCCTCTTCAACTTCATTCGAAATGAAGGCGGTTTCCACCAGCACCGCCGGCATATAGGCTTTGTTTAGGACATAGAATCCAGCCTGATCAATGCCCCTGTTCGGAATTTTCAATTTTCCATCCGCTTCCTTCTGAATCATCTCGGCCAGCTCCGAAGATTCCTTGAGATATTCATTCTGGACCAGATCCATCAGTATGTAATCGAGATCTCCCATCTTGGCGGCCAAAGCCTCATTTTCCATCTCGAATTTCAGAGACGAATTCTCCAGCGCGGCCGCCGCCCGGGCTTCATCGTTTTTGGCTTGCGACAGAAAGAAGGTCTGGCTCCCTCGGGGTTTACGTTTGGGGGAAGCATTAGCGTGGATACTTACAAATAAATCCGCCCCCAGCCGATTCGCCAACTGTGTCCGCCCGCCAAGAGGAATAAAAACATCCTCATTTCTGGTCATCATCACTTTCAACCCTTTGTTCTCAAGGAATTTAGCCACCATCTTTGAAATCTCCAAAACCACATCTTTCTCTTTGGTCCCATACTTTCGTCCTACGGCGCCGGAATCCTGCCCGCCGTGACCAGGATCAATTACAATCAATTCGATCTCGTTTTTACGCCACGACGGATTGCCGGAGAATTCAGATTCATCGGTTTCAGCGCTAATCGATATGATGATGCGAGCCGGATTCTTGCTGTCACTCACCTTGATGCTTGCATTCTTCTCCTTCAATCGGAATGAGAGTTGGGCCGAATTCTCGAATTGATAAGCGCGAATGGCTTGAACCGCCTTCGCTATTCCCCATTGCTTAACCAAATTCGTATCGACCCGTCCGCCATCGATAATCAGATTCAGCCATCCCTCATCAGTGACATTATATTCATATTGCATCGCCTCAGAGAGAGACACGGTTATCAAGCTTGCATTTGTTCTTTCTTCAGAACTCAGTCCAAGGATATTGTGGAAGCGGGGGACATAATCGATCCTTTCCTGCCCGTAATCATAAACCAGCTCTCCCCGGAGCACTTTGTTGCTCAACTCCAGGAAGCTCTCCAATGGCATATAAAGCTCACCATCCTGAAAAGCCGCACTATAGACCATATTATAGGCATCGTTGTCCACCATCACATAAGGCGAATACATCGAAACTTTTATGATTCGATCGCCGGTATCGACCTTGGCGGTTCCTGAAAACGGGTTCCATTCCAATCCAGCATTAATCAAAATTTGAATATCAGCCAATGACACATAAATTATCTCTCCCACCTTCGTGGTCTTTATGATATGCTCTCGCTGATTGAAGACATTGCGGCCTCCTACATTCGCGATCGCGGATCCCGCTGTCAGCCACCAGCCCAAGACAGACAATATCATCAATAATATGTAGTTTCTCATCATCTAATACTGGCTATGTTTTTTGGCGCGACGGGTTTCACGCTCAGCATCGCGTTTCTTTATGTCCTCACGGTGGTCGAATAATTGCTTTCCCTTGGCAACTCCCAATTCCACCTTGGCATACGGCCCCTTGAAATATATTTTCAGCGGCACCAGCGTCAAACCCTTCTCCTGCGTTTTCGTGAACAGTTTCCGAATTTCACGCTTGGTAAGCAAAAGCCTCCTGTCACGGATCGGATCGTGGTTCTGGCGATTGGCCTGCTCATAGGGAGAGATATGCAAGCCAATCAAAAAGGCCTGGCCCTCCCGTATCTCGGCGTAGCTGTCGGAGAGATTAACTTTTCCGCTACGAAGAGATTTGACTTCTGTCCCCACCAGCGCCATACCGGCTTCATAAGTATCAAGTATATGATACAGATGGCGTGCCTTACGATTGGTGACAATAACCTTTATTCTTTTCTCACCTTCTACCATAGATTTGATTATAACCAATCTGATTTCTCACTTCAAGACAATTAAGTGTCCCAGCCCTACAAACCAACAAGCTTTCGACCCATAATCAATTCATAATTGCGGTTTCCCATTGACTTTTAAGTCTTCTTTTTGTATTTTATCATCAAGTATTCTTCAGCTCAAATTGTGAAATAATTGATGAGTTTTTGGCGGTTGGCGGTCATCGTCGATGGCGTGCCGATATTAACAACCTCTTTGACGGAGAGTTCAAGATGAGATTCGCATTTGCTCTAACAGTTTTAATGGCTGTGGTTTTTGCCGCAAATGCCATTGCACAAATCCCTTATAATACCAGTCCCGATTGGCTCTCACTTGAGAGCACAGATTACGGCACCGGCTGTGATTTTAACGACATCAATAATGATGGCTACCTTGACCTGGGAGTCTCCAACGGCAATGATATGGCGCTGGCTCCGAATTATATCTACATCAGCCAGAATGGAATCTTGCCCCATGCCGCTTCATGGATTTCCCTCGATGAGCAATACTCCGGCCATTGCGAATTCGGCGATGTCAACGCCGATGGGTTTCCGGAATTTATGGTCTGCAACTACATTTCTTCGGGCTGGGGGCCGGGATCGATCCAATTCTATCCCAATAACAACGGAGTAATCGCCACATCTCCCTCCTGGATAACCGCCAATCCGCTATACTCTTTCCGCTCCTCTTATGGCGATGCTGATGGCGATGGGGACCTCGATTTAGCGGTCGCCACTGGCGAAGCCTACAACAACTATGACCGCTATAATCAGATCTATTATAATGTCGGAGGGAATCTTCAAACCACTCCCGGCTGGCAATCGGCTGATTTGGATGCCAGCTATGATGTTCAATTCGTGGATATCGAAAATGATGGCGATCTCGATGTGGCTTTCCTAACTTCCGGCGGACGGGTCAAAATTTATTACAACACCAATGGCGTTATCGCTACCACTCCCGGTTGGCAAACGGCGGCCAATGACAATGGCAATTCGTTCGACTTCGCGGATTTGAACGGCGATGGATATGTCGATATGGGCGTTGCCTTCAACTCTCAGCTTGGCGGCTCAGGAAGATTCAAAATCTATTATTCCGCCAATGGCGTCCTGCACACAACCGCCGATTGGCAATCTTCCACCGCCGGTTATGGCTCCGAGGCCGTTTTCAGCGATGTCGATAATGATGGCGACTTTGATATGATATGCGGCCGCTGGTGGGGACAGGTTGATATTTACATTAACAACGCTGGCGTATTCAGCACTTCTCCAAGCTGGTCATCAAGTCCATCCTACAATTCGGTCGTGGAAAATATCATCTTCGGCGATGTCAATAACAGCGGAGAGAATATCACCTTCAAGGCTTTCCCTGGAGACGGCCAGCGCAAATTGTTCTATCTGGGGGATCGCCACCTCCAGAGTGTTGAATCGGTCGTAGCTGACGGGCAAACGCTCCCCCTTTCCGCTTATTGCTACCACCTCAAGAACGGTTGGGTCTCATTAGCCACCGCACCAACCCAACGTGTCGCCATTTATTATAGAAATTCGAATCACAAGGATTTGGCGGTATCGAATTGGGATAATGCTACATTCATTTTTACTAACGCCAGCATCGACCCGACCATGGTCATAAGTATGCTTCCTTATAATCCGCCATTGAGCGTGCCTGCCGGTGGTTCTTTTAGCTACACCGGTATTCTTACCAGCAAATTCAATCAGCCGCAGACTCCCGATGTCTGGCTGATGCTGGATGTTCCCGGATACGGGATATATGGCCCTCTTATGCAATTCAATAATGTCCCTCTCGGGGCGAATCAAACCATCAGCGTGCCCGGAATTGTCCAACATGTGCCCGGCTACGCACCGCTGGGCGTTTATGAATATATCGCCTATTGCGGCGATTATCCCTCCAACCCGGTCAACTCCTACTCCTTTGAATTTACGGTTACGGCCCCGCTTGAGAAAGGCGGTAGCGATTGGGCGATTACGCCATGGTTTGAAAACGAGGCATCGGCGGTTCCAGTCGAAACCGCGATGTCCAACAACTATCCGAATCCATTCAACGCGCAAACCACCATCACCTACGCCCTGCCGAACGATTCGGATGTAAAGCTGGAGATATATAACGTGCTGGGTCAAAAGGTAACCACACTTGTTGATGCGCATCAAACGGCGGGCTACCAGTCAATCACCTGGGATGCGAACAGCTATGCCAGTGGGATTTATTTCTATAAACTCGACATTGGGGATAATGTTTTCACCAAGCGGATGACATTGCTAAAATAAATTCCCTCATCCCCTAACCCCTTCTCCCATTGAGTGGGAGAGGGGGAATTTTAATGGTTCTATCAGGTCTTGGCCCGGCTATTTTACCAAAATTGCTTTTTTGATATCGCTTATCCCCAATGCTGTTTTTGATTCCAATTTGATGAAGTATATCCCTGAAGACAATTGATCCCCTGATAAATCAGTTCCCTTCCACTCGACGGAATGTCTTCCGGCAGGGTAGAGACCATCAATTAATGTAATCACCTCTTCTCCCAATATGTTATAGATATTGATGCTAATCCTGGCATTTTGAGCCAAATTGAATTCTATGATGGTCGCTGAATTGAATGGATTGGGATATGGAGTCGAGAGGGAAAAAGAAGATGGACTCTGTTGCCCTTCCTCATCGATACCCGTTTCCCCGGAATAATGCCCCGCGGAGTCTATTCTCTGAGCATAATAAGAGTAGTGCTGATTGATGTAGCTATTGGAAATGGCTATTGCTCCCCCCTCATTATCAGTTACTGCCTCATAATTTTCCACCATGTCAGGCCAGATATTCTTGCCAGTGTCTCCCCAAATCCGAGTTCCGGCGCTATCGAACTTCTGAGATATTCCCTGGCCATGGCCACGAAAACCAAGAATCCATTCGCCATTTCCAGCGCTGAAAAGTGACACCGGTTTCCCGCCGACTCCAAGGGCCACAACTTTGCCGCCATCTTCCCATTGCAGCGCATTCTCCGAAGAGCCAATTCTAATCCTTTGCGCTCGCTGCTCATCGGTAAACCCAGCCCAAGATAACATTGCTCCATCGTAACCATCGTATTCAATGATTGTTTCCGCACCGCCGATAGGGTATGTTATCGATATCCCGTCAAGGCCCCAGCGTGAAGTACCAGTAGAATCAACCCATGCGGCGAATACATTGCCATCGTAATAGCGAACGTCATACCAGGCAATCAGTAGGCCCCCGTGGCCATCGATAGTGGCGCTGTAGTAGTCAAATCTTAGTATTTCCGTGAGGCCATAACACGCTCTGGTGCCTGATTCTCCCCAGAATTTGCTCCCTCCGATATCCAGCTTTTGATTCCAGATCCCTCCTAAAAGCGAATCTTCAGTATGATCGACCCAGGTGATAAAGATATTGTCCATGCTATCGACCGAGATGCCCGGGTCCCAAGGTTGGGTTATATCATCGCCGATGATGAGTACGCCTGTTGAACCCCATAGGATATTTCCTGTTGAATCCACACGCTGTGCAAGGATATGACCATGAGGCCAGTTGATGGCATGCTTCCACGTCACAACCACACTCCCATCGGAAAGCAGTTCTAGTTTCTGATCATAATCCTCAACCAGAGGATCTACGAATACTGGAATCCCATTATGCTCCCAAAGCTCCTCTCCGTTTCGTCCAATTCTTTGCGCGTAAATATCAGGGGAACCGCTGTGCCGGTAATCCTTAAAAGCGAAGATCATGCCTCCCTCTCTGTCCGAACAGGCCTCCGGATTGGCTTGGTAATTCGCATCATCAATAATCTTTGGTCCTGGATAATCAAACATCATGTTACCATCATTGTCCATGTGTTGGTAGCGAATGTCCCATTCGGCATCCTGCCACACCGCCCAGAAGCCTCCCTGTCCATCAGGCACAACAGACCAATAATGCCACAGGAAATTAAACCCCCCACCCCAATTGACTCCCCCCGGCGGCCAATCAGCATACGCGCAGATTGCCATCATCATAATTACGGAAATTGTGAGTAATAATGTTTTCATGCGGCTAACTCCATAAGCAGTACTAAATGGATGCCAGTTATTAATGACTTGGTCGCGGCT
>PFXJ01000087.1:12302-23298 GCA_002791595.1 candidate division Zixibacteria bacterium CG_4_9_14_3_um_filter_46_8
ATATAACAAAAAAAGCCATAATGTAAAGCTCCGATTTCGGTTAAAGCGTCCTTATACAAAAGCTAAATAATTAACTCATTCGCCAAAAAACTATTTCCATTTCAAAAGAGATTAAATGATATTGTTGCAGTTTGAATCGCTAATTTTGAATATGAGGAGATTGAGATGGCCAAGAAAGCAATAGTTTATTCTTTTATCGTAATGCTGCTGATAACTTCAATCGCCGGTGCGGCAACCGATAAGGATCTCAAGAAAGTTGCGGAGCTGGTCAAGCAACGACTGGAATGGGCCGGTTTTTGGTATGGCGAAACCAGGATCGGCCTGCCTTATGGTGTCAGACTTCCCCTGTTGATCAAGAACGATGGCGGAAATAAATATGAGGTGGTGGTGAATCATGTCCTTGATATCCCCGGTTATGAGGAAGAAATAGTTTCATATAATGTTTTTATCCTCGATAATGACCGTCTCATCGAGCAACAATCCGACAAGTCTCATCTTAAAGTGCCCGATGAGTTGGCCTCATACAAGGATAGCGGGATAATTTATGAACAGAGTACCACACTCGATACCGCCTGGAGGCCAATTCAGGGCGATGATACCTCCACAGTGAGGGTTTTGAATGAGCTGTTATTCGATATGGATAAGATTTTTACCGCTCAAGTGGACAGCTTCCCCAGTTTCAAGGGGCAAGACTCCATAAGAGCTAAATTTAATTTTTTTACTGCAAAAGACCGTGAAGTTTATATGCTGGTGGATGGAGTTGACCTGGTCTTTGTTTTCAAAATTCACATGAGTTGGATATTCCCCCAGATGTTTCACTATTTTTGGGATAAAAAGGAAATCAAATTTTTCAATCCGAATATCCTCGACAAGATTCGGGAAAACGGGAAGTATTATTATATAAATATAGGTGATAAGTATCCGGATCCCGCGGATACTGAACCGCCAATAAGATTGGAGATCAAATGACAGGCTATCGGCTACGCAAAATCGGTGTTTGGTCAGCAGTAAAAATTTCGTTCTTGATCAATGCGCTTTTGGGGGCGTGCTTGGGGTTTCTTGTGGGGATGTTCCTGTTCTTGTTCGGCGCCTTATTTTCCGGATTGAGTGATTTGGCCGGCGCGGAGGAATTTCCAATACCGATATTCGGCGGAATTGCCGCGCTATTTTTTCTGCCGATCTTCTATGGATTCCTGATGGCGGTTATGAACGGAATAATCATAACAGCTATCGGCGTCTGGCTGTATAACATTTTCGCCCGCCTCGTAGGCGGAGTGGAAGTGGAATTGGAGCAGGCGCCGGTGCGCGCTGTATATTCTGCGCCACCGCCCGCTATGCCTCAACAACCGGTTTCTCCGCCTCCAAATTTCCCAAAACCGGATCCGACCCCGCCAATTTTCAGGGATGATGAGCAGTATAAACCGCCGAAATCCTCTGAGGGAGGGGTTGATGTCTGATAAAGTTGTGGTGAGGATGGCGCCATCGCCAACCGGCTTCCTGCATGTGGGCACGGCGCGCACCACAATTTT
Source organism: candidate division Zixibacteria bacterium CG_4_9_14_3_um_filter_46_8 (assembly GCA_002791595.1). Classification (GTDB taxonomy): domain Bacteria; phylum Zixibacteria; class MSB-5A5; order UM-FILTER-46-8; family UM-FILTER-46-8; genus UM-FILTER-46-8. Next base: position 13,832 of record PFXJ01000087.1, read on the forward strand.
CAATTATCTTTTCGCGCGGCATCATCAGGGGAAATTTATAATCCGGGTGGAGGATACCGATGTCGAGCGGTCCTCAGAAGAAATGACGGCGGCCATTCTGGAGGCATTGAAATGGCTGAAGATCGATTGGGATGGCGAAGTATATTATCAATCTGATCGGTTCGCCATCTATAAGGAATATGCCGAGAAACTTCATCAGGAGGGGAAGGCATATTACTGCTTTTGCTCTCCCGAAGAGCTTCGGGCCAGGCGGGAGCAGGCGCTCGCGGAAAAGCGTTCGCTCGGCTATGACCGAAGATGTCTAAATTTAAGCGAACAACAGCGCGCCGAACTTGACAGCCGGGGCATCCTTAAAGCGTTGAGGATAAAAACGCCGCAGACAGGAACAGCCCGATTCATTGATATTGTTGGCGGTGAACTCACCCGTGATTTCGGAGAATTGGATGATTGGGTAATAATGCGCGCCGATGGCCGTTGCACCTATAATTTTTCCTGCGTCGTCGATGATCATCTGATGGAAATCTCTCATGTCATCCGCGGCAATGATCATATCGCCAATACATTCAAACAGCAAACCATTTACGATGCTTTCGGGTGGGAGAAACCGCAATTCGCTCACGTCCCGCTGATCCTCGGCAAGGATCGAGCCAAGATTTCCAAAAGGCACGGCGCTATTTCCGTAGCCGATTATCAGGAAGATGGCATCCTCCCTGAAGCTCTATTTAATTTTCTGGCGCTGCTCGGCTGGTCTGCGGGTGATGATCGCGAAATAATGACCCGTCAGGAATTGATTGAATCCTTCTCTCTGGAACGGATTAATGCTTCCAACCCGATTTTCGATCCTGTCAAATTGGAGTGGATGAATTTCGAATATATACAGAAGCTCGATGATAATGAACTGCTGGAGAGGGCGCGATGGGTGTTAATCAATGCCGGATTGACCACTCGTCTTTCGGTGGAATCACATTGGCAGTGGCATCTAAAAGTCATTCATTTGATGAGAGAACGGATGAAGACTTTGAACGATCTGCCCCGCCTGGGGAGATTCTTCTATACTGATGATTTCGACTACGATGAGAAAGGCGTCAAGAAGCATTTTGCCGACCCGGACACAGCTCAGAGGTTGAAGCAATGGCACGATGAACTTGCCGGAGTTGAAGATGATTTTGGAGCGTCAAAAATCGAATCCGCACTCCGCAAGCTTGCTGATAATCTCGGCATAAATCCTTCCGCTATCATCCATCCCACCCGATTGGCGTTGACCGGAATGACTGGCGGCCCCGGATTATTCGAGTTGATGGAATTATTGGGGAAAGAGAAATGTTTGGCTCGTATTGATCGGGCGATTGATTATGTAAAGGGCGTCTCTTAGTCCAGATCGAAATCCATGACTGCCGTCGGGCAGACCTCCCAGTTTCGACATTCAACGCTATTTTCCCCCAGCGGTTCTTGCCGCCGGTTTGAGTTCTGATTTTTTCTTAAATGCCAGCACATTCACGGTTTCAACCATCAACCATATAGTAAGCACAAGCAGAATCATACCAAAAATCCCTGATATCATGGTATCAGTATGGATGGCTCCGCCGCCGATCCAATTTGGAAAATTATTGATGAATGGCAATATCTGAAGTATTAAGGACCAAACAGTCATAATCAGCATAAATGCCATCGGGATTATAGTGATGATAGCGTTCTTGCCGGTTTTCACCATCCAGACCGAAAGAGCCAGAAGTGTCAAACTTGCCAAAAGCTGGTTGCTGGTGCCGAAGATAGGCCACGCCACCAGATAACCCTTTTCTTTTGAAACCATCAGCACCAGAAGAGGTAAAGCCAACGTTGCGGTTGTCGCCAGAAATGCGCCGGTTCTGGAATCGAGCCCGAATATCTCCTGGAAAATGTATCTGCCCAGACGGGTGCAGACATCCAGGGTGTCATAGACAAAGGTCGAAAATGCCAGCAAGGCGAAGGGGAAAGCGATACTAAAACCTACGCCGACTAATCCCAGGTAACGAGCAATTCCATGAGCATAAATCAAATTGGGATCCGACTTGAGCATTTCCGCGCTTTTGGGAAGCATCATCACTGTCGCCAGCGCCAAGACTGCTACCAACCCTTCAAGAAGCATCGCCCCATAACCAATGACCCGTGCATCCGATTCGCGCCTCAATTGCTTGGAAGTGGTGCCGGAACTGACTATGCTGTGGAATCCCGAGCAGGCGCCGCAAGCGACGGTAATGAATAAAAATGGAAAGACCAGTTTGCCATTCACAATACTCTGCATGCCAGAAAGATTGACAGCGGGGTATTCAATCGAAAATCCACCTAATAAAGTCCCGACCAAGCTGATTGCTATGGTTAGATAAAGCAACCATCCTCCAAGATAGCCGCGCGGCTGCAATAATAACCACATCGGGATAACCGAGGCGACGAAGCAGTAAATCAACAACAGGATATCCCATTGTTTTACGGGTATCCTTGCCAGAAAATTGAGAATCGATTGGGGAAGATGGGGCCCAATCCAAACTATGAATAAAACGATCGGCAGGAATATGGCCGTGGCAAGACCCACTCCGAGCTTGAATTTGTAGAGAAGGACCCCCATTACCATTGCCACAAATATATACAGCACCGAAGAGCCAGCCACGCCCGGACCAAAAGCCATGTCAGACGTCACTGTTTTGAATGTCTGAGCGGTGATATCGGTAAACGCGATGATTACATACACCAATGAAAGCCAGACAAAGATTAGGAATAGCACATGAGCAGTGCGGGACATATTTTCTTTAACGACTTCAGCAATGGATGACGCTTTATGCCTTATCGAAGCTACCAAGCTCGCGAAATCATGCACCCCGCCGATAAAAATCGAGCCGAATATGATCCAGAGGAAAGCAGGTAGCCATCCAAACCAAATGCCCGCCAATATGGGGCCGACTATCGGACCAGCGGCGGCGATTGCCGAAAAGTGCTGACCCAGCAACAAGCTGGGTTTGGCGGGAACATAATCGACCCCATCATTGATCTGGCAGGCCGGCGTTGGAACGGTGTCATCTAGATGAAATCGACGAGTGAGGAATTTCCCATAAAAGATATAGCCGGCAACTAATACCAGAATCGTAATGATAACTATAAAGGCAATCAAGTTTTTGAAACCAATTCAGAATCGAAAATAATAATATAAAGCTCTCCATAAATTAATAAACTGGCTCATCTTAATAGTCAAGCATAATCATCAGGAATATGCTGAAATCTCCGAAGAATTATTTAGTGCTATGCCGAAGGCCATCCATTATATTCGAGCCATTAGATATGGATAATGAGCCCAATTTATTTCAATGGATTAAGACCTTTGTTATGGGGAAAGCGCGGAATCCCCAGGATCCGGAGGTTTTTCATAAGCTTGCTCTGATCGCCTTCTTTGCCTGGATAGGTCTGGGAGCGGATGGGTTGTCTTCCTCCTGCTATGGTCCCGCAGAAGCCTTCGCGGTCTTGAAGGATCATCACTATTTGGGGATATTTGTAGCTCTTGGTTCAGCCCTGACGATATTTGTAATTAGTGCCAGCTATTCCCAAATAATAGAGCTTTTCCCAACGGGAGGCGGCGGGTACTTGGTCGCCAGTAAATTGCTTTCTCCAACGCTGGGGATGATCGCTGGTTGCGCGCTTCTTATAGATTATGTGCTTACTATCGCTCTGTCTATTGCCAGCGGGGCAGAAGCCATTTTTAGTTCTCTGCCATCGGAATGGTTCTCATTCAGATTTGAATTTGCAATCATCGGAGTCTTGGGACTTACTATTTTGAATTTGAGGGGTGTCAAAGAGTCAGTAATCACGTTGATGCCTATTTTTCTGGTCTTTGTGGCCACACATATCTTCGTCATAATTTACGCCGTGGTCGCCCACGCGGATTCTTTGCCGTTGGTTGCGGAAAATACTGCCGCCGATATCCACAGTGTTACTTCTGAAGTCGGCATCTTGGGTCTGATATTACTCCTTTTCCGCGCCTATAGTATGGGTGCTGGGACTTATACCGGGATTGAAGCGGTCAGCAACAGTTTGCCCATATTAAGAGAACCTAAAGTGCTTACAGGCAAACGGACCATGGGCTATATCGCCGTTTCGCTGGCAGTTACTGTCACTGGTTTGATGCTGGCTTACATCCTCTATGGAGTCAACCACATTCCAGGGAAAACCCTAAATGCGATCTTATACGAATCTATAACCGCCGGGTGGGGACACAACTTAGCTTATACATTTGTATTGATCATACTCCTTTCCGAGGTAGCTATTTTATTTGTAGCGGCTCAAGCGGGAATTCTGGCAGGTCCTAGGGTCCTGGCGAATATGGCTTTGGACCGATGGTTCCCGATAAGGTTTGCTTACTTGAATGACCGCTTGGTTACCCAAAATGGTATTCTATTGATGGGAGGGGCGGCCCTGGCCTTGATTATTTTGACCGGAGGCTCGGTCCAAATCCTGATCGTCCTATACAGCATCAATGTCTTTATCACTTTCGTGCTTTCCCAATCGGGGATGGTGCGGCATTGGTGGAATGTTCGCGCCGCTGATCCTGTTTGGAAGAGACGAATTATCATAAATGGCATCGGTTTGGTGATGACCGTCACTATCCTGATATCGATCAGTGCGGTGAAATTCTTTGAGGGTGGATGGGTCACTTTTATTATAACAGGTTGTGTGGTCCTCTTTGTCGTGGTCATCAAGCGCCATTATAAGAAAACATTTGGGCTTCTTGGGCGGCTTGACCAACTGATGGTGGCGGCAGATATGGGCAAATCCGGTTCGATTCCCAAGGTTGGCGACGATTCCAAACGCAAAATCGAGTATGATCGCAATGGGGCTACAGCGGTATTATTGGTTAATGGTTATAACGGGCTCGGACTCCATGCAGTTCTGGATACTTTTAAGCTGTTCAGAGGGGTTTTCAAAAATTTCATCTTCGTTCAGGTAGGCGTGGTTGACGCCGGGGTCTTCAAGGGAACCGCGGAGATTAATAATCTTCGGGCACATATCCAAGGAGAACTTGATAAATATGTAAAATTCCTCAATTCTCATGGCTACTATGCTGAAGGTGTTACTCTGATAGGGACTAATGTGGTCGAGGAAATCGATAGGATCGCCCCGGAAATCCTTGAACGATTCCCCCGCGTCGTCTTCTTTGGAGGCCAGATAGTATTTCTGAAGGAAACCATATTCACTCGCTGGCTCCACAACTATGTGGTTTTTGCGGTGCAGAAGAAACTTTACCTGCGGGGCGTCCCGTTCGTCATATTGCCCATTATCATTTAAGCGGATTTTCCTATCTAAAATCTTACGGGGTGTAGCTTTCAGGCCCTGCGACCTGACGGCACGCCTTGAACGAGACCCCGTGTCTCAAAACGGGGAGACTCACAATCCGAAATAACAATAGGTTTCAACCTATTGACAACTACTCAAATGAGGATTAAAACCCTCCGTTATCCGGAACAACAGGCCGAGCATCATCGGATGACAAAAAGAATAATAAACACAACCACCGTAATTGCCACCAGCCAGCCGAGTGTAGCCGACAAAAAAGTCACCGCTTCTTTTTTCCGGTCGTTCAAGAAAAGATAAATCGGGCGTCCGAGGACAAGTAGTCCGGTAATTGTCGCGGATATAGTGAAGAGCAAAAGAAAGGCAATCGGCCCCAGCAGGTCCTTGTCCATTTTTCCGAAGATGCGCTCGGCATTGGTCATAATTGATGCCACTAAAACAATGTACAATAGAACCCCCAAGGCGTGTAGAAGACTATGAAGCGCTATTTTAAATTGGTTCATGATGTGCCTCGATTCTATACGTTATTATGGAGTAGGTCAGGTTCCGAATGAGTCCCGATTGCATCGGGGTGAATGAGAAACCCGACATTATGATAATCCCGAATTAATAGAGATTGTCGGGTTTTTCGATGCAACTCCGTTGCGTCTCTGAACCCGACCTACAACCACTTCGGCTTGGTGGTGGAGATTCCCAGTAGCGAATACAATCCGCAGAATCCCAGGAAAGCGGTGGCAATCGGCAGAAGTCCGATCAACCCCCACCAACTATCGAAAATAATCCCCAGAACAATAATGATCAATCCGACAATCCAGCGTACAGCCTTGTCGGTTTTCCCAATATTGCATTTCATGATTATACCTCCTTTGCTTAAAGGATGTCGCAAGATGGTAGCCAAAGGCTTGCCCTTCGGCGACGAGGCATAAGGCCTCGGATACCACTGCGGATATTAGACGTTCACAGCAAATATAATGTGATTATTGTCGAAAACATAAGGTTTTTACCCACGGAACTGAAAGATAAGTAGCTTTGGGTGGCTTGGTCAAGATTCAACAGCATTCTCGATATTGAATCTTGGCTATGTTTTGTTGACATTGAGACAGAGCGATACGCGACAGAACATGCCCAAACCCCCTCCGCCCCGAACATCTCCCCGAGTTTTAGCATGCCACCCTGTCAACAACAGGATCAAGGCGCGATGTCCCATCTCCCGAACCCAGACTTCCGACAAATCCGCAGCTTCCAAAAACCCACGAGCCCTCTCAATGAGAGTAAGGCTGGCAGTTATTCGGCTGGTGATATTGAATTTAGGTTCAAATGTCTTCTGCAATCTTATCCATTCTCTGTTGATGTTGTGTCGTCAAGTCGCCGTATTTGACCGCATCCTTTTCTGCCGTTAAGTGCGCCGGCCTGATGGCACGGTTTAATGCTTATGTGCCAAATGCTTTGATCACTTCCTCTACCCAGGTCGATTCCTTTTTGCATTGGGGGTGACTGGCGACAACTATTTTTCCGGTATCACCGGAAGTATATTTCTTGATCGCCGCATAGACTCCAGGGGATACTTCTCGCAATTGTTCAACCCGATTATCCGGGAACCTCTTAGCCCAATAATCATATCCCGTTAAGAACAAAATTCTGCGAGGTTTTTGTTGGCTGAATTCCAAATCAAGAAGCTCTTGGCAATATTCTAACTGGAGTCCAATAAGACGGGGTGAAGGATTGCCCCCTTTATCGTTGGGGGCAATTTTATATAGGTTTGTCCATGTTAGTATTGAGGGCCAGTTGACATCGTCAACATCGGCTAAGTTAAGACGATCAACAACATGGCGAATGACCCGCCAAAACGCTGACTTCTTGGAGTTATACCTTTTCTCGGAATTTCCCCCTTGCCCACTTCCCCATTTTTCCGATACCCACAGCATTGGGCATTTGGTCTCATTGATTGAATTAGATAATATGTCCCTGCTTACTTTTCTAATTGTTCGATTTTCGGCTAGTTCGCGCGGGCGCCAGGAATTCTCCCAACCATTAACTGCTCGACCTACAACCATCAACTCACCCTCATAGCGGTGTCCAATCATGGCGAGAAAACCAGTCAATGGCTTATCGGGTAGCTTGTCATAGTTTTGTCCAATATGGGAGAGGAGTCTTTCCAATATCTCAATTTCTTTTTCGCGCATTTTTAGTATCCTTATTGACCATTCCCGCGTGCTATAGGGCGGGTTCTCTAAACAGTATCATTTATTCCGTTAAGTTGGGCGACCTGACGGCAGATTAAACATCTGCGAATATTAGACCTCCCCAGCAAACATAATATGATTAGTGTCGAAACCGCAAGGATTTCGACCTAGGGAACTTCCATGTAAGTGATCTTCTACCTGCTGTGTGATTGGCTTTTCAGGGTACCCAATCTATCAAACAGCAACTTTGCAATTTCTATAGTAATATTTTTTGATAATCTTATGTATTCTCGCGGGGCCGAAAGTTTGTGAGCAGATTCAGTTGACATTAGATTATATAATTTTTGAACCAATTCAGCTTCGTTGAATGTTAAAAACCGATATTTATCAGATTGTAATTTGCTCAAATAATTTGCAAATTTTTTATCATCTAAATCCTTAGCTATATTTTTTAGGGAACAAAAAGAGCTATACACTTCCTTCATAAAATTTTCCAAAAAGGAACGAGTTTTATCTATGCAGGATTTGAAGTCGAAGTCCGATCGGGCTGAAAAAATATTATTATCAATGTTCTCCAAAATTTCATTCAATTCTTTATTGAATCCGTATTTTAATATTTGATCTCTGACAAATTTTTGGTCTTCATTGATCTCCTTATTGTCGCCTCCCATAATTTCATTCTTAAGTATCAAATATTCTATCTGATGCAATAAATTATAGATGCTGTTGAGAATCTTGCTAAGCCAGGTAGATTCCGCAGACAATTGGGATCGCCGTGTATTGATGAAAGCCTTAATTGCATCGAGCTCATCGGCAGAGAATTGGTAATATCTAAAAGCTAAATAGTGTTGCAATACGTAGAAAAATACTTTTTTATGCTTATAGATCTTATCGAACCTATCTTTTAAGTCTCCTATAATTAGAATCTTGTAATCCTGGAAGATGAAATAATAGGCGAGCTTTGCTTTTTTCCCCATTAATTCACTTTCCTTTTGACGGTCACGAATCGAGATTGAATTGTGTAAGGCATCATATCCGAAAATGGGACCAATTGGAGGCAGCGCAAAAGCCTGCGGTTGGGGAGCCTCTTTTGTATCATTTTCAAATATGATTTCTCCTATATATTCAACTACATATTTTTTTTCCTCATTCGTCAATTTCAAATGAAAATTGTTGAGCAATACCAGATTTTGGTAAAATATTTCATAGGAATGCGGACTATCTATAATAGTTTCCTGAATCTCGCAAATTTCATTTTGCGTCTTATCGGGTCCTCCATGTAAAGCAGGTCTTAATTCAGAAGGAATTGACCTGTCATGAGGGTGCGCAAAATATGGAGTCTGTATTTGGAAGAGATTCGATTCTTCCTCTCCAAATAGTATATCAAGTTTCTTCCGAATTTCTTCTCTGCTTGGCATTGGACTATATAACTTATATCCCACAACTTGCTACGGGATCGCGATCACACACGAGGTTGCTTTTTCCATCAGGTTCGGTGGGTTTACGTCACATTATTTATGCTTGCCCTTTCTCCACCTTCGCCCAGGTATCCTTCAGGGTCACGGTGCGGTTGAAGACAAGATGACCAGCGGCGCTGTCCGGGTCAACGCAAAAATATCCCTGACGGAGGAAATAATGGTTGGGTAGGTCGGGGTCTTGACCCCGACATGGACGCCAACGGCGTCCATAAATTATTCGATTGCAGGGGTCAAGACCCCTGCCTACCCTTTGCGGGGACCAAGGCCGCCCGCCTACCCAGTGCACATTAATCACGCTCCGGCTTTCTCCACCTTCGCCCAGGTATCCTTCAAGGTCACGGTGCGGTTGAAGACAAGATGACCAGCGGCGCTGTCCGGGTCAACGCAAAAATATCCCTGACGCAGGAACTGGAAACGGTTGCCGGGAGTAGAGTTTGCCAGAGATGGTTCGACTCGGCAGTCGGTCAGGACTTCCAGGGAATTAGGGTTAAGA
>PFXJ01000005.1:0-5576 GCA_002791595.1 candidate division Zixibacteria bacterium CG_4_9_14_3_um_filter_46_8
CGCGTATTCATCGCATAGCATCACCTTGACCCACCAGTTCATTTGATTCGAATGGTGGGTCTACAGGGGTCGGGATTCCGGGTGGCGTCAGGTTGCCGCACCTGATAGTGGATGCATTCCTTGTCATTCCGGACTCGATCCGGAATCCAGACAAATCTGGATGCCAGCATCCGCTGGCATGACCCCGCAGAAGAAGAGGTAGGTCGGTTGGTTTACCACCGACATAAGAAAGCGGGGGGCAAGCCCGCCCGCCTACGAATTCAAACGCAAAAGGCGGGTGCAAAACCAGCCTCTACTTGCGGTGGGTTTTATTCATTGGGTGAGGTGGCAGACCGCGATGTCAGCCACGCGCATGTAAAAACTCCCTCATCCGTCCCAACAAGTCGGGACACCTTCTCCCGCTTAACGGGAGAAGGAAATCTTCCCCCTCTCCCATTCAGTGGGAGAGGGGGCAGGGGTGAGGGAGCTATCAGAGCCGAATCAATTATTTGATTTCTCGCAACTGCCTATAACCATTCATACCAAAAAGGAAATCTATATGCACCACCATTTCAGATTGAAATGCTTTTCGATCATTTCAATCTTCATCGCCACTCTTATCTTTAATTCCATCGGCTTCGCCGGGGATGGCTTCTTGTATATCTACGATAGCACCGCAGTCACAAGCACCAGCGATGTCGATAGCTGTTTTCGATACGCGGAGAATACTATCCGTCCCGCGCTCGATAGATGGCTTTCGTATTACGCCGATTTTTCCACCGGCAATGGCGATACTCTCACCATTGCGGACTTATGCCGCTATGACGGTATCATTATAGCGCCATTTCTGGATAGTCTGGCATCGCTGCCCAATTTCACCGGCCTGCCGGACTGGCTTCAGAATAATATCGCTCGAGCGGTCAATGATTCCGGGGTGGGTCTGTTCAACTGCGATCCGTATATTTGGGGACTTACTGACAGCATGAAAGCAATACTGCCGGTTTACTATCCATCATCACCGCTGATGACCAACAGCGCCCAGAATATCCCTTACATAAGAAATTCCTCCCAGCTCGGCAATTTCATCAACGAGCTTGGCTACCCTGGTGAAAGCTTCATAATGTATGATGTTGATTCGGTGACCGAGCGATATATCAAAATCGATTCCCTCGGTGATAACCTCACTCCGATAATTCAGCGAGGCGCCGCGCCATACTATCCGATAATCGCCGCCGGTTGGAGCCCATCGGGGAAAGCGCATATTTGGACATTGCTATCGCCGCCTGATTGGTGGAGTTCGCCGCTGGATTCCACCGCCAACGGCTGGGCGCGCCACGGCTCAATGAGCGATATTTTCTGGAGGGGATTGGCTTATGTCGCTAAAGGCGGGGTGGCGCTCAAAGTTTTGAACAGATATGCTTCATTCAATTGGCTTGATGAACCTCCCAACGAAGTGGGCGATTTTGAATTCATCGACAAGAGTTTGAGCGAATCGATCCTGGGCAGGAACATCCCGGTCAATTTTCAAATCCACACTTATAATTTAAGCAACGCTGATGTTAATTACCTTAATCACCTACAACAAAGAAATAACTGCCGATTCATTTTGCATTCGGGAGGGGATGGTTTCGCCGAAGGGTTCTGGGCCCAAAAAGTGGATTCGGTTGGCGGGATGGAGTATTTTCGGTCGCTGTCGAAAAATGAATTTGAATCGGTCTTGGATTCAGTTGAGAATTTGACCGGCAGAACCGCTATCGAATTCCAACCGATATTCTCGGCGCATCAAGATGTATGGGATCTGGGACTGCCCGGCGATGGACAGCCGATCCGCCGATGGTTGTCACAACGAGGATTGAATGAAGTGGCGATATCGACCCATCCATTGTTCACCATTGGGGCCGATTCGATTTCATATACCAATTATCAGAATGCGGCGCGAAGCCGATGGTATCCAAAGCCATTTGGGAGCTACTACTGGTTTGAGGATTATCTCGATACTTCATTCAACGGGATGTTCTCTTATTTGAGCGCAAATCAATCCATAGTCCAGAACGGCTATGATTGGATGGAGCGCGATGTTTCCGATTCGCTTCTCGATCAGGCGCTCGCCAATTTCAAAGAGAGCATCGCCGGGGCATTAGAAGGCGGCATTCCGGCTTATATTGAGCTCCATCCCAATATGGCCGCCGATATCTGCACCACTGGTGTTTCCCCGCTCACCAATCCTCCTCTGACAATCTCCACCCGATGGGATAGTTTAGCGGGACTGATTGATGATTATGCCAGCTCTAAAGGTATAAAATGGATTCACACCTATGATGCTTATCAAATGGTACGCAATCTGGGCAATGTGACCATCGCTTCTTGTTTGAGAAATGGAAATACATTCGATATTGCGCTGGCCGGAGCCACAGACTTCGAAACTGAGATAACTGTATTTTACGGAATAAACAACAACGAAATGCCGATAAAAATTCCGCCTTTCGATGGGAATTTATTCTTAACGGTCAAAATTTATGAAGGCAGGGAAGGATATTATGCTGAAATATATTAGTGGTTTCATCCTCATTTTTTGCATCCTGTCAATGGCGTATGCGCAACCTGATAAGATCGCGATAGGCGATTCTATTTTTGTGCCGATGACTTCGAATTTCATCAATGTCTATGGCTATCCTGATTCGATAAGGTTTGCGCGATTCTACACGGACACTGTTTTGACTAAATTCGAGGAGATAACCTGGAAGAAATCAGACACCCTCCAATTCGATTATCCCATCCGAAAAATCTATCCAGGGTCGTTTGTGTGGCGCGGAATCGGATCATTCGCCGGAATGGCTGGAGATTATCTGGCGGCGTGGTTTTCATTTTACACCACCGGCTCCAATTGGGGTGCAAAAACATATAAAGTAGTCCCTGCGGATACTATGCCCAATGAGATGGTGCTGAGCCGCGTGACGGAGCAACTGCGTCAAGGAACCCATTGGTCGCCATTCGGGGAGGCTTATGGCATTGAAGCTTTTTCGAAACGGGGAAACCATCTGGTCTCGCTTTATGTTCTTGATGCAGAAGACAGCACTGCAATTTCCAAATGCGATGTCAAAATTGTCGGCGCAGATATGAAAACTACCCACGGCCTTTGGTACACATCAAGCGCTGGTCTTGCGGTTTTCGGACTTATGGACGGCGATTACAAAATAGCCCCATTTAAAGCCGGTTACAGTTTCGGGAATTTACCACTCGAGCTTGAAGTCGATGGGAATGCGCTGGCCGACACTATCTGGGCTACCGCATTTGATCCCGGCGATCCTCCATTGATAGGGCTGTGCCGGGTTTACGGCTGGGTGTTCGGAGCAGGTTATGATTCGTTGACCGGGGTAACGGTGCAGGCGAAAATCAAGGAGTCTCCGATAAGGGCCGGCTTTGTGGTCATCTCTCCGTATGAAAAAATCACCGCCACCGATTCCACCGGCTACTGGTATCTGGATCTGCTTCCCAATGAGGATTTGACGCCCAATGACACCAAATACCAATTCTCGATTTATTATTCTTCGGGGACGGTAGTTCGCAAAGAAGTGATTGTGCCGGATCAGAGCAGTTGGGAATTTAGTTGGTGAGGCAGGGGCGACCTCGAGGGAGTGTTGAAAAACAAGGGTAGGTCGGGGTCTTGACCCCGACATGGACGCCAATAGCGTCCATAAATTATTCGATTGCAGAGGTCAAGACCCCTGCCTACCCACTTGACCGCACTATTGATGATTATTATGCTGGGCTATTTTGAGGAGAAAATTGAAATATGCGCGCATTAGTGCTTTCCGGCGGAGGCGCCAAGGGATGTTTTCAGGTTGGCGCGCTCGATTACCTCATTAACACCAAAAACCTCTCCTTCGACCTCATCTGCGGCGTTTCGGTAGGGGCATTGAACGGGGCCATGATCGCCCAGAGTGATTTCGAGCTTTTGAAACAAGTCTGGTTGAATATAACCTCAGCCAGGGATACTTACCGTAAGCGCTGGGGATTTATTCTTGGGATTGGGCATATATTGGGGGCATTGCTGGGCAAGGACTCTCTTTACGATAATACTCCCCTGAAAAACCTCATCGATCGTTATATCGACCAAGCAAAAATCATTAGTTCGGGCCGCCGCCTGCGCGTGGGGGCCGTTTCTTTATACGATGGCGCCATTCATTCCATACCCGAATCGCATCCGAACTTGAAAATGGCTATTCTGGCTTCCACCGCCATCCCGCTGGCCTTCTCCCCGATTAATATCTCGGACGATTTGATGTCGATGGTCGATGGCGGTGTGCGCGATGTTACGCCTTTGAAAGAGGCGATTGACCTGGGCGCAGATGAGATTTATGTGATCCTCTGCTCGCCTTCGGAACTTAAGAAAACCAAGCGGGATTATGCCAACTCCCTGGAAATTGTCCTGCGCACGTTGGATATTCTGACTAACGAGATATATCGAAATGATATAAGAACCTGCCTGAGATATAATTCCCGTCCCGACAAGAGAACAATCGACCTGAAAATAATCCAACCTCAAGTCGAAGTTTGCGACACTCTGGAGTTTAAGCCGGATGTTTTGCGGGCGGGTATGAAAATGGGATACCAAAGGGCGCAATCTGTTTTATGAACGATTTATAGAACCATTGCCGCCGGAAGAATTTAATATTATATTATTCAGACTGTTGACAAAATTGTGACGCATCGAATTGAATTTGAGCTCTTGGCCAAGCGAGAACGGAGTAGCATTTGAATCCCCTCTTTTGAGAGGGGTGGATCCCCGATGCAATCGGGGAGACGGGGTGTGTTTTCGCATAAAAGAACACACCCCGGCCTTCGGCCACCCCTCTGCAGAGGGGAATAAGATTGGATTCTTTTATCAACAATATGGATACCCATGCGTTCCGCAGATGACGTTCAAATACACCCGTTTGTCATCAAGCTATTATTGGGATTATGGTAGCAGAAGTAAGATGAATATTGGATCAGATTTCAGGATATTAAGGTGATGAATATACTTAAAAATCTAATGGGCATAGGTGCGGTCGAAGAAGCCACGAAAGTCTCGCAAAAAACCGATCAACATCGCATAGCGGTGGCAACAGCGGTTATCTGCCTGGAAATGGCTTATGCCGATGATGAATTCAGCCTTGCGGAACAGGAACGTATCCCCGCCCTTCTAAGAGAAATGTATCGGCTTTCCGATGAGCAGGCTAACGATATAATGAAATCGGCGGAGGAGGAGATTCGCAAGAGTCTGGATTTGTGGAAATTCACGAACATCATCAATCAGAACTTCAATATCGAGCAAAAACGAAAAATCATTTTTGCGGTGTGGCGTTTGGTTTATGCCGATGGCACCCTTGATAAAAATGAAGACTACCTGATGCACAAACTGTCAAATCTCCTGGACTTGACTCATAGCGATTTGATTGAGGCGAAATTAAGGGCGTTGCACGGGCAAGATGAATTGCCGTAAAACTCGTAGGTCGGGTTCCGAGTGCCGATGGAATCGGCGCGAAAAACCCGACATGGTTCCCGATTCGAAGAATGATCTCAACCTTCTCCCGCTTCGTCGGGAGAAGGTGTCC
>PFXJ01000005.1:5676-5933 GCA_002791595.1 candidate division Zixibacteria bacterium CG_4_9_14_3_um_filter_46_8
GTCCCCGATTAATCGGGATCTTCGACTTGACCCCTGCAATCGGATAATTTATGGACGCTATTGGCGTCCATGTCGGGGTCAAGACCCCGACCTACCTCTGCTTTTTCAACAAGCTCTGGAGAGGGGAGTCTCACTTGCACTACCCACGGTTATAATTTATCCGGATTGCCGCCACAGGCGATTACCTTTAATTTAGGGTTTGGCGGTCAGCCCTCCAGGGCTGACGCATCAGTAATTGTGACACCCGTCAGCGCTGG
>PFXJ01000099.1 GCA_002791595.1 candidate division Zixibacteria bacterium CG_4_9_14_3_um_filter_46_8
AAAAGCGAGACAGCTTTATCCCTCCGAATGGAGAGCTTACGCATTCCTGGTCCAAATTTATGCTGAACAAGATAACTTCGCCAAAGTCGAAGAGGTTATTGGGATGGCCCCCAAGGACGAGATGGAGCGGCTGTATTTGAATTCCGCCTATGCTTATACCATCGTGGGGAATGTCGATAAGGCGGTGATGGTTTACAAGAAGGTTTTGCAGGCTAATTCCAAATCGGATGCCGCTTTTAAATTTTTGATATCGCTTCTGTACGATAATCATAGATACCGGGATGCTATAGATGAGGTTGATGAATTTATAAAGGGGAAAGATCCTAATTCATCAGAGCTTTCGACGCTCAACAGGTTGAAAGCCGAGCTTATCAAGGAGATGACCTCACCCCCAAAAGGCTGATGGATTTGGGACAAGCGGGTAATCGGCGGGAATAGAGCAGACCCCGATTTATGCCGATGAACTTTTTGAGAGAAAAAGACCAAAATGGAGAATAAGATGAGAGCTTTGGTAAGCGGTATTACCGGTCAGGATGGCTATTATCTGGCAAAATTTCTGTTAGAGCAAGGATACGAAATCCACGGAATAGTGCGGCGAAATTCACAGAAGACGTATGGCGTATGGGACGGAGATGAGCAAGGCAAGAAGCTTATTCATTTCTATTATGGCGATGTGACCGATAAAACCTCTCTTGATTCAATATATAGAGAAGTGAAACCGAATATGGTATTCCATCTTGCCGCCCAGAGCTTTGTGCAAGAGAGCTGGTCTAATCCGGAGGTTACCTATGATGTGAATATCAAGGGGACCCTCAACATGCTGAACAGTTTCAGGGAATATACCCCAGAGGGTAAATTCTATTTTGCCTGCTCATCGGAGATTTATGGAAAGGTGCAGGACGAAATCCAAAGCGAGTCCAGCCGAATGTGGCCTCGATCGCCATACGGAATTTCAAAACTGGCGGCATTCTGGACCTGCATAAATTACCGCGAATCATATAATTTATTTGTCTGCAATGGAATCTTATTTAATCATGAAAGTCCATTCAGGGGGATTGAATTCGTCACCCGCAAAATCTCGCTTGCCGCGGCCAAGATTAAGCTCGGACTTGAGAATCATCTGAAACTGGGGAATCTCGATGCCAAGAGGGATTGGGGATTCTCCGGCGATTATGTCAGGGCGATGTATTTAATGCTTCAGCAGGACAATCCTGACGATTATGTGATAGCCACGGGTGAGACTCACTCCGTTGGCGAATTCGCTGAAGCGGCTTTCCGATCTGTGGGGTTGGATTACCGAAATTATGTCACTACCGATCCCAAATATATTCGTCCGGCAGAGGTTCAGTACCTTCGAGGGGACGCCTCCAAAGCTCGTCGGATACTTGGCTGGGAACCGAAGGTCAAGTTTAATGAATTGGTGAAGATGATGGTGGAAGCCGATCTTGGAAGATTCTCGAAACGATGAGGCTTTTGGTAATCAATTGGCGGGACAAAAAACATCCTCTGACTGGCGGCGCGGAAATCCACATACATAATATTCTTTCTCGCCTCGCAGGTCGTTATGGTCATAACATTCATTTCATGTCAAACGGCTCTGGCGGGAAGCTTCCATCCAAAGAAGAATATGATGGTATTTCATTCGAACGATTCGGTAGCGAACACAATTTCAACTTCCTGGCACCAGCGCGGCTCAAGAAAGCCGTAAAGGAATTTAATCCGGATCTGGTAATAGAGGATGTGAATAAGATTCCCTTTTATTCACCGTTATATCTAAACAAGCCGGTGCTGTTATTAGTCCCTCATTTATTTTCCTCAACTATATTCCGAGAGATCAATTTTGCCTTTGCCACATATATCTATCTCGCAGAAAAATTGATGCTCCCAGTATATCGCCGATGCCACGTGCATGTGATCTCAAATTCCACCCGCGAGGATCTGTCAGCTAAAGGTTACCGCAGAGAAGATATCAGTGTGGCTGAATGCGGCATCGATCACAATATTTATTACCCTTCTGGAATCAAGGCAAAGCGTGCCACCATCTGCTACACTGGCCGGATAATGAAATATAAGAGCATAGGGCACTTAATATTAGCGGCATCCAAGGTCGTCAAAGCAGTGCCGGAGGCGAGATTTGTGATTATTGGGGAGGGGAAATATCTTGGGCATCTAAAAAATATGGCGAGAAAATTCAAACTTGAGAATCACGTAGATTTTCCCGGATATATTCCGCTCGGGGCTAAAGTTGAATTACTTCGGAGTTCGCATTGCCTTGTTTATCCCTCGATCAAGGAAGGTTGGGGGCTCTCGAATATTGAAGCCAATGCATGTGGGACACCGGCGATTGCGGCCGATGTACCCGGATTGAGGGACTCAGTTGATAGGAATGTTTCTGGATTGCTATATCCCTATGGAAATGTCGAGAAACTTGCAGATAATATACTCTCCATAATTACGGATAGAGCGCTTCGCGAAAGACTTGAACAGGGCGCTATCCGCTGGGCAAGCAAGTTCACCTGGGATCAGACCGCGGCCAAGTTTAATGATGTCCTGAAAACCAGATATGCTGACATATATAATTAATTTCTTGGATTAAGTGAATTAGCAAGTTGAGTCGCGCTTGAAGAAGAAGATAATTTTTGGCTTAGGCATCAGCACGATTTTTCTATATCTGTCTGTGCGGCAGATAGAATTTGCTGAAGTATGGAAGGCATTTGCCTCGGCAGAGTACTTCTGGGCTTTGCCTACAATTGCCATTGTGCTATTCACTATGTGGCTTAGAGCATGGCGATGGCATTATCTATTGAGAAGAATGAAGTCGATTGGGAGCCCAAGTCTTTTTTCGTCAGTGATGATTGGTTTTATGTCCAATAATATCTTACCAGCAAGGTTAGGAGAGCTCGTCAGGGCAATTTCGATAGCCAAGAAGGAATCGATTTCACGTAGCGGTGCCTTCGCCACTATTATGGTGGAACGGATTTTCGATTCATTTGCCATCCTCTTCATAATGGCGATTTGTTTGATTTTATTTCCCTTTCCTGAATTGATCAAGAAAGCGGGTTATATAACTTTCCTAATAAACGTTGCGGCATTGGTTGTCTTATTCTCTTTGTCGAGGTGGACTGAAGCGACTCGGGCGCTTATTGAGAAGGTTGTTAATATTTTCCCGGCCAAGATTAGCGTGTTCCTTATGCATCTTCTGGATCGCTTCATAGAGGGATTGGGTATATTCAAGGACATCAAAAGCACAATCATTGTTTGCGGGTACACAGCATTGTTATGGGTCATCGTGGCATTATCCAGCTATCCAATTTTTCTTGCATTTGGAATAAAGCCGTCGTTAATAGCCACATTTGTGCTCTTGGTCATTGTGGCATTTGCCGTGATGTTGCCATCATCTCCGGGGTTTATTGGCACATTTCAGTATGGATGCACGGTGGCTTTGGGATTATTTGATATTCCGAAGGAGATATCATTCCCCTTCTCCGTAGTCCTGTGGTCTTGCCAATTCTTCCCTGTCACCCTCTTGGGATTATATTACCTTCGCAGAGAATCCTTATCGCTTAAGGCCATTGACAAAGAGACAGTTGCGTGAGCGGTATCCTGCGGAATGGCGGCGGACTCTGCTAAACGAAGCTTGACTAGGCCATCCTAATTATGGTATATTGATGCCAATTCATTTAATAATGGGAGAGTAAACTTGGAAGGCAGGTCGGAATTAATACAACAGCGATATGATAAAGCAGACAAATTACGAGAGGAGGGGATTAATCCATATCCCTACAGATATGAGCGGAGCCATCTTTCATCGGCGGTGGTCGAGAACTCGGAGGTCTTGGAACAGAGCGGGGAAAAAGTCAGCGTTGCCGGCAGACTGATTAGTATTCGTGGGCATGGCAAATCATCTTTCGCTCACCTCCTCGATGGAGCGGGAAAGATCCAAATTTATATCAAGTTGGATGTGGTCGGCGAACAGCAATATCACTTATTTCAGAAACTGATCGATATTGGCGATTTCATCGGGGCGGAGGGAAAAGTTTTCAAAACCAGAACCGGCGAAATCACGATAAATGCTGATAAAATAACATTGCTTTCGAAATCGCTTCACCCGTTGCCGGAAAAATGGCATGGGTTGGTTGATAAGGAAGCGAGATATCGTCAACGTTACCTCGATTTGATCAGCAATCCGGAGATAAAGCAGGTTTTCGCGAGGAGAACGGCGATGTATAGGGCAATCCGGGAGTTTCTCGATGGCGAAGGTTTTCTTGAAGTGGAGACGCCCATATTGCAGGTTATTTATGGAGGAGCATTCGCGCGCCCCTTCGAAACTCATCTGAATTCGCTCAATATGCCTATGTATCTGCGCATCGCCGATGAGCTTTATCTCAAGCGGCTGATAATAGGAGGCATAGAGCGCGTCTATGAATTCGGCAAGGATTTTCGCAATGAGGGCATCGACCGCTCGCATAATCCGGAGTTCACGCAGGCGGAGCTTTACTGCGCCTATTGGGATTACAATGATATGATGGCCTGCTATGAGAAGATGATGGAGCATGTTGCCGGCGAGGTTTGCGGCGGGACCGAAATTGTTCATAAGGATATGACCATCTCCCTGAAAGCCCCCTTTAAGCGCCTTTCGATGCTTGATTCCATCAAGGACACAATCGGAGCAGACTTTAGCGGCTTAGATCATCGGCAGGCGGTTGACCTGGCCAACAGGCTCGGGGTCGATGCCGCCAAGATGCTTAATTGGGGGCAGGTAGTCGAGGATGTTTTTGCGAAGAAGGTTCAGCCGAATTTGATTCAGCCGACATTCATTCTCGACTTTCCCGCCGACATATCTCCTTTGGCAAAACCTCATCGAACCAAAGAAGGCTTTTCTGAGAGGTTTGAAATCTACATCGCTGGTGAAGAGATGGGAAATGCCTTTTCAGAGTTAAACGACCCAATCATCCAAAGACAGAAGTTTGAGGAATTACAGGAGCTGAGGAAACTGGGGGATGAGGAAGCGCCGCCGCTGGACGAGGAATTCCTGCACGCTATGGAATATGGTATGCCGCCGACCGCCGGTTTGGGATTTGGCCTCGATAGAATGATAATGCTTCTTACTGATTCGCATTCGATTCGCGATGTTATATTTTTCCCGCTGATGAGACCGCTCGAGGAAGCAGAAAAATCGCCGGAAGGGCCATCTGGTATGGAGGCCTAATAGTCATGGTGAATCCGAGATGGACGGAGTCTCTATAACTTGAAATACGAATTTTTCATAGCCATGCGATATATGCGGTCTCGTGAAAAGAGCCGTTTTATCTCAATCGTGACCTTCATTTCTATCGGGGGAATTACTGTAGGTGTGGCGGCCCTGGTAATCGTGCTGTCGGTTATGAACGGGTTTGAATCGGGCATAAGGGAAAAAATAATTGGGATCTCCTCCCATATTAGCGTGGCTTCTTTTGATCG
>PFXJ01000114.1:0-5803 GCA_002791595.1 candidate division Zixibacteria bacterium CG_4_9_14_3_um_filter_46_8
CTGGATGTTGATATCAGGCTTGTCATATCGAACAACCCTGAGGCTTTTGCACTGGAACGCGCCCGAATGGAGGGCATAACGGCCATAGTCCACTCGAGTTCATTTTATGAAGATAAGGAGGACTTCCGCTCACAATTTCTTAGCTTACTATCCGATTATGAAATAAATTTTATGGTGCTTGCAGGTTATTTGAAAAAACTACCGGAAAATATCATCGATCATTTTCCCAGGCGCATAATTAATATTCATCCGGCGCTCTTACCGGGATATGGCGGCAAAGGATATTATGGGATCAATGTTCATCGCGCGGTTATCGAATCCAAAGACAAAGAGACTGGCGTCACCATTCATTTTGTTGACAATAAATATGACCATGGTGAAATTATTTATCAAGAGAAATTGCCGGTGAGAGATGATGATACTCCGGAGACCCTGGCGGCGAAAGTGCTGGAAATTGAGCATAAGGCGTTGCCTAAGGTTATTGATATGATCGCCAGGGGCAAAATAAGATAGTCAATGAAATTTAAGACCCTATTACTCTTTATATTGGTCTGGAGAATCATGGGCCCTTCCATATCAAATGCAACGACCATTTCTTCCATAAAGATTACGCGCCAAAATGTCTTTGATAGTGAGGTTGAAAAAGAAAATTGGTTCGTCTATCGCTGGGCGAACTCACTGCACATTAAGACCAGGGAATGGGTGATTCGTGATCAGTTGCTATACGAGATTGGCGACAAACTCGATACCTTAAGAATCCTTGAGACTGAGCGCAATCTTCGTTCCCTCGAATTCATTGGCGGCGCTATTACCCGGATATATTTTAATTCGGATTCCTCCGAGGCTGACATTGAATTGACTGTTTCCGATCAATGGAGCACAATCGCCGGGCCGACATCTGAGGGAAGTGGAAGTGACTACACTATCGGCTTCGCTCTTTCGGAAAAGAACCTGTTTGGTCTGGGAAAGGATTTAATGGCTGAGTACTACACCGGCAATGACCGCAAGGGGAGCTATATAAATTATTTCGACTACAACCTGTTCCGCACCAGACTTCGCGGTCATGTTGAATGGGAAAACGATGGATTGGTCCGAACCGCCAGTTACGAATTAACCAGGCCGCTTTATTCGCTGTCCGATCGCTATTCTTTCTCGCTGAGCGGCCAAAATATGGTCGGGAACACTCGGTACTTCTATGCTGGAAACGAAATATTTCGCTATCGCTCTGAGAAACAGAACTACACTCTATCTATTACCCGCTCATTCGGAATATACTTCAAAAGGGATTTCAAGATTGACCTGTCATGGAACAATGAAAAGCATTCAAATAGTCCTGAATTCGATAGATATAGGATGTTGATTCCGCCCAGTCGAACCGAAACCCGTCTGGATCTGACATCATATCTCGGAGTTTCAAAATACAAAACCACTACTCTTTTCGACAATTTTGGAAATGTGGAAGATTTGACTTTCGGATGGTGGTTTAGCGTTTCAACTGGAAGGTCCTTCGATATCCTTGATGGCGATATCGTGAGAAATTATGGCGGCGTGGGCCTTAAGACTACTTTTGAGTATCCGCAGAATATCTATATATCGGCGTCATTGTCCGCCAGTGCCCGGAATAATGGCGGATTTGAAAATGCATTCTATTCCCAGAGATACTATTTATATGTAAGATATCCAAAACGAATGGTTTCTGCATTCAGGTTGATTTCGGGATTTTATGATCGCCCGGATCCCTATATTGTGAATTATATTGGCGGCAAATTTGGCTTGAGAGGATTTGATAATTACAAAATTGTAGGGCAGAATTATGCCATTGCCAATTGTGAGCAGAGATATTACTCTCCGCTTAAAATAATGACCGTTGCCCTTGGCGTTGCTGCCTTTCTTGACGTGGGTAAGTCATGGTATGAGAATGGCGGATATAACTCAGCGGATTGGAAGGCCGATGCCGGCGCTGGTTTTCGCTTTGGACTTACCAAGTCCTCAGGATTCAAAGTCCTGCGGATAGATCTTGCCAAGTCATTATCCGAAAATATTTATTTCCTTTCATTCGGAACCCAGATGTATTTTGGTTTTGGAAGCTGATAATCGAAAATATACAACTTATTTCATTGCCTTTATAACTGCAGTGGCGGCAATAAGGCTTGCGGTAATCGGCCTCTCGTTGATTACGCCGCAGGAGGCGTATTACTGGAATTATGCCCGGCATCCGGATTGGTCCTATTTTGATCACCCGGTGGCGGTGTCGCTACTGATAAAATTCGGCGTCAGCCTGTTTGGCGACAATTCATTTGGAGTCCGTTTTGGAGGGGTCGTGTCATCCATAATCACCGCGTTGATGATTTTCTATTTTGCCAGAAAATTATTTTCTGCGAGAGTCGCCTTTTATGCCGCCCTTCTCCTGAATATAATCTGGATTTTTGCGATAGGCAGCGTGATTACCACTCCCGATAATCCCCTATTCCCTTTTTGGGTCTTGAATATAATCTTTATTTATTATGCGGTTAAGCGAGATTCTCTGGCGTATTTCCTGCTGTGGGGAGTAGCCGTGGGTTTGGGATTCGACTCCAAATACACGATGGTTATGGCCCTGCCTTCAGCATTGTTATTTCTTCTTCTTTCCGGGAAATTGAGGGAATTTAAGCCGTGGTTCAATTTTATTTGCGGATGCGCGGTTGCATTTATCCTGGCTTTTCCTGTGATATATTGGAACTATCTCCACAATTGGGCTTCCTTCGTGTTCCAGACAACACGCCGCGCCAACGAGATGTCCTCATTCAGGTTCGATATGTTTTTTGGCTTTCTGGGCACCCAGCTTGCGGTGGTTACGCCGCTTATCTTTCCTTTTGCCATTTATGCGATTTATCAAGCTGGCAGAAGGAGCATATTCAATGGCGACAATCGATACAAGCTATTCTTCAGTTTTGCGGCACCGATTCTCTTGCTCTTCACCCTGGCATCATTTCGCGGCTGGGTGAAAATGAATTGGCCCACTGTCGGCTATATTACCGCCATCATTGCCTTGTGTGCCATTTTCGAAGAAGATATTAAATCCCGCCAAAGATGGATGAGGCAGGGATGGCACCGCTATGCCGCGTTCTCGGTGGCCTTTGCGGTAGCACTGAGCGGCGTCTCATATATTAACAGTTTCTTCCCGATCATCCCTCTTGGCAAAGCCGACACTATGGCTGGCTGGAACGACCTTGGGAAATTGCTGGGCTTCTATACAATTGATCATATAGTCAAGAATCCGGAAAATATCATAGGATATGAGTATAAGATAGCTTCTGAAGCCGCATTCTATACTTTCGGGCGCCCAGATGTTAAATCGGATAATTATGTCGCCGAGCACGGGCTTTCTTACCGTTTCTGGTCGGACCCCCAGAAATATATTGGCGAAGATTTCCTATTCATTTATGATTCCCGATATCGGTATAAACCCGAGAAAAAGCTTCTGGATTATTTTGAGTATATAGTCCCTGAAAAACCGCTGAAAATATATGGCATTGGGGGCGAGCTATTTGACTTTCATTTCATTCGTTGTTATGGTTACAAAGGCCTCAGTAATTGATCGTGTATTTGCCAGAGTTCCCGCGAGATTTCTCAAATTCTCGATTGTCGGCGGCTCTGGTGTTATTGTAAATATGGGGATGCTTTATTTCTTGACTGAATTTGCCGGCTTCTACTATCTGGCCTCATCGCTGATCGCTATCGAAGTATCCATCCTTTGCAATTTTGTCCTTAATGACCTTTGGACGTGGGGTGACAAAAAGCACCAGACTAAGAAGCGATATCTGGAACGGATGGCGAGATATAATCTATCAGCAGCCGCATCCGGTTTCCTTGGCAATTTCGTCATCATGACCGTTTTAACCGAAGCCGGCGGCCTCCAATATTTGCTCAGCAATTTTATTGGAATAGGGGTGGGTATATTATTAAATTACTTTCTAAATGACAGATGGACCTACAAAGCGGCAATGAAGTTATGAGAACACAAAACGCATTGCTCGCAACTGACCTGCTTGAATTGGATCTATTTCGACGGGGCAAAGTCCGCGATATTTATGATTTGGGCAGCACGCTGTTATTCGTTGCCACTGATCGGATTTCCGCTTTTGATGTGGTTATGAAGCAGGGCATCCCGGGCAAAGGGGAAATGCTCACCAAGCTCTCCGTATTCTGGTTCGAATTTCTCAAAAACGTGATTCCCAATCATTTGATATCTGCTGATTTCGGTAGTTTTCCTCCAGGGCTTAGGAAATATCCTGAAATTGCCGGAAGATCAATGATTGTGAGAAAGCTAAAACGGATTGATATCGAGTGCGTCGTGCGCGGGTATATTTCGGGTTCAGGATGGAATGAATATCAAACTGTCAAGGCTGAGAATGGGATGAAGAATCTCTATGGAAACTGGATCCCGGTCGATTTGGTCCAATCACAAAAATTCCCCGAGCCGATTTTTACGCCCGCCATCAAATCAGACAATGGTCATGATGAGAATATATCGCTTGGCAGATTCTACGATTTAATAGGTGTCGATCTGGGTAATTTGATAATACAAAATAGCATCGAGCTTTATGAGCGGGCTTCCGAGTACGCCTATTCTCGAGGGCTCATCATTGCTGATACCAAGTTCGAATTCGGCCTAAATGACGGCAAATTGATTCTAATTGATGAGGTCCTCACTCCGGATTCTTCTCGATTTTGGAACCTGGGGAAGTATAAGCCTGGTTGGGGTCAGGAATCTTTTGACAAACAATATCTGCGCGATTATTTGAAGAGGATCGGATGGAATGGCAATCCTCCTCCCCCGGATTTGCCCGATGAAGTGATTTTGAGCACCGCCGCTAAATATCATGAAGCGCTGACAATCTTAACAACACGGTAGGAACAATGGACAAAAAGCTCTCTGAGCCCAAGAATGCCCTGATATCCGTGGCAGATAAAACGGGAATTGAACAGCTTGCCCTTCAGCTCGCTAATTGGGGCGCAAGGATTATCGCGACTGGTGGAACTTACGGATACTTGCAGGATCATCATATCAATTGTATTCGGGTCGAAGATGTAACTGGTTATCCCGATCTATTTGATGGCCGGGTTAAGACTCTGCATCCTGCGATAATGGGAGGAATTCTGGCCAACCGAAATCAAGCGGACCATATTAAGACCGCCGTTGAGAATAAAATTCCCCTGATTGATATCGTGGTAGTGAACCTTTATCCATTTGAGCGCACTGTCAGCGACACTAATGTCTCCGAAAAGGATGCTATCGAGAACATTGATATCGGTGGAGTAGCGTTGATTAGGGCTGCTGCCAAAAACTTTCATTCGGTTCATGTTGTTACTGATCCCTCGGATTACGATGCCCTTTTGGATGACCTTAAGAATGAAAAGGATAGCTTGGAGCTTAGAAGGAGATTGGCTGAAAAGGCATTTACGCACACCGCATGTTACGATTCCATCATAGCCGCCTATTTTCGCTCACAGAATGGATTGCCAGAAGGATTTCCCCAATTACTGCGGGGTGGATTTAGAAAAATGTCAGACCTCCGTTATGGCGAAAATCCGCATCAAAAGGCGGCGTTGTACAGGGCCGGATTTTATCGGGGTGTCAGCCTTGCCAATTCCACCGTCCATTCGGGGAAGGAAATTTCATACAATAATATCAATGATCTGGAAGCGGTACTGGGGATGCTGCTAGATTTTGATGAACCTTTTGCGGTGGTGGTTAAGCATACTAATCCGTGCGGCGCGGCCTGCGCAGATACGCTTTCCAAAGCCTATGCTGATGCATTTG
>PFXJ01000114.1:5862-7240 GCA_002791595.1 candidate division Zixibacteria bacterium CG_4_9_14_3_um_filter_46_8
GGAAACGGCGAGATTGATTCACGACACATATTTCCTCGAGTGCATCATTGCCCCGGGTTACGAACCTGCCGCGCTGGAGCTATTGGTCAAAAAGAAAAATCGTCGTATCATTTCCTGTGGAAAATTGACCATAAATCAATTCGAATCAGGATGGGAAAGCCGACATATCATGGGTGGTATGCTTCTTCAATCTCGCGATCTTTTCGACCGCGGCGGATTTAATTACCAATATGTGACAGAATGTAAACCATCTGACAAACAGTTGCAGTCGTTGGGTTTTGCCATGAAAATCGTTAAGCACACAAAATCGAATGCGATTGTGATAGCAGATGGAACCAAAACAGTAGGAATTGGCGCTGGCCAGACCAGCCGAATCGATTCGGCCCTGATCGCAACATTGAAAGCTGGGGAGAGAGCGCAGGGTGCGGTGGCGGCATCGGATGCATTTTTCCCTATGCCGGACGGGTTGGAGACCCTGGCTCTGGCAGGAGTCAAGGCAGTTGTTCAACCTGGCGGCTCAAAAAAGGATCCAGAGGTAATTGAAACAGCTAATCGCCATGGGATTTCTATGGTTTTTACCGGAGAGCGCCACTTCAAGCATTAATTGCATCTAATTGGCATTTGCATACTTAGCTAAATCACCCCAAAGTTTACAAAAAATCGCTTGCAAATCAGGTGGCGTCTTAGTAATTTGGCAGTATGGTAAACTCTCAAAGAACGAGGTACGTGTCTTGGGCGAAAAGGTTCTCGAAATCGTAATATACTTGATGAGACATATCGAGGAAAATGGTGGCCGTTTTGAGGGGATAAAGGAAATGGCTGACCGACTCCGCACTGAGGGCTTCACAGATAGTGAAATAAATAGCGCTTATTTCTGGATAATGGATCAATACCAACAGCCTGAATTTATGGCGCGATTCAGGAGCCATCCCTCTGTTGGTTACCGGAGGGTATTTTCCGATGAAGAGCGCAGTTATTTTACCACTGAGGCTCAGGGGGAATTAATTCAAATGCGGCAATTGGGCATAGTCAATGAAGCCCAATTGGAATTGATTATTGAAAAAGTAATCATGAGCATGCGGGATAGAATAGATGCTGTTGCGGTCCGTGCTCTGGCATGGTCCCTTATCATCAATAAGGCTGCGGGCGACCAATCATTCTTAAATCTCAGCGCAATAGATTTTAACGAAGATTCGCAGATTCATTAGTCCGATGCAATTGCGACTTTGGTCTTGACCGTAACATCACCGATGTTGAGGCCATTTCTGTGGTTATATTAAGATGCCAAAGAAGGGAAATATTTTGTTGGGTGTCACGGGGGGAATTGCGGCTTATAAGTCCGCGGAACTGACCCGCTTATTCGTCAAAGAAGGATTTG
>PFXJ01000015.1 GCA_002791595.1 candidate division Zixibacteria bacterium CG_4_9_14_3_um_filter_46_8
TGGGTCCGGCCTTCATACCCGCCTAAGGTAACCGTGAAGTATTCCCCCACTATGCGATTTCCCTTTTCAGGGTAATAAGCGGCGCTTCTGGCGGGCAGCCCAGCCGGAAGGGGAGCCAATGCCCGACCCCCGCTGATGTGTAAAGCTGGCTTCCATTCGGCTTGAGATAATGTCCCCAGAGATATTTGTACGAAACCAAATTCTCGAAAAAGCTTCGACCTGCCAATCCGATCTGCCCGCCATGCGTATGGCCCGATAATGTGAGTCCAAGCCCTTTTTCTGAAGCAAAATCGAAACCTTGTGGACGATGGCACATCAAAATCGTAAAGGAATCTTCGGGCGCCTTTTGGATGCTTTTCTCGATCGCTCCTTTGTAGAATTCAGGATGAACTCTACCCATTGATCTGGGATCGTCAGTCCCGCCAATGAAAAGTTTGCCGCCGTCGATTTCAATCGTAAGTCCATCATTAATAAGTAGCGGAATTGTGCTTTTGTCAAAGATACTTCGGACCCTATCAATCCCTCGATAATACTCGTGATTTCCCAGGCAGGCGTAAGTTCCATATTTCGGCTTCAATTCCAAACTCATCCTCAATGTTTCCGGTAGCCAGTCGAGATTGTCGGCGATATCACCGGTCAACAGAACCAAATCGGGATTTAATTTCATCGCATCATTTATCATCTCTTTATAATTATCCAAATCCAAAAATAACCCAAGGTGCGAATCGGAAATTTGCAGTATTTTTAAGTTTTCGAGGATGTCGCGAAGCTCCGGATAGTAGAAGGTCTTATTGGGAATTCTGGTTTTTTCAAAAGAGCGAGCAATCCCGCTTGTTGCAGAAGCAATCATCACCGAGGGTATGATGGCTGGCACGGCCTTTAGAAATGCCCGTCGCCTCTTATCCACCTCATATATCTCCGTTCGAGGAGACCCCCATTTTCTTATCTTCTTAACTATATAGATGATTCCATGCGCAATGCCGGACAATGGCAAAGAAAATATCAATGCAATTTGTAGGATGACAATAGAAGACAAGCCTACTGCTCCGGGCAGTATTAGCCATTTTTGGTCAAAATAATATGCTCCAGCCCAAATCAAAGCGAAAAATACACCGGCTAAGGGAATGGCCAAAATGCCCCGTTTAGCAAATTTGAATTTCCACCAGGGATGATTCAACGCAACCAATAAAGCCCAGCAGATTAACCCAAATAAGGAGAATAAGATTACAGAAAAAAGCAGAGGGTAAAAAACCGACATAGGATTATTACGCCTACCGAAGTCAAGAAGTTCCGAATTCGATAATTGTCGATATGTCGGTTTCAAAAATGACTGCTGAATGGCAAAATCGCTAATGGAATAATCGTTGACTAAATGCATATTTGTTTTATATTAGTTTTATGGAACGGTTCTATCCATTTCCTTTTGGGTTTCTTCGATTAGAAAATGGATTCGATTAGAATTGATTTTTCCGCATCTTGATTTACTGGCAGGCTTTATGCCTTGGCGCAGGAATTAATGTCTTTTACAAACTGAATCAACACCTCTTCAAGAAGGAGCTCTTTATGAAGCGATTTTGGATGTTGTTTGTTTTGGCATGGCTGGCAATGGGCTTTGCCGGACAAGCTGATGCCGGAATGATTGAACCGGGGCTGCGGGACTATATTCTGCAAGGCAACCCCGATGGTATGACTCCGGTGATTGTAATTTTGGGCGATCGCGTTGACACCAAGGCGATAGTAGAATCGATGACCGCCTCGCACGCCTCTTTGGCTGAGCGCCATCGTGTAGTGGTTACCGAGCTTCAAGACAAGGCGGAGTCAACTCAAGGCGCAGTCATAAACAGGATTTTGGAACTGCAGAAGGCTGGGGAAGTCTCCGAATATACTTCGCTCTGGATTATGAATGTTATTGGTGTTTCCGCCAAGCTCTCGGCAATCGAGAAGATTGCGGCCATGCCACAGGTTGAGACCATTATCTATGACACCGAGATAGAGCTGATTAAGCCGGTTGATGGGCCAAATGAACCATCTGCCGATGATATCGCATCTGTTGAGCAGGGGTTGATTGCCATCAGGGCGCCGGAAGTGTGGGCGATGGGAATAACCGGCCAGGGAGTCTTGGTCAGCAGTTTGGATACAGGCGTGGATGGCGCGCATCCTGCTTTTGCAACCCGATGGAGAGGATTGGACCCTCGCTATGCCGGACATCCGGAGTGGGCGTGGCATGATCCGCTCACCAATACAATTTTCCCATTCGATTCCGCAACTCATGGTACTCATACGATGGGAACAATTTGCGGCAGGTCAACCACTACGGCAGATACGATAGGTGTGGCCATTGAGGCCGAATGGATTTCCGCCGGCGTTGTGGATAGAGGCGGGGATTTGCCCACCAGAATGCTTCGTTATCTAATTGCGTTTCAGTGGACAATGGATCCGGATGGCAATCCATCGACGCTATGGGATGTTCCCGCGGTAAGTTCGAATTCCTGGGGACATGCCCTAAGCAACTTCCCGGAGAATCCGTGCAATGAATACTACTGGGAGACCCTCAGTAATCTCGAAGCCGCGGGCGTCTGCGTGGTTTTTGCCGCGGGCAACGAAGGTTCCACAGGTTTAAGGGTCCCCGCAAACAGGGCCACTGATGATTATAATAGCTACTCGGTAGGGGCAGTGGATGGCAATACATCAGGGTATCCAATTGCTTCATTCTCTTCACGAGGACCTTCCTACTGCACGCCGGACAGCTCTGCTGCCATAAAGCCAGAAGTTTCTGCTCCGGGAGTAGACGTACGCTCTGCAGCGCCCGGCGGCGGATATGCGGTAATGAGTGGCACTTCGATGGCGACCCCGCATATCGCCGGGGTAGTCGCGCTGATTAAGCAAGCCAACCCCAATCTCCCGCCGGAAGTCATCAAACAGATAATGATGGATACGGCTTATGACCTCGGAGCCCCCGGTAACGATAACAGCTATGGCTGGGGAATAGTCGATGCTTATGCGGCAGTTCAGTTGGCGTTAAGCTATTTGCAGGGTTATGGGGTAATAACTGGTCGGATGACCGATTTGGTTTCGGGTAATGGCTTACAGGGGCATGTTACAGTTACCAATCATGTTCCTCCGATTGTTGCCAACTGCAATACTCAGGGATATTACACTCTCTATGTTCCTGCGGACACGACTTGGGATTTGCGTGCGGAATACACTTCCGATTATCTGCCTGGTTTTGCGTCGTTGAGTGTGGTGGAGAATGACACGGTTACGCAGGATTTTGCTTTAGAGCCGAAAGTGAATGTGGTATTGAAGGCTTCCTTCGGCAATCCTGCGGATATCGCTTATCGGACTTTCTATTTCCGTGGCAGTTGGGATGATGATGGTTTTTACAACGCTGGCTGGCCTTCATCGTTCTCAGCGATGCAGGACAATGGTGTGGCGCCGGATCAGATAGCAGGTGATGGGGTATTCACCGGTTCGATGATGTTAGCCACTGATTTGGTGAACACCTACAGTTGGGCGGTTTATTCGGAGAATTACAATGGGGAGGCCTCGCGTCTGCAGAACGGGGCGGACTTCAATATTGTCAATCCGGGGAATCCGCCAACGGTGCCGACTCTTTCGGTGAATCCATCCGGCAGTGAGAATAACTGGACGATGACCGTTTACGAGCTCAATTCTGGAGCGTCGTTGGAACTGGCCCCGAACTATAACAATCAAGCGCACATTTGGTATGGTTCGGTGGTTCTGCCGGGCGGGTATGCGGGGCAGTATGTAATACGGGTTATGCATTCCACGGTGGCTTGGTATGGTCAGGGTGGAGTGGGCGGAGCGTCGATCGCCTTTACGCCCCCGCAGACCGGCAGTTACACCTTTTATTTCAGTGACGCCAATGATCTGGCTTCGACCGGCGCCAATCTGAGTGTGGTTCCGGATTGGTTGGATGTGGAAGTTTCACCGGGCACCACCGCCTCTCGTCAAATTACTTTGACCAATAGCGGCGAACTTCCCTTGAATTTTGGAGTAACTGAGGAAGTAGATAATATTACCGGCGCCAGGATAGAGAATCCTGTTGCTGAGGCGATTACTTTATATAAGTATGAAGGGCCGAAGCCGGCAGTGGAGGAAGTGAATAATCCACCGGTGATAATGGGACAGGGTGGTCCGGACAATTATGGTTACACCTGGATTGATTCCGATGAGCCGGGCGGTCCGGCCTTTAATTGGGTCGATATCAGCGCTATTGGCACACCTGTGTCGTTGACTGATGATAGTAATCAAGGGCCATTCCCGTTGCCCTTCAATTTCAATTACTATGGCACCAACTACAGCAGTTTCCGGATTTGCTCCAATGGTTGGATTAGCTTCACCTCAACCGCGACAACTTATAGCAACACCAACCTGCCCTCGCCGAGTGCGCCGTTGAATATGATGGGGGCGATGTGGGATGATTTGAATCCTGGGGCTGGTGGCACCGTGTATCGCTATACCAGTGCCGATTCGGCAGTGGTTTCCTGGGTTAATGTCCCCCATTATTACAGCGACGGTTCCTACACGTTCCAGATCATCCTGTTGAGGTCGGGCCAGATCTTCTACAATTATCTGAATATGAGTGGGGATTTGCTGTCGGCGACGGTGGGCCATCAGAATGCCAACGGCACCGATGGTCTGCAAGTTGCTTACAATGCGGCCTATATTCACAATAACCTGACGGTGAAAACCTCTGCCGGGTGGATTGATGTGAGCCCCGCCTCGGGAACCATACCTGCTGGTGGAAGCCAAGTGCTGACAGCTACTTTGGATGCTTCCAACATCGCCATCGGCACTTACACCGGTCGGATCAGGATCAGTTCCTCGGATGCCATTCGCACCCTTCCGGAAGTGGTAATGCCGATAACAATGCGTGTGCAAAGCACGGTGCCGCAATTGGATTTGTCGATGAATCCGGATCAGGCGCCGGTACAGGTGCCGCCGGGCGGCAATTTCGATTACACCCTGGGAATCACCAACAATACCGGTGGAGGCGGCATTTATGATGGCTGGCTGATGTTGACCTTGCCGGACAATTCGACTTTCGGCCCCCTGCAGGTAATCTACAACATTCCGATAGCGGCCAACGAGTCGCAGTATTACGATGTCAATCAATTGGTGCCGGGCTATGCGCCGCTGGGAACTTATATCTATCGTTCCTATGTAGGCGATTATCCGGCCGTGACGATTGACGATGCTTCCTTCCCCTTCACGGTGGCGGCGGCTATGACCTCGGGCGCCGCGAATGACTGGAGCGTAATCGGATTCAGCGCCGACAATATGCGCAGTGAATTCGGGGATAACTCATTGCCGACAGAATTTTATCTGTCGCAGAATTATCCGAATCCGTTCAATGCTCAAGCCGTCATTAGCTATGGCATGCCCTCATCGGGGAACGTCGATCTTTCGGTATATAATCTGCTGGGACAGAAGGTCACCACCCTGGCCAACGGACACCAGGATGCCGGTTACCACAGCATCACTTGGGACGCCGCCAACTACTCCTCCGGCATCTATTTCTATAAGCTGGCAGTTGGTGAGAAGCAATTCGTAAAGAGGATGATGCTGATTAAATAAAGGGGCGAAGATAGCTAATTCAAGCCATCATCGCTTTAACA
>PFXJ01000098.1 GCA_002791595.1 candidate division Zixibacteria bacterium CG_4_9_14_3_um_filter_46_8
CTCATCACAGAAACATTGATCCCCGAGGCGTTGCAGAAAGATATTGTCCTCGAATGCTGTGCGTCTCCGAATCTGACAAGCCGTGGATGCATCAATTCCGCTATTCTCCAGGATATTCATCCTCGCCATTATCCGGCCAGCACGGCGAAAGATTCCGCCCAACGTGAATATTGCAACTGTAGCAAGTCAATCGACATAGGTAAATGGTTCAGTTGCCCCCATGGATGCGCTTATTGCTATGGCAATCCGCTTTCTAATGCCTCGGGGCCGGATATGAATGGTGGATAAAGCTTTCAAAATAGTTGCAGGTGCGGCAGGAAATAAAATGTCATTCCTGCACGAAATCATGAATAGCTTTGCTAAATTCTTCCTTCGTGCCGAGGTCGCTCGGAAATGAAAGGACCGAATAGGCGATGTCTCTCGGCCTTTCTTCTTCGGTCTGCGATGAAAAATACCCTGATACGGCAGGCTTGATTCTATTGATAAGGGTTTCGGCTCCGTTTCTCGGCGTCTCCACTAAGAGCAATCCCATCCTATCATTCTCAATACCTGAAACATAATCCGTTAAGCGAATAGATTTGCAGATGACTTTGCGCAGGCCCTCGTGGAGGTCATCGAGACTGCCAAATCTGGCATTTTTCCCTCCCTCTGATGAGATTTGATCGCCCCCTTTGATAGTGATTGTCACCAGGGAGATGAACTCGCAATATCTCTCCGCCCGATTGAGTTCATGCCGCATCTTAAGTCCAAAATGCTTATGCGACCGAAACATCTCGAAAATCAGGTCATCGGGAGGCAAGTGGTTAACATCCATGTCAGTTATCCTCTCTGTTTTTTCCTAAATTATATGAACAGGTAAGTCGTTTTGGCATTAAACCTTCATTCTTGAGGCGATTTTCGATTGGAAAGTACCACATATTTATGGTAGCAAATGTTATGCCATTAGCCGCTATGACTAGAGCGGCAGCGATTGACCATCATTATGATATATCGGAGACTATGAAACCATACTCATATTGGTCATTCAAACCAGCAAGTAATTGGGAAGTCCACCCAAATATTGGCGAATGTAGTCCCAGATGACGGTTCATAGTCTCCCAAAAAAAGATTCTCTATGCACGGCCATTCACTAAAACTGCAGGATCTTACATCAATTTCAATTCGTAATTGCATAATCCTTGATCTTATACAATAATGACCGATAGGATATTCCGAGAAGATCGGCGGCTTTACGGCGATTCCAATTCGTTTTGTTCAAGACCTCCTTTATAACTGTCTTTTCTTCGAATTCAATTGCATTGGATACTCTTTTCTTGAGCGAATAACCCGTTTCTCCAACTTCAGGAATATGCGGGGTCTGCCTGATGGGAGGAGGACTCTCGACTGCTTCTAAAGACGTATAGGCTATACTTTCATCATTTCGAACTACGATTTGCTTTATCAGGTTCTCAAGTTGCCTGACATTTCCTGGCCAATCATAATCCATCAGGATCTTCATGGCTCTTGATGATATCGATCTCACCTCTTTTTCATACAACGCATTATAGCGCCTAATAAAGTGATCCACCAAGAGGGGGATATCCTCTTTGCGGCTACGAAGCGATGGCACCTTTATGGTAATTTCGTTTAGGCGATAAAAGAGGTCATCTCTAAAGAGGCCTTCTTCGATCGCTTTTTCAAGGTTACGGTTGGTAGCACAGACTATCCTCACATCGACTTTTATGTTATGGATGCCACCGACCCTGACAAATTCACGCTGTTCGAGGACCTGTAGGAGTTTCGACTGGAGTTCCATCGGCATATCTCCGATTTCATCAAGGAACATCGTTCCTTTCGAGGCGATCTCAAATCGGCCCGGCTTGGTCTTATGGGCGCCGGTAAATGCGCCCTTTTCATATCCGAAAAGCTCTGCCTCCAGAAGATCACGGGGAATCGCCGCACAGTTGACCTTAGTTAAAGATTCGGTTCTTCTCTCGGATAGAGTATGGATAAGGCGCGCAATGATTTCTTTGCCGGTGCCGGAATCGCCTCTAATCAAAACTGTAAGTTCCGAGGGCGCAACTTGCTCGATGATATTCTTGACCTCCAATATCCCGGGCGAATCGCCTACCAGTTCATCATATTGGGACTTGGCCTTCAATACGCTTTTTAATTGGGTGAGCTCCTGCCTCAAGCGGCGCTGCTCGAGGACATTTTGGATATGAATCTCCACCTCTTTGACATCGAAAGGTTTATTGATAAATTCGGAGGCTCCCCTTCTGATCGATTCGACAATATTGGGTGTATCCCCGTGGCCGGAGAGCATTATGACATCCAATTGATTGTCAATGCTTTTAACCTTTTCGAGCACTTCGATTCCGGATTTTCCCGGCATCTTGATATCCAGTAATACCAGTTGAGGCTTGTTCTTTGAAAGCATCTGAATGCCTTCATCGCCATCGCGAGCTGAAATTATCTCATAGTTTTCGCTGAGGCCTTCAGAAAGAATCCAGGGCACTTTCGGGTCATCATCAATGACCAATATCTTTACAAGTTGCTGTTTCATAATCGTCCCACCCTAATTATTAATAGGGAAATTCAAATAAAATATGGTTCCCTTACCAATCTCACTTTCGATATCTACAAAACCGTTGTGGGATTGCATTATTCGCTTAACCAGAGCTAATCCTAATCCAGTGCCCCCTTCTTTTGTTGTATAATACCTTTCAAAAATACGATTAATCTTATCCTTAGGAATTCCACATCCCTCATCAGACACCCTTATTCTCAAGAAAGGAGTGGGAACATGATCGAACTTGCATTCGGAGGTCGAAATCCCCAATATTCCTCCGTTAGGCATACTCTCAATCGCATTGAATAGCACATTCAGCAACGCCTCGAAAATCTCTGTCTCATTGACAAAGATTTTTGGGAGTCCCGCAGGGCAGTTCATTGAAACCTCCACATTTGATTTTCTGATGTCTGATGCGAGCAATGAAAGAACCTTTTCTATCAACGGAACCACATCGAGTCCGATCCGTTTATACTTCCCGGGATCCGCAAAGTCGAGCATCTCTCTTACCAATTCCGCCAATCTATTGACTTCCTGTATAGCGCTTCCCAAAAACCTTTCGCGCGCTCCAGTCTCATTCCATTTGACTTCGAGGACCTGCAATGTCCCTTTGATATTGGTCAATGGCTTCTTCAAATCGTGCGTAAGCTCCGAGATCATCTTCCCCATCATAAGCAATTTGGATCCATTGATAATACTTTTCTGCCTTTCATAAAGCGATGCAGTCTGAGAAGCAATGATCGAAATTAATCTCTTGTCATCATCCGTGTAATTCCTCGTATGATAACTTCCCACACACAAAACACCCGAAAGCGAATTCTCTACTGAGACTGGCACTGCAATGAAAACCGATAAAGGAGGACTTAAGTTCTTAAGAAAAATCCCTTGGAGGAATTGTTCAACACATAGCTTTTTATCGGCAGCCGCCGCAAATGCCGGGATTCTCAGCGGTAACTTGAGTTCCGAAGATAACATTGCGCGGGAACTATTCTCATTCGAATCCTCAGCGAAGGCAACCTTGAGAAGACCATCATCATCTCCAACCGAGAAAAAATAGCATAAATCAGCATCAACTATCGATTTTATGCCTTGAAATAGGCACGAAAAAACCTCTGCCTCAGACATTGATGATGAAAGCTTGGAAGCAATTTTATGCAAAATTGAAAGCTCATTGATTTTCTTTCGGTTCTCTTCAAACAAACGCGCATTGACAATCGCGATGGCGGCGTGAGACGCGAAAGTTTCCATCAGACGCAAATCCTCATCGGAAAATATCTGCTGGCCTTCTTTGTTGTTGAGATTCAAGACTCCCAAAAGCTTATCTCCGTGAATGATGGGAGTCGAAATTGCAGATGAAGTTTCATATTTAGCGCGATTGGTGCGTAAAAATCGAGGATCTTTAGCGATATCATTGATGATCACCGATTCCTTATTTGCGGCGACATACCCTGCCACCCCTTCATTAAAATGAACCTTTATATCATCCAGCACTCCATTTTGAGTGTCTATCCCGATGGCGGCAGAAAGGCGGAGGCAGTTTTCATTTTCATCGACGAGCATAATAGAGCCGGCTTTTGCCCCTACCACGCCCGCTACCAGATTTACGACTTGCTGTAAGAGGGACCTCAATTCAATCGTGCCCGAGAGGACGCCGGCGGATTTATATAGCGCGTGGAGCTGATTCACTCGATCTTCTAACAGATGGTTGCTGCCTGACAATAGCTCAAGCAAGTGTTGCTTTTCCAACTGAGCATTCCTGGTCGCCAATCCTTTCCTTATGGATTTTAGAAGTTCATCGAATTCTATAGGCTTGGCCAGGTAATCAAAGGCACCGCGATTTATGGCAGCTTTGGCAGTTTCCAGAGATGCAAATCCTGTCATCAATATGACTACAATATTGGGATCGATTTCCTTTGACTTTTGCAGAATATCGATACCGTCTTTCCCGGGCATTCTGATATCGGTCAGGACCAAATCAAAATTCCCGGATAGCAAGAGCTGCATTGCTTCATTACCCAATGATGAAATCACAACTTCATAATTCTCCCGCTCCAAAAGGGACTTGAGCGAAAGGCACATCCTAACTTCATCATCGATAACTAATATCCTGCCGGTCCTGGCAATTGAAAGGTCAGTCCTTATCTCTTCCATCATCTCGATTTCTCCTTGACCTTGTCCTTCAAGGGCAAAGAAATAGTGAAAGTAGCTCCTCTTTCATCATTATTCCGAACCGTTATATCGCCGCCATGATTCTTGATGATGCCATATGAAACCGATAAGCCGAGGCCAGTGCCATTGCTCACTTCTTTGGTCGTGAAAAATGGCTCAAATATGTGCGGCAAATGCTCCTTTGGTATTCCTGAACCACAATCGCTGATACTAATGCTCTGGAAATCACCATTTCTACTGGAAGAGATATTGATAAATCCACCATCCCTCATAGAATCTTTGGCATTTAATAGAATATTGATTAGGACCTGACGAAGCTGTTCGAAGGAACCATTTACTTCGCTCAGATTGTGGAAATCATTGAGCATAATTTTGATTCCGCCCTGCTCAAATGGCCTGCTGATGATTCCAACGGTCTCCTTAACCAGACCTTCGAGATTCAGTGCTTGGAAAACATTCTTGTGCGGTCGATAGAAATCCAGAAGCTGTCCAACTATAGAGCTAATGCGATTGACCTCATCCTGGATGATGGAGATGCTGGATAGAGTATTGTTGTTTTGCTCAAGATCAAGCTTGAGCAACAAAAGGTAATTCTTGATTATTCCCAGAGGATTATTGATTTCATGTGCGATTGAAGCGGATAGCTTGCCCAAAGCGGCCATCTTTTCCGATTCCACCAATTGCTTTTGGATTGCGGCCAACTTGAGATTCGCCTCCTTTTCACTCAGATAAAGCCGCGAATTATCTACAGCAACAGTCAATTGATTGGCCAGGATAGAAAGAAATTCAAGGTCATTTTCCTGGAAATCAGCTTGTGAAATCTTATTGGTCAAGGTCATTATCCCCCTGAGTTGATTTTTCAGGATCATGGGGACAATCAAAGCGGCTTCTAGTGAGTTTAACTTACTGATCTCAGTTTGCCTCATCTCAAGTGCATGAACGGCATCTGCATAATATATTGGTCTTTTCTGACTCAACATCAAATGATAGAGCCGTCGATTCGGACAAAAAGAGAATCTTTCCCCTTTATACGTCAACCCCTTGGTGCAAGCCAGCTCTAAAGAGAAATCGTTGGGCATCTTCGTTGATTTATGCTCTTCCTGGAAGGTGCCCGGTGAGAGCATAATGGCAGCGCCACCAACTCCCATCTGTCCGATGCAAGTTAGCAGGATTCCGTTCAAAAGCTGGTCTGAACTCGACATCGAATTCAGATGGACCGATATCTCAAAAATTGTATAAAGGTCGAATATCTTACGTCTCAGACGTTTATTCGCATCAGTCAGTTCGCTTACTTCTTCTTCAAATGTGATTTTATCTACCAAGGGAAGTCTCGATTGGGATCGCCTATGTTTGTCCATTATTTAATCTATCCCATATTTCCTAGAAATATCGTCTTTTCTATTTTGCGGCGCAATAGAAAAGTGAAAAGAAATGCATAATGATTTTGATGCGAACGAAATATAGTGCCGCCTCCTAATTAAATTCGGCAGATTTTGATAATGAATTGAGCGAAAAACGCACAAATGAGCAACACTTTTCACATTACATTAGTTGCAGGATCCCAAATGTGACCAATTAATAGGCAATTTAACCGTTCGGACTTTATGGCCTACATTTTTTTGTGTTTTCAAGATGCATCCATTAAAAACTGTTTATTTTAATTCACGATTAGACTATTATCTATCAATGAGTATCTCTCGAAACTTGTTAGATAGTATGAGAATGAGCAATTATGCCAATTGATTCAGAGATCGAGAAAAGACTGCAGGAGCTTATTGGGAAACTCCGCAATGAAGTCGGCATCGATGCCGTCTATGAAAAAGGGAATCAGATTATGCTCAAAGGTCATTATATCAATGGGGTAGTCTTTCCCGACATCGAGATTATCAGACGTTGCAATGAATTGGGGTTCGACTGCACGGTCCAATCTGGTGGTGGGGTCCTACTTTTAGATTTGATTCCGCTTAGACCAGATTACCAAAGTAGCATCAAGCATCGTATTCCCTGGATGAATATCATCCTGTTTTTGGCGACACTTGCGACTACAACTCTGGCGGTTCCCCTGTATCAGGGAGGAGATTTTTCTTCAAGAGGGATTTTCGAGGCTTTGCAATATTCTATTCCCCTGATGGCCATATTGCTCTTTCACGAATCAGGACATTACATCGCCTCCAAGAAACACAAGGTTAGAGTATCTTTGCCCTACTTCATACCCGCGCCTACATTTTTGGGAACCTTCGGCGCGATCATTAAGTCGCGATCGCCTTTCTTTAATCGAGCCCAGCTTCTTGATGTCGGAGCCGCCGGTCCAATATCAGGTTTTGTCATCGCTATTATTGCGATGGTTATTGGGCTGTCAACTTCGGGAATGACGATCATTGAACCATCGTCTTCGGGAATGACTCTGGGTGATTCATTGATCATTCGATTTCTCATATTTATTTTTATTGGTGACATTCCTGAAGGCCATCAACTTCAATTAAATCCAATTGCCTTCGCCGGCTGGGTTGGGCTATTCGTTACTATGCTAAACTTAATTCCTTATGGTCAGCTTGACGGTGGTCATATCGCTTATGCGCTATTCGGGAAAAATTATCGATGGGTTTCCCGAGGAGTGGTTATCGCCATGCTTCCATTGGGATTCTTTTGGCCAGGATGGTTTTTCTGGGCATTATTTCTGACTCTGTTAGTGCCATTCCATCCACCGGTTATGGATGAAGATCTCAAATTAGATAACAGGCGCAGGATATTCGGATACATCAGCCTGGCTATATTCGTCCTGACCTTTACACCGATTCCATTTGGCTAAAATAAGAGCCCACCCTGGCGGGTGGGCTAAAATCTAAAGGGAGGCTTAGGGGCTAAACTTCCCTTTAATTAAGGGGTGCAATATATATAATGCTCCATCAATCAATTGTCAAGATATTTATTTGATCCTGCCCAATTATTTTTAGATGATTGCAGTATATCTATAATTCCTTGCGGCCTGATCTATCTGATGGATTACCTTACCACAATATTCAACAAGCGGTCCTTGATAAATATTTTCTTTATTATCGATTTACCGGAAATATACTTCCGAACGCCCTCATAATCGAAAGCGATCTTTTCAAACTCATCCTGGCCAATCCCTGGTTTTACTTCAATTGAGGCACGCAGTTTCCCATTAATCTGAATTACCATAGTAATGTTGTCACCCACAATCGCATCTTTGTCATAATCAGGATATTGGGCATCAAAAATTGACCCCTCAAAACCTGCAATATGGTACAATTCCTCTGATAAATGGGGGGTTATCGGAGCCAGCAACAAAATCAAGTCTCCAATCGAATGGTAGAAAATGGGGCTTTGATTGCCAGCTTCAATGTTTTTATATAATGAATTAACCAATTCCATTATGGACGCAATAGCAGTGTTATATTTTTGTGCATCAAGGTCTTCCCGCACCTTCTTAATCGTTCGGTTTAACTGGATATATAGCTCTTTATCAGCATCCTCAAGTTCATCTTTAATAAATAATGGGAATTTCTTTTCTGCAAGATCAGGGCAGTTTGGCTCTATTAATCTCCACACTCTACCCAGGAATCGATGAATACCATTGATTCCCGTATCATCCCAATCCCCGCCCTCTTCATAATCGCCCATAAACATCAAATAAGCGCGAAATGTATCAGAACCATATATTTTGATATAATCATCCGGTATAACGACATTGCCATGCGATTTAGACATCTTGGCGCCATGGTGAGTAATTATTCCTTGGTGACGCAGAATCGGGTAAGGTTCCTCGAAATTGACGTAACCATTATCATACAAAAACATATTTATAAATCGGGCGAACATTAGATGAGTAACGGCGTGCTCCGAACCGCCGACATACCGATCGACCGGCATCCATTTCTTTGCCAGCGATGGATTGAAGGGACCATTTTCATAGTCGGGATCAAGAAACCTAAGATGATACCAGGTGGAATCGACAAAGGTATCCATCGTCTCTGTTTCGCGCTCAGCCGGACCGCCACACTTGGGGCAATCAGCATTTACAAATTCGGGAATCTTAGCCAATGGCGATCTACCATCCCCGGCCGGTTTGAAATCGGTAGTTTCCGGTAACAGAATTGGCAGTTGATCATCGGGAACAGCAATTTCGCCGCAACGATGACACCGAATTATGGGAATCGGAACACCCCAATATCGCTGTCGGGAAATCAACCAATCACGAAGCCTATAATTTACTCTGGCCTCTCCCCTGCCGATGCTCTTCAGATGTTCGGCAATCTTTTTCTGGCCGTCAGTTGATGATAATCCCGAATAATCGCCGGAGTTAACCATAATCCCCTCGTCAGCATACGCCGCTTCCAGCATATCTGGAGATTTTCCGCCCGCAGGAATGATGACCTCCCGTACCGGCAGATTAAATTTCTTTGCGAATTCAAAATCACGCTGGTCGTGACCTGGCACTGCCATTACTGCGCCTGTGCCATAACCCAAAAGGACATAATCGGCTATCCAAATAGGGATATTTTCACCGTTGATCGGATTTTGCGCATAGGCGCCCGTGGGAACTCCGGTTTTTTCCTTCACTGTTGAGGTTCTTTCGATTTCCGATTGTTTCCTTGCTTTCTCGATGTAGTCCCTAACAGCTTTGATATTGCTGGAGGCAGTAATTCGATGAACCAGAGGATGCTCGGGCGCAAGAACTATATAAGTGACTCCAAAAACAGTATCAGCTCTGGTCG
This sequence comes from candidate division Zixibacteria bacterium CG_4_9_14_3_um_filter_46_8, assembly GCA_002791595.1. Classification (GTDB taxonomy): domain Bacteria; phylum Zixibacteria; class MSB-5A5; order UM-FILTER-46-8; family UM-FILTER-46-8; genus UM-FILTER-46-8. The sequence goes on from PFXJ01000098.1 coordinate 9,460, forward strand.
TAAATACCGGAATATCCTGACCAGTGGAAACCTCAGTGAATACGATTTCACAACCATCCGAACGACCAATCCAGTTCTTCTGCATAGATATGGTCTTAGACGGCCAATCAAGCTTTTTGTGCCCAGCGAGCAATCTATCGGCATACTCCGTAATTTTGAAAAACCACTGGGTCAAGTCCCGGTGAGTTACTTCACTGTCACAGCGCTCGCAACGACCATCTATCACTTGCTCGTTTGCCAGCACGGTCTGGCATGATGGACACCAATTGACCGGCGCCATTTTTCGATAAGCCAGACCTTTTGCGAAAAGCTTTAGAAATAGCCATTGCGTCCATTTATAAAATTTGGCATCAGTCGTGGAGATCTCCTTCGACCAATCGAACATCGCTCCAATTCCCCGAAGCTGGTTGCGAATATAATCAATATTATTCTGGGTGGAGATTGCAGGATGTACACCAAACTTCAGGGCGTAATTTTCTGCTGGCAATCCGAAAGCATCATAACCCATCGGTTCAAAAACATTATATCCCAACATTCGCTTAAATCGCGCCCAACTATCTGTAATCCCATAATTATACCAATGACCAATGTGCATTTTATCGCCTGAGGGATAAATAAACATCATCAGGCAATAAAGCTTGTTGCCGCTTTTTGAAAGATCCGTCTGATAAATCTTGTTTTCCTCCCAATAGCGTTGCCATTTGGGCTCGATTTCATCAAATGGATATTGTCTGTGTATTCGACTGTCCTGCATAATGTGAATTTTCGGGTGGTGCTATAATACTTATGGATACAAACGGTACAGCATTCTGGGAAATGGAATCGACTCGCGAACGTGTTTCAGCCCGCATATCCATGTTACGGTACGCTCAATGCCCAAACCAAAACCGGAATGCGGCACCGAGCCATATTTTCTCAAATCGAGAAACCAACCATACGATTCCTCGGGCAATTTCTCCTCTCTGATTCGATGCAATAGTAAATCGTAATCATCTTCCCTCTGGGAAGCGCCGACGATTTCGCCATAACCCTCGGGAGCCAGCATATCTGAACATAATACTGTCTCGGGATTATCCGGATTGCGTTTCATATAAAATGCTTTCGCCTTGGAAGGGTAATTCATAATGAAAATCGGCTTCTCATATTGTTGGGTTAGGATAGTCTCATCATCAGCCCCCAAATCGTCCCCCCACTTGATGTCACTGCCGACCTGCTGAAGTTTAATAACCGCATCATCATAGCTCAGCCGGTGGAAGGGCGTGGTGACTTTCTCCAGAAGGGAGATATCTCGTTCCAAAGCTTCCAATTGGGGACGGCATTTTTGCGACACTCGAGAAACAATATGAGAAACGTAATTTTCCTGCAGTCTCATATTGTCATTGTTATCATAAAACGCCACTTCAGCCTCAACATGCCAATATTCGGATAGATGACGGCGGGTCTTGGATTTTTCTGCTCTAAATGATGGACCAAAGCAATAGACTTTTCCGTGAGCCATGCAAGCCGCCTCGAGGTAGAGCTGGCCGGTTTGAGCCAGATAAGCGGTCCCAAAATCATAGTATTCGGTCTTGAATAATGTGGAGGCAGTTTCGCCGATCGAACCGGTTATCAATGGAGTGTCTATCAAAACGAAATCATTATCATAAAAATAATCGCGAGTCGCCTTGATTAGCTCGTTGCGAATCAGCATGATACTATGCTGTCTTGATGAACGTAGCCAGAGGTGGCGGCGGTCAAGCAGAAAATCGACATTATGTTCCTTCAGAGTAATTGGGTAATCGATGGCAATCTGGATAATGTTAATAGATTTAACGATAAGTTCGAATCCGCCTGGCGCACGAACTTCCGCCCGGAGCATTCCGGTCACTTCCAAGGAGGATTCTTGCGTCAACTGTGAAAATTTCTCCCATTCTTCCAGGGTAAGTTCACTTTTCACCAGGACGCATTGGACAAGGCCGGTGCCATCGCGAACAATCAAAAATCGGATCTTTCCGCTTTCGCGCTTATTGTAAACCCAGCCACGTACGGTTATTTCTTCACCATCGTGGTCTTTGAAATATTTGACATAAACCCAATTCATAAATCTAATCCCTATAGACAACCACTCTTTTTCGATTATCTTTAATCAGCCAATTAATCAGAGTAACCGCCATACTTATCAGTAAAGAGGCCAGTAAAGCCGCCCAAAATGAATCGATGCTGAATCCCGGAATCAATCCAGAGGCAATATAAAGGATAATCCCATTTATAACAAAATAGATTAAGCCGAAGCTCAAAAGAAGTAAAGGGAGCGTGAATAATATCATAATTGCCCTTAGAAAAGGCCCAATAATTCCCAGGAATAAACTGGTCAGCAAAAGCGACGTAAATGAATCGAATTGAATCCCCGGCAACAACTCCACCACTATTGCAATTGAAATAGTACTGATGATCCATTTCAAGAGAAAGTGTTTCATAGCTTATTTGTCCTCTTTGCCAACATATCGCTGAAACGATTGTAGCTCTTGATGATTCTTCCTTTGATGTTTTCGAATTGTCCTAATCCCTTAAATTTTAGCATCATTGATAGCGGAGTGTCAAATAAATAAATTGGCAATCTTTCTCGCGCCATATCTTGGTACAGTCCATCATTCTTGCCGGTTTGATCACGAAAAAAAGTGTATCCGTATCTGTACCCGCATTTCAGTGCAACCTCTATGACTTTCTCATCATATTTGCCATAGGGGTAGCTGATGGCGCTGATCTCTTGCTCGCATATATTTTCCAGGATTCTTTTTGATTCACTAAATTCATATTCAAGCTGATCTGCGGTCATTTTTGTCAGGTTGTTATGGGTCATTGTATGAGAGCCTATGGCAATTCCGCGCTGACATAATATTCTTATTTGCTTTGCATTTAGATGAGTGAACCGGCCTGCGCCAGGATAAACATCCCATCCCGAGTGCTTTCCAATATAACCGGCGATAACGAATGCTATTGCTCGAAGAGAACTTTTCCCCAGAAGAGGAAGAGCGTTTTGATATACAGATTCGTAACCGTCATCGAAAGAAATTTCAAATGGTTCTGATGGGCATTGGAAAGAAGACTTATTCAGGTACTCTACAATTCGGCTGAAGCCTCCGATAGTGTTGCGGGTCAAGCCCCACTCGAATCTGTTATCGATTTTATGGAAAGCCAGTGGTACCGGCATTCTATTCGTAAGGGATCAGCTCCCTTTCTTCTACCTGACCCAAGGCGGCGATATTCATTACTTCGGGATTCAGCATTTGATTCGCCACATTGGTAATATCTTCAGTAGTAACAGCATCAATAGAGCTCATAGTATCATCAATGCTCAAGTATTCGCCCAGCAAGACTTCATGCCGAGCTATCCGATTCATCCTATTGGACGTGTTCTCCAACCCCAGAACCATATTCCCTTTCAATTGCGATTTGGCGAGGTAGAGCTCTTGATCGCTCAGGCAATTGTCTCTGATTTCATTGAACACCTTGTAAATCAATTCCAATGTTCTCTCCACCTGACCCTTGGAGGTGGCAAAATACACGCCCATTATTCCCTCCCGCACATAGAAATCCATAAAAGATGAGATGGAATAAACCAGGCCGGCTTGCTCGCGGACAGTTTGAAAAAGTCTTGAGCTCATACCGCCCCCGAGGATATTGTTAAGGATCAATAGCGCGTTGCGACGCTTGTCATTAAATTCCATAGTCGGTAGTCCCAGACTGACATGCACTTGTGCAATGTCTTTTTGTTGACAGCAAGTTCGGCAGGATATTTTTGATTTAACACGCTGATGTCCGTTTTTCCCGCGATTCGCTCGGAACTTGAAATCATTCTCGACCAGCTTGAGCAATTTGGAATGCCGAAGATTTCCGCAGGCTGAAACTATGATACGCTCAGGACAGTAATTAGCCTGTGTATAATTGAAAAGCCTCTTTCTGGTGAAACTGTTTACGGTCTCTTCCGTTCCCAAAATCGGATAACCAAGGGAGTTTGATTTCCATATAGTCGTTGCAAAAATATCATGAATTAATTCTGACGGTGCATCTTCAACATCGTGAATCTCCTCTATGACCACCTTTTTCTCTTTAGCGATCTCGTTCTCGTCAAACAGAGAATTAAGCATGATATCGGATAGCACATTTACGGCATCAGGCAAGTGTTCATCTAATATTTTCGCATAGAAGCAAGTTTGCTCTCGGCTGGTGAAGGCATTAAGATGGCCTCCAAGCGACTCCAACGAAGCTGCAATCTGCTGGGCATTTCGAGATGGCGTTCCTTTGAACACCATGTGTTCGATGAAATGAGAAATACCGCTTTTCTTTTTGGTTTCGTCGCGGCTGCCCACATCGACCCAAACCCCTATGGAAACTGATCGGACCATCGGAATCTCTTCCGAGATTATCCTTATCCCGTTATCCAAAACCGTTTTCCTGAATTTGGTTTTCAACCGTGCACTCTCATTCACAATACATAACCCCTATATTTCAGAACTTATGCGGATCATCAATTTACTCCATAGGAATTGTCGGCCGTTAATTAGGATACTGCCGCTTGCTTCTTAGACAGCTTAATTTTGCCGGCAGGATCAATACCAATTACTTTAACCGGAAATTTATCTCCGATTTTACAGACATCCTCGACTTTGGCAACCCGATGATTTTCCAATTCAGAAATATGCACAAGCCCGTCAGTTCCGGGTATGATCTCGACAAACGCTCCGAAACTCGTTACCGCCCTCACAGTTCCCATATAAGTCCTGCCGATCTCAGCTTCCTCTACTATTTCTTCGATGAGACGTTTGGCCATCTCCGCGGCTCTCTGATCGACAGAGGCAATCAGAACGGTACCATCATCTTCGATATCCACTTTGGCTCCAGTGCGCTCTATGATGCTTCGGATCATCTTCCCTCCCGGGCCTATCACTTCGCCGATCTTTTCCTGCTTAATCTTCAAGAAAATAATCCGCGGGGCATAGGGAGAAAGTTCCTGCCGCGGCGCTGGAATAGCCTTCATCATTTCATCGAGCACGAATAATCTGGCTTTCTTGGCTTTTTCCAGAGCGATATGGATGATATCGAAATTTATCCCCGATATCTTGGCATCCATTTGAAAGGCCGTAATGCCGTCTCTGGTGCCGGTTACTTTGAAATCCATATCGCCAAGGTGGTCCTCGACTCCCAATATGTCAGTAAGGACTTTGTATCGATCACCTTCTTTTACCAAACCCATGGCGATTCCGGCAACAGGCGATTTTATGGGGACTCCGGCATCCATCAAACTTAAGGTGCCACCGCAAACAGTGGCCATAGACGATGAGCCATTCGATTCCAAAATATCCGAGACTATGCGAATAGTGTATGGAAACTTAGTATCGGAAGGAATTATCGGCTCCAGCGCGCGTTCAGCCAATGCCCCATGACCAATCTCGCGTCTCCCTGGTCCCCTGATCGGCCGAGCCTCACCTACACAGAACGGCGGAAAGTTGTAATGCAACATAAAGCTTTTGAATGTCTCACCTTCAAGATCATCTATCTTCTGTTCGTCCATTTTAGTTCCTAGGGTGGCCGCAACCAATGCCTGAGTCTGTCCCCTGGTGAAAATGGCGGAACCGTGGACACGAGGCAAAACCCCTATCTCGCAGGAAATAGCTCGAATATCATCCATACCTCGACCATCCATACGATGATCTTCTTCCAGGATCATTCGGCGCATATCTGCCTTCTCAATATCATTGATTATCGCTACTACCTTGGTTTCCATTTCAGGATATTTCTCTTGAAGCGCTTCCACGACCTCTTTCTTGACCGCATCTATGGCATTAGCGTGCGCGCTCTTTTCCTCAATCCGATTGGCAGCAAGAATTTTTTGCCTAGCCAATGACCTAACCTCATCAAGCAATCCCTCGGGGAGTTCGGGAAGGTTAAATTCGGTTTTCGGCTTGCCGGCTCTGGCCGTCAATTCCTCGATTACCTTAATAATCTTAATGATCTCATTGTGTGCGAAACGCAATCCATTGAGCAGATCTTCTTCACCAACCTCTCTGGTGCCGCCTTCAACCATATTAATATGGTCCTTGGTGCCAGCGACTACCATGTTAATGTCAGACTCGGAAAGCTGCGAGAATGTAGGATTCGCCACGAATTCACCATTGATTCTGGCGATCCTCACCGCTCCCACCGGGCCTTGAAATGGGATGTCAGATATTCCCAGAGCGGCAGACGCCGCAATAATGCCAAGGACATCGCCATCGTTTTCTTGATCAGATGAGAGCACTATGATTTGGATCTGGACCTCGTTATTAAATCCTTGCGGAAACAAAGGTCTCATCGGTCTATCGATCAATCTGGCGGAGAGAATTTCCTTTTCTGATGGCCTGCCTTCTCTCTTAAAAAAACCACCAGGGATTTTGCCGGCGGCGTATGCCTTTTCGCGATAATCAATTGTCAATGGCAGGAAATCCTGCTCCAAATTCCTGGGATCGGCGCCAACCACAGCTCCCAAGACAATAGTATCACCAAACCTTACCCATACTGCGCCGCTCGCCTGCTTGGCAACTTTCCCGGTTTCAATTAATAATACTTTACCATTAATAATAGTTTCTACTTTTTCAACCATGATTTCCTCTTGATGATCAATCCGACACCGTTACCGGCGTAGATCTAACTTATCAATGAGGGCTCTATAAGCCCCAATATCTGTTGATTTAAGATAATCCAGGAGACGCCGGCGCTGACCGACAAGTTTAAGCAGGCCAAGACGGGAGTGATGATCTTTTTTCTGGATTTTCAAATGATCAGTCAGGTCCTTGATCCGTTCGCTCAACAACGCTACTTGAACCTCAGCAGAACCTGTATCCTTTTCGTGAAGCTGATATTCTTTTACTAATTTTTCTTTCTTTGCCTTTGGTAGAGACAATTCAATCTCCTTCGATACAATTTTTTATTCTAAACGACAAATATAAATATATTCCGCCACTATGTCAATCTAATTTTCCGGCGACGCAAATAGTTTCTAATAGCCTTCTCATCCTTTTTTATTTGATCAACTAATAATCCCTGCGATCTGAATCTTACATCTGCGCGAAAATATTTTAGGGCATAAACTTCCAAAGTATCTCCAGCTTTTACATCCAGAGAAGAAAAGCAGGCTATCTCAATGACAATGTTCTTTCCACCGAATGTAGGCCTGGTCCCAATATAAAGCATTCCACCCAAAAATGCATTCTTTATATTTATAAAGCAGGCATAAACGCCTATTGGAGGAACCAGCTTATGCTTACCGGGCTGAATATTGATTGTTGGATAACCCAATGTGCTCCCCACGCCTTTGCCAGGAATTATTTTTCCAAACAAAGGGTATGGGTGTCCCAGCATTGCAGATGCAGTTTTGTAATCCCCTTGATACAGCGCGGTACGCACCGCCGAACTGGAAATCATCTCCCCCGAACTGCGCAAGGGTTTGACTACATCAAGCCCGATTCCTGTCCCTAGGAGAGCTTTTCTCAAATATTCGACATTTCCTTCGCGATCTCTGCCGAAAGTATGATTAATCCCAATCACAATGTTCCTAACCCTTAGCTTCCCCACTAGAACATTCTCAAGGAACCATTTTGCGCTATTTTGCGAGATGCGCTTGTTAAATGGGAAAAGAGCAACAATGGGAATGTTATAAGCCTCTAAAAGCTTGAGCTTCTCGGTAGTGGTGCTCAATAGCTCCGGGGGGCTTCCAGATGAAATAATAGACAAGGGATGGGGATCAAATGTGATCACTACCGGAACAGAATTATTTTTCTTTACAATGCTCCGTATTCTTCTGATTATTTCGATGTGACCCTTATGAACCCCATCAAAATTGCCGATTGTGATCGTTGTCGGGTGGTCGATTACAAAATCCGGTTTCAATATATCGTGGATTACTTCCATTCAGAGAAAACCCGCATATAACTGTATTCGGTTTCCAAGCCATTAGGCTCTTTGATTAGGGCCACTGGAAAGCCATCATTCATCATCAAAATTGATCGGCCATGTCCCCCGCCTTTGCCCGGAAGCATATCCAAATCGATTTGATTGAGGGCAACTCCCTTTCTCATCAAGCTGGCCATTTTATCGTTCACTAAGAGTCTGCTGATAAAGGAGAGGGCATAATCGATTTCGAGAAATGGGGGACGGTCGAGATTTCTGAGTTGTTCAATAGAATGACTATCATTCAGATTGAGATGGCCAATAGAGGTTCTGGTCAACTTCGACAGCGTTCCGCCAACACCCAGACTCTCGCCCCAATCTCGAGCGATGCTGCGGATATAGGTTCCGCTGCTGCATCTTATCTCAGCAGTGACATCCGGTAAAGCCACGTCTCTTATATTAAATTCATGGATTGTAGCTTTTTTGGGGGGGATTTCGAATTGCTTTCCCTTTCGAGCCTTCTTATATGCCCGCTGACCATCAATTTTCACTGCCGAGTATTTTGGTGGAGTCTGAAGAATATCACCCATAAATGATTCGGCGGCGTGATATACATCAGATTTCTTCAGAGCGGATAAATCCGAAGAGGCGATTATGCTGCCGGTAATATCATCGGTATCAGTGATGCACCCAAACCTGATCGTAGCCATGTATGATTTGGGCAATTCCAAAAAATTACTTGATAATTTTCTGGCCTCACCAAGACACAAAATAAGGATTCCTTCCGCCATCGGATCCAAAGTTCCCGTATGTCCAACATACTTTATATTCCATCTTTCTCTGGCGAATCGGACAACATCGAAGGAGGTCCAACCGGGCGGTTTCCCCACACATATAAATCCGCTATTGGGAACCGTCAAGCATTCTCCTTAAGATTTCCAACATTGATATTTTGACGCATTCCAGGGTGCCGGGAGCTGAACAGCCCGCGGCGTGGTGGTGCCCTCCGCCTCCGAACTGCCTTGCTATTGGCAGTATATCAAAACCTTCGCGGCAACGAAACCCGACTCTGATTTCATCGTCAGCAAGCTGCTTAAATAGCAGGCTCACTTTAACTCCCTCAACGAAAAGCCCGTAATCAATGATGCCTTCGATGTCGGCTATGTTAGCTCCGGTGGCCTTAATATCGTCAGCCGTAACAGTCAAATAGCAAACACGGCCATTGAGTCGCAATTCCAATTTACTCAGAACCATTCCCAATAATTTCAAAGCAGGAGCCGGATAGTTATAATAAGCATGATCGGCAATGGCTTTGGGATCTGCGCCGAGCTCGAGCAAGCGGGCGCTTTTACGCAAGCACTCAGGCGTAGTACTATCGTGCCGAAACCTGCCCGTGTCGGTGTAAATTGCCAGAAACAGGGCATTGGCACAATTCCTGTCAGGTATATACCCATTGAAACTAATTAAGTCGAAAATCATTTCAGCGACGGCCGCCCGGGAGGTGTCGATGAAATTCAGGGTTCCGAAATTCTGGTTATCCTGATGATGGTCAATATTTATTATTGGAGTGTGGTCGCCGATAAATCTCTTCACCCATCCCACCCTGTTGAGATTAGGACATTCCACCACGATTACCAGATCAGGATTGATCCCGACGTCTATTTCCTCGGTTTGGATAAATCCGTTAGGATCGATGAATTTGTATTTATCCGGAACGTTGCCATGATTCAAAATCCAGAAAGTTTTCTTCTGGTCCCGCAGAAAGCCGCCCAATGCTAATTGGGATCCAATGGAATCCCCATCCGGGTTTTCGTGGGAAGTTATAAGTATCCGTTCGGAATTATCGATAAGGTTAATTATCTTCTTCGATATCTCTTGGCTTTGGATTTCGTTCTTCAAGTTCTTCATGAATTTTATTGATAAGTTCATCCACTCTTAAACTATTATCAATCCCTTTGTCGATATGAAATGATATTTCAGGTATGTGCCGAAGATTTAGCCGCTGACCGATTCTTGATTGAATGAAAGTCCGGCCACGATTTAATGCATTGGCGCTTTTGGCTTGCTCCTCGGGAGATCCCAATGCGGTAAAAAATATCTTGGCATATTTGAGGTCCTTCGAAACCTCAACTCGGGAAAAAGTTACAAACCCGAGTTTCAAATCCTTGACTTCCCTCTGCAGAATTTCGGCTGCATCCCTCAATATCTGCTCAGCCACTCTGTCTGGACGATAAAGTTTCATTGCTATAACAACTCTATATTATAGTTGATGATGCTAATTGCCCCGTTATAAGAAATCTTATCGATGATTTTATTCAGGACACTATTGGCGAATTTCCTATCATTGCTCACCACTGAAACGCCCAGCTGAGCACGTTGCCATAGGTCGTTGAAGCTGATTTCGGCAATAGAAACATTAAATTCGCGACGGATTCTATCCTTGATGCTTTTAATTATCATACGTTTAGCCTTGAGAGAACCGCTTTCGGGCAAAAACAGTTCCAGAGTCAAAAGCCCTACCACCATAAATAAAAGCTACGAACTTGCGCTAACTTGGGAATCTAACTTTCTCGCGATTTTAGTGATTTCAATTATTTCGAAGATATCGCCCACTTTCAGATCCTGAAAATTCTCAATGCCAATGCCGCATTCAAATCCGGCATCGACTTCACGCGCATCATCCTTAAATCTTCTAAGAGACGAAACTGCGCCATCGTAAATCACAATGCCGTCTCGCACTACCCGAGCATTCGAACCTCGCTTTACTGATCCCGTCCTCACAAAACATCCAGCGATGACGCCCAGTTTGGGAACTCTGAATAACTCCCTCACTTCAACTGTCCCGCTGACACTCTCGACAATTTCGGGTTCAAGCAATCCTTCCAAGGCTTTGCGCACGTCCTCTTCAACTTCATAAATGACGCGGTATAAATGGATTTCAACTCCTTCCCTTGATGCGATTTCGCTGGCTCTGGTATCGGGCCTAACGTGAAATCCGATGATAATTGCCTGGGACGCGGATGCCAATAATACATCCGACTCGGTGATGGCTCCCACACCGGAATGGATAACATTTACTTTGACCTCATCCGTCGAAAGTTTCTGAAGTGTCCCGGCAAGGGCCTCGATGGATCCATCAACATCGCCTTTAAGGACCAGATTCAAGGATTTTATCGACCCCTCTTGAATCCGATCATAGATTTCGCTCAGAGATACCGGCTTCTTCTTTCGAATATCATGTTCCCTTTTGAGGCGCTGACGTTTCTGAGAAATCTCTTTTGCTACTAATTCATCTTTCACCGCAATGAAAGTGTCGCCAGCTTGAGGAAGCCCCGAACAACCCACCAATTGCAATGGTGTTGACGGTTTTGCTTCTCTGACTTTTTCGCCAAGATCATTATACATCGCCCGTATTTTGCCGCACTGTGGTCCGGTCACGAAACAATCGCCAACATGAAGAGTTCCAGATTCAATCACAACATTAATGACTGGTCCTCTTCCTTTATCAAGCTTTGCATCCAAAACAACTCCGGTAGCCCTACGATTCGGATTCGCCCTCAGTTCCATCATCTCGGCTTGAAGCAGGATCATTTCTAGAAGATGATCAACTCCTATCCCCGTTTTTGCCGATATTTCACAAACGATGGTTTTGCCGCCCCAATCCTCCACGAGCAAGTTATGCCGGGTCAGCTGGGTCTTCACCGCTTCAGCATCAGCGGCAGGCAAATCCATTTTATTGATGGCGACAATAATGGGCACACCTGCAGCGCGAGCGTGGTTTATGGCCTCGATAGTTTGAGGCATCACATTATCATCCGCAGCCACTACCAAAACAACAATGTCGGTGACTTGAGCTCCGCGAGCTCTCATTGCCGTAAATGCTTGATGCCCGGGGGTGTCGATGAAAGTTATGGGGCCATCCTTAAATTTGACCTCATAGGCGCCGATGTGCTGGGTGATTCCACCTGACTCGCTGCCCACTACATTCGATCGACGGATATAATCTAACAGGGAGGTCTTTCCATGATCGACATGCCCCATAATTGTCACGATCGGGGCGCGGGGCTCCATCTGCTCCAACGTGTCTGTTTCCGTTTCCAAATCACCCGAAACAAGTTCCATTTCCTCTCTGACATCGAACCCAAATTCCATAGCGACGGTGCTGATCGCATCCATATCGAGCCGCTGATTCACGGTAGCCATCACGCCCAGAGACATCAGCTTGGCAATTACCTCAGCCGCCTTCACATTCATCAGGTTGGCCAACTCGCTAACCGTCATAAATTCGACAACGGTAATAAAATTACCCTCGTTCTCTTCACCCGGTTCCCTCTGCACTCGCTTGGCAAAATGCTTTGGCTTTTTCGTTCCCACCAACGCGGTCAAAGTCCTTTTGAGAGAGGCTTCCACTTCTTTCTGATCTACAGTACGAATGACGTT
>PFXJ01000071.1:0-5437 GCA_002791595.1 candidate division Zixibacteria bacterium CG_4_9_14_3_um_filter_46_8
CCGCCAATACGTCAAGACCATCGATAACGGTCCGGAGTCCACATTTGGGAAACGATATATCTTTTCGTGGCTCGAACGGAGCGAAATATCCTCCCGCTTCCGGATAAATTATTTTTTTGGGCCCAATCTGAGCCTTGAAATTTATGCAGAGCCCTTCGCCTCCTCCGGCCGCTATTTCAAATTCGGTGAATTGCCCGCTCCACGAAGCCGAGAGCTGAGAACTTATGGTACTGACGGTACGACTATTACCAAAGGTCCCGATGGCAATTATGAGGTTGTAGATGGGGAACAAAAATTCTCAATTCCCAATCGTGATTTCGACTATCTTTCCTTCAGAAGCAATGTCGTGTTGCGATGGGAGTTTCGTCCGGGCAGTACGCTCTTTCTAGTGTGGCAACAGAATCGCGAAGGCGAAGATGATCCGGGAAGACTGGTCAGAGGCAAATCCTTATGGGAGTCACTTCAAGCCAAGGGGGAGGATTTTATTGCAATAAAAATCAGTTATTGGATTCCAGTCTCGTAGGGCCATCCTTGTGTCTGGATCATTTGGGGGCGTTCGAATAACTGATTTAAGGGGCTAAACGAATCGGCAAGATGCCAGAGACCGCAATTATCCGAAGTGAAATCCGCCTTCAATTTTGACCGTCATTTCATTCGGCGAATTGGATTTCTGAACATCATCTTCTGAAAGCGGTGAAGGGTTCCAATAAAATGACCACTCATTGTATTTGGAGGGTCTAGGTGATCGGTTGGGCTTAGGCTTCCTACGTGCGTTGTTCTTGGCAGAGGAAGTCCCGTTCTTGTTTGATTTTTCCTTTGAAGCCATTCTTACACCTTCGTATGAATCGGGAAGGATTGCCCCCCATTATTTCATATTCAACTGCCGTAATGATAACAACTCCGGTTATTTTCATCCCAACAGCAATCAAGTGTTCCTTGGAGAACAATTTTATACTCCCCAGTCTCGGGATTCACATTTTCGACTTTAGCCTTGCAGGAATAGCTATTATACAGCAGTTCCGAAAACTTGAATTGCAAATTTTGGGGAGACACCGGAGTATTTTCCAGCCCTTTTAAATTATTTATCCAATATGAATGCATTTTAACCTTTAACTAAATAATTGAATTTTAATCCAATGTTTGATCAACGGCAGGCGGAGGGGTCCAACCCCTCCGCTCGGTCGAACCATCACTTACTGAAAGTATTCGTGTCCTCGCCGCAACAATCAATTGTGCCCTGAAGGACAATGCGATATTCCCCGGTCTCCTGATTAACAGTTTCCACCCTGGCCCTGCAGGAATAGCTGTTATAGAGAACCTCCGAGAGTTTAGTCTGCAGAGTATATGGGGAAGTTGGCGTGGACTCCAACCACTTCAGGTCTTTCATCCAGTTTCTACGCATGATCTCTCCTTTGTCAAAGTTAGGTTTTATTGAAGCAAATTACGATTTCCGCAACTTGTGCTCAATGGTCAGTAGCTACTTGGTGTAATCCTCAGGATAATAGTTGTCCCAATCCAGGGTTCCTTGCAGAATGATGCGATATTCGCCGGTCTCGGCATTCACCGTGTCAACTTTGCAGCGCGCATTCCAGCTATTGAAGATAAGATCGGAAACACGGCATTGCAGGGCATTGGGCGAAGTCGGAGTTTTTTCGAAAAATTTGAAGTCGGTAAAATTAAAACGAGGCATAGTTTCTCCTTCCTGAAAAATGTTATGGTTGTTTGTTTGGTTTGTAATACCGCAAATACTCTACTTAGTTGAATCAGTCGTATTCCAGTTCCCCCAATCGATTGTTCCTTGAAGGACAATGCGGTACTCGCCAGTCTCCGGATTGATATTCTCGACACGGCAACGGGCATTCCAACTGCTGAAAATCAAGTCCGTGATTTTGCATTTCAGGGCCTGTGGTGAGGTTGGCGTCTTCTCAAACCACTTGAAGTCGTAGAATCCAAATCGATTCATGCTTCCTCCTTTCAGTTAAATTAAGGTTTTCAATTTACTTCTGGAAACTCCATCGGCGATATCTTCGCCCTTTTCCATCAGTACAGTGCACAAATAAATAGTTCGATAAAATCCAGTCTCCCTCGGTTCAAATTCCGCAATACGACTTAATGAACCATTGGCAAGATGTTTCTTACAAGCTGGAATTGAGAGTTTATCCTCAATATGATCGGTTTCGCTGATATTTATCTTCCGAAATCGGTTAGTAATCTGAAGTTTCCTATTCATCTTTTATCAATTATGCTTGTCACTGGTATTGGCGAAATCAAGAGCTTCTCAATGAGCTTTTTGCAACTGCACGATAAACGGCTATCGGCAGGATCAAGATCCTCATAATGAATATCGGAGAATTTGCGCGGGAGCTTAATCGTTTTTTTTCCATTCATCAACTTTTGCATCAAAATCATACAAAAATTCAAGGAGAATATACCCAGCTTTTTGTCGGGACATTCTACAAAAATGTCGTAGCGATTTACGGGACAATAGTAGCCGCCGGTTACTCCGCTAATCGATTTGACACAGCCGACAGTGGCAACTGTCTCAATAAGTATGTGTTCAAGAAGATGGGGTATGTCATCAGAGATATTGCCTATCCTAAAATTTGATTCCACCTTGCGATTTCCGCCTTCGAACCCACTCCATTCGTCATTACAGCATTGGTGATGATCGAATCTCGGAAAGATTTTTCTAATATTGCTTATGAGGTTTTTCATAACTGATTCCCGCCGGAGCTCACTATCTACCAGGTCCAGAGTGATCTTGAGGTAATTGCTATCCGGCATAAAGCGGCTGTGCAATTTGATGGCGTTCGGGAATTTTCCAAATGCAAGCGAGATTAATTTCATTTATAAATTCTACGGGGCTTGAATGTTTTGGGATTTGAATCTGGTATCGGCAGTAAAGGACATTTCTTTACAACCGGATATTGTTCATCATTCGAGCGCCTTAACCAAACATCTCCCAAAAATACTCTTGCGAGAGCAGTTTGATAGGCTTATAATAATGATGGGAGAGATGTCCGAGTTGGTCTAAGGAGCATGCCTGGAGAGCATGTAGGGGCCAAAAGCTCCTCCTGGGTTCGAATCCCAGTCTCTCCGCTTTATTTTTTGCGATATCTCAACTTATTTATCGGCAACAGATTAAAGATAACTCATATTGGCTGGCAAAGACCTGCTCCATTTTGTGACCATGATTTTGGCTTGTTGGTTCAAAAGGCAGGCGTGATAGAATTTACTGCATCGACTATCGTTACCAAGGGCAACGCTTTCGTCAGAGGATTGGCTGTTTGTATTCGAATCGATCTCGGGCCTTTTCTCGCTTGCGGTCTTTGGCTGATCCAAATGATAAATTGCCACAATTGACGCGTTATCACTTTGACAAGCGGCATAGGCAGTGGTATATTTAAAAATTATGAATGAATGTTTTTACTAACAAAAGGCAGAATGCCCTTTATTGATTATATAGCGTTTGAAGATGGATCGCCCGAACTCCAGCAACTCTATGCAGAGTATGGTGGAAAGGATAGATGTCCTGCAAACATAATCCGCATCTCCGGGGTCAATCCGCCTGTCATGGAGCAACATATTGGCCTGTATCGATCTATTATGTCGGCGGGCTCGCCGCTTTCGAGACATCAGCAGGAGATGATCGCGGTGGTTGTCTCGGCTCTTAACAAGTGCCATTACTGAATTGAACATCATTGGGCCGCGTTGCGGTCTTTGGGCAATGTTCCGGATGAATTGAAAAAGCAATTGGTTTCTGATTTCCGGCAAGCAGATATTGGCGAAGAAGACCGGCAGATTCTTGATTTCGTTGAGGCGCTTACTCTGCGACCGCAGGAAATCACGCTTGCTACGATCAAGCCGCTGAAAGAGCGAGGTATCAGCGACCGCATGTTGCACGATATCGTTCAAGTGACAGCATATTTTGCTTATGTAAATCGAATCGCCGACGGTCTTGGCGTGGAATTGGAGAAATAATCTGCTGATTATGAGCGTGACCGAACCGGAATATCCTGCTAAACGGTCAACCCTATCCGACCCGAAAGAATGGGTTGAAAAACACGGTGATGCCCTTTTTGGGTATGCGTTTCGGTATGTCGGTGATCGCTCCACTGCAGAAGATCTGGTTCAGGAAACGCTATTAGCAGCCCTTAAAGGGCGAGCTGCGTTCATAGGTGCTTCATCGGAGCGGACATGGCTAATCGGGATTCTAAAGAATAAAGTAGTGGACTATTATAGAAAGGCCGGCCGCCAGACACAGCTAAATCAACCTGAGCAGTTCGCTGACTTTAATTATACTGACGATTATATTTTGATCGGCCCGGATACCGGCTCCTGGCATCCCCAGCGAAGACCCGCAGCATGGTCAGTTGATCCGAACGATCCCGTGGAGCAGCAGCAATTCTGGGACCACCTGCAACGTTGTCTTGAGGGTTTGGATAAGCGTTTGGCCCAAGTCTATGCTCTACGCGACATTCAGGAGATCGAATACCAGGAAGTCTGTAACGTGTTGGCGGTGACACCGACTAACTTGAGAGTGATGTTGCATCGAGCTCGTAAACTCTTAAGGCGATGTTTGGAATCCCACTGGATTGGCGCCTGATCAAAAATCATAAAGGTAGTGAGTACAGTGAGTATGATGATGATAATGAGACTGATGAATCGGATGCTCCCTTCCTGCAAGGAGGTATCGCGCCTGACATCTCAGGCAATGGATGAATCATTGCCCTGGACAAAGCGTCTGGGGCTCCGTATGCATCTTCGTATGTGTATCTGGTGTAGGCGCAATGCCGAACAACTGCAGTTAATGCGTAATTTGGCGCGTGGCCAGGCTTTGTCACGGAATGAGCAGGCCAGGCTGAGTTCCGATGCCCGGAAGCGAATTGCCAAATTCCTCGAGCAGAATGACGAAAAGTCATAACACTCCACAATCTCCATTTTATTCTACTGTAGTACAACTCCTTACCATTTTGTAAAGCTTTCTTATCTAAGTTTGTAACGCTTGGAAACCAGCTCCGACTAACCAGTAAATCGAAGCAAGACAGCAATCGTGTAATGAAACTGTCAAATCAAATTAAACTCAAAGTCAGGAGTGAAGAAATGTCCAAGATGTGTAAACTCGGATCCAGTTGCTCAACCCACAAAGGGATGTGCATTCATGAGAAGATTATGGTTGGGATGACGGTCATAGTTATAGTCGCCGGTCTGGTTTATTGGCTGGCTTGATCCCATGCATAACGATGAACCGCAAAACTAACAGAATTCTATTATCTTGTGCTGTCGGGTGGCCTCACCTGACAGCAAGCATTACTGTCAAGACCATAAGGGTATTGACCTATAATGCTGGTAAAAGCAAGCATTCCGTCCGGTCACATCCCCCCGCCGAAGCGGGGGGCCAAGACCCAACTCAACGAGAATATATCTATACGACCAT